>NZ_CP025815.1:1235340-1544175 GCF_003352045.1 Sulfitobacter sp. JL08
GTTGCTGGAGGATGAGGGTCTTGTCGGCACCGAAATCACCATGATGATCACGCCCTCTGCCGAACAGATTGCGACCTTGCTCAAGGCGCAGTGGGACGCGGTCGGTTTCAAGACAACGGTGGAGCGTGTCGATGCGGGGCTGTGGTGGTCCAAACTGGCTGAAGGCGATTATCAGGTCACAACATCTTGGTATTACAACGAAACCGAAGATCCCGATCTGGCCGTGCGCTGGGCGCTGTGTGACACATGTGGTAGTAAGTCGTATTATACAAACTATCACAATGAAGAGCTGAACAAGCTGACCGATCTAGCACTGCGCGAACGCGACGAAGCCAAGCGGGCCGAGCTTTACAGCAAGATCCAGCAAATCTCGGTCAGCGAATTGTCGCAAATTCCGCTGTATTACTCGCCCTTCACCAACGCCTATTCGAATCGCGTCAAGGGTCTGACCCTGACGCCGGCGCTGCAATGGACGCTGGAAGAGGCCGAACTGACAGACGGCTGATCCCGTCTGACACCGGGCGGCCCTGTCGATCGGGCCGCCCGTACCACACCTTTCACCCCGAGGATGTCCAGTGAATACCTTGCGTTTCATAGCCCTGAGACTTGTGCAGGCTATTCCGGTTCTGCTGGGCGTCAGCATCATTACGTTCACGCTTATGGCGGCAACGCCGGGCGATCCGATCCGGCTGCTGGTGGGGGACCGGGCAACGCCCGAAACCATCGCGATCATCCGCGACAGATACGGCTTGGACGAACCGATCCTGATGCAGTATTTCACTTATCTCAAGAACCTGCTGACCGGTGATCTGGGCGCATCCCTGCGCTACCGCGTACCGGTGTCGCAGCTGATTGCGCAACACTATCCGGTGACGTTGTTTCTGGTTCTTTACACCATCGTCCTGACACTGCCGCCGGTTGTCGTGCTGTCGGTCTGGTCGGCCAAGCGGCAGAACGGGCTTGCCGATCAGATCATTCGCGTGTTGGGGGTTCTGGGGCTTGCCATTCCGGTGTTCTGGCTGGCCTTGCTGTTCGCGCGGTTCTTTGGTGTTACGCTGGGCTGGTTTCCGGTCAGCGGATTTGGCGAAACGATCCCCGATCATTTCCTGCATCTGTTCCTGCCTGCGCTGTCGACGATGATCTGGGTTGTGCCGATTCTGGTGCGCACCTTGCGATCGGCGCTGCTGGATGAAATGAACCGCGACTACGTGGTAACGGGCATGTCCAAGGGGCTGGGCAATCGCCAGCTTTTCCGCACCCATGTATTTCCCAATTCCCTGTTGCCCACGCTGAACCTGTTTGCGGTGATCGTGGCCTATCTTCTGGGTGGGTCGGTGATTGTCGAAACAGTCTATGCCGTGCCGGGCATGGGCAAACTGATGGTCGATAGCATTCTGGCGCGGGACTATTTTGTGGTGCAGGGGGCCACTTTGGTATTCGCGCTGACCACCATTCTGGTCATGCTGGCGGTTGATCTGCTGTCGGCCCTGATTGATCCGCGGGTGACGCCATGAGGCTGTCACCGATGTTTGTCACCGGCGTGATCCTTGTGCTGGTCTGGTGCCTGATCGCGCTGAGCGCGCCGCTTCTGGCCACCCATGATCCCTACGCCATCAATTTCGAGGCGATCCTGAAAGCGCCGGACGGGCAACACTGGTTCGGCACCGACAATGTGGGGCGCGACACCTACAGCAGGGTGGTCTATGGCGCGCGGCTGGCGCTGTATATCGGGCTGCTGGGGGTCATCGCGCCGATGCTGATCGGCATGACCATCGGGCTGGTTGCGGGGTATTTTGGCGGCTGGGTCGATACAATCGCGATGCGGGTGGTCGACATCACGGTTCCGTTCCCGTTTTTCGTTCTGGTTCTGTCAATCGTGGCGGTGCTGGGCCCGGGGATCGAGAACTATTTCATCGCTCTGGCGCTGGTTGGTTGGGTTGGCTATGCTCGCCTTGCCCGGTCCGAAGCGCAGGTTTTGCGGCAGGCGGAATTCGTGCTGGCTGCGCGCACGATGGGGTTTTCGCACCCCTATATCCTGTTGCGCCACGTGCTGCCCAATTCCCTTTCACCGATTGTGGTTTATCTGATGACGGACGTAACGCTGGTAATTCTGTTCGGGGCAGCCCTTGGATTTCTGGGTATGGGCGTTTCGCCCCCTGCGGCCGAATGGGGTGTCATGATCGCCGAAGGACAGACCTATATTTCGACCGCATGGTGGATCAGCTTTTTCCCCGGCCTGGCGATGGTGCTGATCGGTGTCGGCTTTGCGCTGATCGGTGACGGGTTGGCCCGCATGTTAAGGATTGAACGATGACCCGGTTGTTGCAGGTGCGTGACCTGTCTGTGCGTTTTGGCCAGACCGTTGCGGTGGACAATGTTTCCTTTGATCTGGAACGCGGCGCGGCACTGGGCATTGTCGGCGAAAGCGGATCGGGCAAATCGGTCACGTGCCGCGCATTGCTGCGGCTGTTGCCCGCCACGGCAACCATCACGGGGCGCGCCGCATTCGAAGGGCGTGATTTACTGACCCTGCCCGAATCGGAACTGAACACCGTGCGCGGCAAACGTATCGCGATGATCTTTCAAAGTCCGGCGTCGCATCTGGATCCGTTGATGCGGATCGGCGATCAGGTGGCGGAAACCTTGCACAAGCATACCGATCTGAAGGGGCAGGCCATTCGCCAGGAGGTGTTGCGCCTGCTGGATGTGGTGCGCATCCCCGAGCCCGAGCGCTGGGCGCGGGCCTATCCGCATCAGTTGTCGGGGGGCATGAAACAGCGGGCGATGATCGCCGGCGCGCTGGCCTGCCAGCCCGATCTGTTGCTGGCGGATGAACCGACAACCGCGCTCGATGCAACGGTTCAGAAAAGCGTGCTGGACCTGTTGGCGCAACTGCGGCGCGACAGGAACCTGTCGATGATCTTTGTCAGCCATGATCTGGGGGCTGTGGCGCAAGTGTGTGACGATGTGCTGGTCATGCGCCGCGCAAAGCTGATGGAAAGTGGTTCGGTGGCGCAGGTGATACGTGCGCCCCGAAACGACTATACCAAAAAGCTGATCGCCTCGCATCCCGACCGTCTGCAGTTGCAGGAGGCTGTGCAGGTGCCCGATGGCCCGCCCTTGATCGAGGCGCGCAATATCCGCATCCGCTTTGGCGGGCGGACGCTGGCAGATTTGATTTCGGGGCGCGAAGGCGGGTTCGTCGCCGTCAAGAACGCCGACTTCATGGTCAGGACCGGCGAAACGCTTGGCATTGTCGGTGAAAGCGGATCGGGCAAGACAACGCTGGTACGTTCGCTTGTCGGACTGGTCAAACCCTATCGCGGATCGGTTCTGTCCGAAGGCCAGCCGGCCCATCCCACAGGGCCGGGGCGCGTTGCATATCTGCGCAAGGTTCAGTTGATCTATCAGCACCCCTATGAGGCGCTAAGCCCGCGCATGACCGTGCAGGCGGCCATCGCCGAACCGCTGCGCCGCCATCGCTTGTGCGCGCCCAAAGACGTGGCTGGCCGGGTTGCGGATCTGATGTTGCAGGTCGATCTGTCGCCCGATCTTGGCGGCCGCTTTCCGGCGCAACTGTCTGGCGGGCAATGTCAGCGCGTTGCAATCGCGCGGGCGCTGGCCTTTGATCCGCACGTACTGATCGCGGACGAGGTCACATCGGCGCTGGATGTCACCTTGCAGGCGCAGGTCATGGATTTGCTGTTAAAGCTGCAAAAGGAACGGGGGCTGACGATGATCTTTATCAGCCATGATCTGGCGGTAATCCGGCGGTTGTGCAATTCGGTGATAGTGATGCGCCGTGGTGAAATCGTCGAGGCGGGTCCGACAGGGGCCGTTTTCGATGCGCCCGAACAGGCCTATACCCGCGAACTGATTGATGCGATCCCGCGGTTGCAGGGAGATGCGGCATGACAGCCAGAATTACCAAACCCAAAGGGGCCGCCCGCGAACGTGTCACCAACGCGCGCAACCTGTCCAAGGCGGAAAGCGAAGTCGCCCTGTGGGTCGAACGAAATTTTGACAACCTGCCCTTTGAAACCGCTGCCGATCTGGCAAACGGGGCAGGGGTCAGCGAAATGACGGTGGGCCGGTTCGTGCGGCGCCTGGGTTATGCGAATTTCAAGGCGTTCAAAGCGGCCGTAAACAGCGAGTTTCGCAAATCGGGCGAAGACGCCAGCAGCCCGCGCGCCCGCCGGATCGCCATTCCCGAAGGCACCGGATCAGAACTGGATGCGCAGTTGCAACTGGAACTGGATGCCATCATCGAAGTCTACCAGATGGCTGTCACGGATCAGTGGCGTGCCGCGCTGGACGTTGTTGAGGCGGCGGAACATGTGAATGTCACCGGCTTTCAGGGGGTCAAGGGCATGGCCACGGATTTCGCCACGCGCCTGAAATACGTGCGCCCCGGCGTGCGCTTTGCCGACGGGCGCAGCGGCAACTGGTCTGAATTGTTTATCGAAAACCCCACGACATCCTGTGTCATCATGATCGAGGTGGTGCCCTATGCCCACGAGGCGGTCAAAATTGCCGATATGTGCCTGCGCCGGGACATTCCGCTGATCATGATCACCGATCGCTATAGCACCTGGCCACGCCAGTACACGCCCCACGTCCTTACGGTGGCCACGTCGAACAAGGCGTTTCTGGACAGCACATCCGGCATTTCGGCCCTGCTGGGCTTGTTTCTGAATGGAATTACCGCACGGGTGGGATCTGCCGCACAACAGCGTCTGGGAGCGATGCGTGAACTGGCCGCCCACTTTGATCCGTTTTCATACGAGCCCGGAAGCCAGATGCGACCGGTGCCGAACCCTGACAGAAAAGACAGTGAGACATGACACAAAAACCCCGCGCCCGTGATATCGGCCTGTCATTTGACGGCACGCCCGGCCCCTGCAACGCGATCACCGATGTGCCGGGGATCACGGTTGGGTATGCCACGGTGATCGAGGATGCAGTGCCAGGTATTCACGCCGGTTTGTGCACAGGCGTGACGGCCATTCTTCCGCGCGGGCAAAGCGGCGATATCGAACCGGTATGGGCCGGTGTTCATTCGTTCAACGGCAACGGAGAATTGACCGGATCGCACCATATTCAGGATATGGGGTGGTTCATGGGCCCTGTTTTGCTGACAAATTCGCACAGCGTCGGCATCGTCAGCCATGCGGCCGTGGGATGGATGATCGAGCGTTATGCCGAAACGTTTGCCACCGATCACATGTGGTGCCTTCCCGTTGTCGGGGAAACCTATGACGGTGTTCTGAATGATATCAACGCGCGCGGCGTGACCGAAGCGCACGCGCTTGAGGCGTTGAACAGCGCGGCCCCGGGCGCGGTGGCAGAAGGCAATGTTGGCGGTGGTACAGGCATGATCGCCTATGAATTCAAGGGTGGCACCGGCACTGCATCGCGACGGATCGATGTTGCCGGTCGCACCTATCATCTGGGTGTGATGGTGCAGGCCAACCATGGCACCCGCGACTGGCTCGAAATCTCGGGCGTGCCGGTCGGGCGCGAGATGCGCGATGATCTGGTTTACCCGTCGGATCTGGGATCAATCATCGTGGTTATCGCGACAGATGCGCCCCTGTTGCCGCATCAACTGGACCGGGTCGCGCGGCGCGGCAGTATCGGGATCGGGCGCAATGGGACCAAAGGCGGGAATAATTCCGGCGATATCTTTCTGGCCTTCAGCACAGCCAATCCGCAAAAAAATCCGTGGCATGCGCCCGATGTGATGACGCTTGAGGCGCTGAAAGACACGCATCTTGATGGGTTTTATGCCGCGACGGTGCAGGCCACCGAAGAGGCCGTGATAAACGCGATGGTCGCCGCCACGGACCGGATTGCGGTGAAACCCAAGGGCCACAAGGTGCGCGCCATAGATCATAGCCGCCTGATGGACATCGTGCGCGGCTATCGCCGGACCTAGGCAAAGGAGCGGAAGAATGGACATTGTCGAGTGTTTCGGAACGCCCCGGCAGCGGGGGCACAGCCACGGCGAAACCTTGCGCGAGCGGATCAACGAGGCGCTGAAAATATGGGCGCAGGCGACGATGACATCGCGTGGCACCCGCGCGCCCAAGGATATTGATACCTACTGTACAGAGTTTCTGAACGCGACCGCGCTGATCCCGCGTGCCCGGCGGGCCACGCCGGATCTTTACGACGAACTGGTCGGCATCGCTGAGGGTGCGGGGCAACCGCTGGCGCGCATCCTGGCCTATAACCTGATGGACGAACAATGGTGGTACGATGCGCGCCCCGATGCCCCCCCGCCCGGGTGCAGCCTGATTGCCACGCCGGTCAGGGGCGGGCATCTGCTGGCACAAAATATGGATTTGCCGGCGCATATGGACGGATCACAGATTGTCTTGCGCCTTGGCGGTGCGGACATTCCGCAAACACTGGTGCTAAGTGCTGCGGGCATGATCGGACTGACGGGTGCCAACGATGCAGGACTGGCCATAGGGGTCAATACGTTGTTGATGTTGCGCCATGCGGCGGACGGTTTGCCAGTGGCGATGGCGTTGCGCCACGCCCTTGGCGCGCGCAACCGTGCGGACGCCGTGGCGCGTTTGCGTGGTGTCGGGCACGCCAGCGGGCAGCATTACGCGCTCGCGACAAGCGATGGCATTTCTTCGGTCGAATGTTCGGCCCTGTCCTGCGCGCCCTTGCCGTTGCCGCCGGATGGCGTGCTGCTGCACACCAATCATCCTCTGGCGAATGGCGATCTGGATGACAGCGCGCAGGCGCGGCTGGATGCGGCGGGGTTCAACAAAAGCTCGCGCACGCGACTGGACTGGCTGCACACGCGCAAGGGCGCGATTGATACGATCGCCCGTCTGCAATCGGTTTTCGATGATGCAGATGCGCCGATCTGTATGCGCGCCAAAACCAATGGCGGGTCCAGCACATTTGCATCCGTTCTTTATGAAATGACCCAAACGCCGCGCGTCCGGATGCGGCAGGGCATCGCAGGGGGCAACACATGGCGCGTATTTACATTTTCCGATACGCACGCGACACCCTGATAAAACTGACCAAAAGGAAAACCGATGAACACTGATTTGCTGAAACGGCTTTGCGAAATGCCGGGCGTGCCGGGGCGTGAAAACCGCGTGCGCGATCTGATCACGTCGGAAATCAAGGGCATGTTCGACAACGTCGAAACCGACGCGATGGGATCGCTGATCTGTCGGCGCGATGCCCACGGGACCGGTAGTGCGCCCAAGGTGATGCTGTTGTGTCACATGGATGAAATCGGATTTCTGGTCAGTCATATCTCGAAAGACGGGTTCCTGTACCTGCAACCGGTTGGCGGGTTCGATCCGCGCAACCTGTTCTCGCGTCGGGTGCTGGTGTGCACCGATGATGGCGATCTGAAAGGTGTAATGAACCCGGGTGGCAAGCCCATCCATATTTCCTCGCCCGAAGATCGCAAGAAAATACCCGAAGTCGGCGAGTTTTTTGTCGATATCGGGCTGGGTGAAAAGGCCAAGGACGTGGTCAAGGTCGGTGATTACGTCGTCATGGATGAACCCTTTGTCGAAATGGGCGACCGTTTCGTGTCCAAGGCGCTGGACAACCGCGTGGCCTGCTGGCTGGGGATCGAGGCGATCCGCAAACTGGGCAAAAAAGGCCGGGGCGCGGAAATTCACGTGGCCTTTACCTGTCAGGAAGAAGTGGGCCTGCGCGGCGCACGCACGGCGGCCTACCGTGTGCGGCCCGATATCGGGTTGGGGATCGACACCACCTTGGCCTGCGACACGCCCGGCGTGCCCGACCACATGGCAACCACGCAGTTAGGCAAGGGGTTCGGCCTGCACGTGCGCGACAGCAGCTTTATCGCCGATGCGGAACTGGTGCGCGACATCGAGGCGCTGGCCCTGCGCAAGAAAATCCCGTTCCAGCGCACGATGCTGGCTGCAGGCGGACAGGACGGTGCTGCCGCGCAACAGGCTGCCGCAGGCGCGCGCGCGATCGGGATCGTCGTTGGCACCCGCTATATCCATACCGTGACCGAGATGATTGCGAAAAGCGATTTGCAGGCCGCGCTGGACATACTGGTTGCCTATCTGGAAGGGTTCGACAGCTAGGTTGATGCGGTGCGGTTTGGTTTCCGCTGTTCGCCAGACCGCGCCTGTTATTGCCGCGTCAGTCCACCACGGGATCAAGGCCCATGAGATGCGTCAGCGGCGCGTGATCATCCGTCAGAATTTGGGCGGTCTTCCGGTGTAGAATACTGTCGATAAATCCGGGGTCCAGCGGCTGAAACCGGGTTCTGTCCGGCGCCGCCGTTTCGATCGCGGATACCGGGCTGTCCTGGTCGCTGGCCAGCAAAACAAACACACGGCGTTCCCCGGTTACAGGGGCACTGGCTACGGTCCAGACTTCCACACTGGCAAAGACTTCGCGCAATGTCACAATCACCGCTGACAGCGCATCCGGCCTGTCGACATTGTCGATAAGGTTCATCGCAAAGACGCCACCGGGTTCTAGCCGGTCGGCGATCAGATCAAAGAATTCGAGCGTGACAAGGTGCTCGGGTACCGCGATGTCGGTAAATGCGTCCCCGACGATGACATCGAATTTCTCGGTGCTACCACGCAAGGCCCGTCGCGCATCGTTGTGAAGGATTGTCGCCGTATCGGGATCGAACCAGAAATGCTCGGCTGCCACGGCGGTGACTTCGGGATCAATTTCGGCGATTGTGATGCCGGTTACTCCGCGGTCCGCCCAGGCCCGCGGTACCGAATAAGACCCGCCGCCAATGTGGAAAGACGTGAAATCGGTTCGTTCCATCCGCATGCGGGGCAAGGCATCCAGCATGGCGGCATGTTCGGTAAACATCACCCGTGGCGTGTTGCGGTTGCTTATGCCATGGGCCAGATGATCCACCACCATAAGGTTGACCGGGTCGTTCGGATCGTCGGACATGGCGACAGTCCTGATGCAGTAATAGCTGCTTTCCCGATCACAAACCGACGGCAGGCTGAAGGCGCCGGTGCCGATAAGGCAGACGGCTGCGATCCCGCCCAGCGAGATCGTCATTTCACGCGACGTAGCCCCGCCAAGCCAGAACAATGTGAGTGCCGCCATTGCATAGATTGCGGCAATCACAAGCAGGGTCGCCACAGACCCCAACCAAGGCACGAACAGGAACCCCGCCGCCAGTGTTCCGACAATCGCCCCGATCGCACCTGCCGCAAACATCGCGCCCAGTGCCCGTTCGGATCGGTCGCGTCCTCGCATTGCCGCCACCGTCAGGACAGGTGCAGGCACACCCGCAAACAGCGAGGGCAAAAAGAACGCAAGCATGCTGAGCGCCGTAATGGCTGCCAGCGGATGCAACAGGGTTTCGATTACCGGCCCCGCAAGTGTCCGCAGCAACAGGGTTGCGCCGGCTGTTGCGCAGGCGGCTGCAATCATTGTCCAACCCGTGATCCGCAGCGCGCGGCCCGTCTCGTACCCCGCGATCCGCCCGCCCCACCAGTGGCCGACAGAAAAACCCGCTAGAACCACCGCAATGATTGACGTCCATGTGTAAAGACTCATTCCGACATAGGGCGCAATCATCCGCCCTGCGACGATCTCGACCACAAGGCTTGACGCGGAAATCCCGGCCTGAAGGAAAATCAGCAACCAAAGCGGCGCAAGAGATTGTTTTTCGGGGTCTTCCATCTGGTTTGTCCTGTCAAAGATACCTGCGTTCAGGCGGATAGGGCCGATGCCGGGCTGTCATGCTCTCTCTATGCAAATAATCCCGACCACGGTATTCAATTTATGAAACGGAAAGGTGGATGTTCTGCAAGACATTCTAACCATAACGCTGAACCCTGCGATTGATCTGTCCACGTCAGTGGCGCAGGTTACCGCCGGGCCAAAGCTGTACTGCGAAGCGCCAAGGATCGATCCGGGCGGCGGCGGTGTGAATGTCGCGCGCGCGATTTGCAAACTGGGCGGCACTGCCAAAGCCCTGATTGCCGTTGGAGGCGTTTCGGGTGAACGGTTGTTGCAGTTGCTCGCGGCGGAAAACGTGCCTGTTCACGCCGTAGCAGTCAGCGGTGAAACCCGCGAAAGCTTTGCGGTCACGGACAGCAGCACCGGTGAACAATTCCGGTTCAGCATTCCCGGGCAAACCCTGACACCGCAAGACGGCGACCGCCTAATAGCTGAAATCACGGCGGCGGCTGCCCCTGACGGCTACGTGGTCTTAAGCGGTGGCGTCGCGCCGGGGCTGGGCGATGCCTATCCGAATCGCGTTCGCGCGGCGCTGGCACCGCACACACAAAAACTGGTTGTCGATACGTCCAAGGGTGCCTTGATGCGCCTGATCACGCAGCCTTTGGCCCCTTTGCACATACTGCGGCTGGACCAGCGAGAGGCCGAACAGGCGGCAGGACACCCACTCGATACGATGGACGACAGTATCGCGTTTGCCCGAACCCTGATTGCACGGGGCGTGGCCAGAACCATTGTGACGGGCCGCGCCGCCGAAGGCTCGATCCTGGTAAGCACCGATGCATGTTACATATGCCGCGCGCCGCAGGTTCCCGTTGTCAGCAAAATCGGCGCCGGCGATGCCTTTGTCGGGGCCCTGACGCTGTCACTTGCCCGCGGACACCCGCAGGATGTTGCGTTGCAATGGGGCGTGGCGGCGGCCAGCGCGACAATGGCCACCGCAGGCACCGGACTTTGCGACCTGCCCAGCGTAGAGGCCCTGTTGCCCCGGTGCCATCTGGAACGGGGTTAGCCTGTGTTGGTCATCGCGCAACACTGCAAGAGGTGATCGCGGCACAGCCGCTGCTTTAACATTTTTGGTGAAAACAGCAGGCGGCTTTGATAACGGGTTAAGTGGAAATCGCTGGGGGAGCCATGGAATGAAATCACATGCGCAGGTGGTTGTTGTCGGCGGCGGATGTGTCGGGGCGTCTATCCTTTATGGTCTGACACAGCACGGTTGCACCGACGCCGTGATGCTAGAGCGTTCGCAACTGACTGCCGGATCAACCTGGCACGCGGCGGGTTTGTTGGTAACTTTTGTGCGGTCCAACACCATTTCCAAGATGACGATGGAAACGATCCGCATTTATGGCGAGGTTGAACGCGCGCTGGGTACGTCGGTTGGCCTGCGACAAGTGGGCCAGTTGCGGATTGCCAATACAGAAAAACGCTGGGACGAATTCCAAAGCTATATCTCGTTGGCCGAAGCCGCAGGTGTGCCCTGCCGCCTGCTCACGCCACAAGAAGTGGCCAAGGTGCATCCGTTGCTGGTGCAAAGCAAAGATATCCGCGGTGGTCTTCTGCATGATCAGGATGGCTATATCAATCCGGCCGACATCACTATGGGGCTGGCCAAACTGGCGCGCGACAAGGGCGCCAGCATTTACCAGAACACCGAAGCGACCGGATACGAGGCGATGCCGGACGGGTCGTGGAAAGTGTTCACCAACCAAGGCGAAATCACCTGTGATCACCTGATCTTTGCCACGGGCAACTATGCCCGCGAAAACGCGCGGCGCGTGGGGCTTGACCTGCCTTGCATCCCGATTGTGCATCAATACTGGACAACCGAACCGGTGCCCGAACTGATCCGGCGTCGAAAGGAAGGGTTGCCGGAATTTCCGATTTTACGGGATGAGGATTATGGCGCTTACCTGCGGGAAGATGTCGGCGGGTTTCAGTTTGGCCCTTATGAGTTCGAACAGGATCTCAAGCTTTTTGCCGAAGACCGTGTGCCGCCAACCTTCGGTGCTGATCTGTTGCCGGAAGACTTTGAAGCAGTCGAAACCCAGTGGGAACGTGCGATTGAACGTGTGCCCGCTTTGGGTGAGGTCGGCATCAAAGCCAACACACGCGGCCCGTTTCAGATGACCCCGGATGAATTGCCACTGTGCGGTCCGGCACCGGGGCACAGGAATTTGTGGCTGGCCGAAGGTGTCCCTGGCGGTATTCTTTGGGGCGGCACCATGGGCGAACGGCTTGCCCGCTGGATTATCAATGGCGACCCCGGCATTGACATGTCCGAGATTGATCCGCGCCGCTTTGGTGATTTTGCCGCAAAACGCTGGACCATGGACAAGGTGCGCGGAACGTGGGGCACCCATATGCACGCCCATGTTCCGGGCGAGGATTATCCTTTTGCCCGCCCGATGAAGACCGTTCCGTCTTATGATCTGCTGACTGCGGCGGGCGCTGTCTGGACCACGTTCAACGGCTACGAATTCCCGCGTTGGTTCGCCCCTTCTGTCGAACTGGCCGTGCCCGAAGCGGGGTTCCGGCACACCGCGCATATGAAATACGTCCAGTCAGAGGTGAAAACCACACGTGAAACGGCCGGTTTCATCGAGATGTCGCCGATGACAAAATTCACCATACGCGGGCCGGGGGCCGCCGCGTGGCTTTACGGAATCATGGCCAATAAACTGCCCGGGATCGGACGTATCGCGCTTTCGGTGGTCTGCAACACCCGCGGTGGCATCGATGGCGAATACACCGTCGTGCGTTACGGCGAAAACGACTTTTACCTTGTAAGTACACCCAACGGGCAGGTCTATAACTGGGACCGGCTGTCGCGCCTTTTGCCGGATGACGGATCGGTGCAGATGGAGGACGTGTCGGAACAGATGGGTGTGATCGCGTTGGCCGGACCCAATGCGCGTGACATTCTGCAGCCGCTGACCGACAACGATCTTTCCACCCCGGCATTCCCCTTTATGTCGGCGCAAAAGGGAGAAGTGGGTTATGCCAAGGATGTGCACCTGCTGCGCATCAGCTATACCGGCGAACTAGGCTGGGAACTGCATCACCCGATCGGGTACAACCGGCATCTGGTCGATATGTTGCTGAAGGCGGGGGTGAAACCCTTTGGTCTTGAAGCGCTTGAATCGATGCGGCTGGAAAAATCCTATCGTGCGATCAATCGAGAGCTACGCCGGGACATCACGCCGTTCGAGGCCGGTCTGGACCGCTTCGTGGTCATGGAAGATCGCACATTTAAAGGGCGGGATGCCTTGGTCAAACAGAAAAATGACGGCAATCATCAGGTTCTGGTGACGCTGAAACTGCCATATGGAGAGACGTCTGTGATCGCGGATGAAGGCGTGTATCAGGATGGAAAGCTGATCGGGCGCGTGACTTCGGGCGGGTTCTCTTATTATTGCAACCACGACATTGCCATGGCGCTGGTCCCTCAGGAATTTGCCAAGAACGGAACCCGGCTTCAGGTCAAGATCCACAATGAAATGCGCGCGGCACAGGTGGTGGAAAACTGCGTTTACGATCCATCCGGCGCGCGTGCGCGCGCCTGATCGGGGTTTTCGTACGGCTTGGGCGGGCGCTTTCTCTTGGGATGAAAGAGTGCCTATACTACCGTCCAACCACTCAATTCGGGATATGTTGCCGCCGTGTCATTCACATTTCGCCAGTTGACCTATTTCGTTTCCGTGGCCGAACACGGGTCTGTCAGTGCTGCGTCGCAATCCCTGTCGATTTCCCAAAGTGCTGTGACAGAGGCCATCAAGGATCTGGAAGCCGATCTGGGTGTCAGGCTGTTTGATCGCCATTCCCGTGGATTGCGCATCACGCATCAGGGCCATCAGTTCCTGCGGCACGCCACAACCATTCTGTCCGAGGTGTCGCAGGCGCGGCGGGCCTTTCAGAAACAGGACCGCAGCACACCGGGCAAACTGCATCTGGGCCTGACATCGCTTGTGGCAGGATATGTAATATCCGATTTGCTGGCCAAGTTTACCCGCGCCTATCCCGAGGTCGAAATCACCGCCATCGAGGAGTCCGGAGAATATCTTGAACATTTGCTGATTGGCGGCGAAATGGATGTGGCCGTGATGATGACGTCGCGCATGTCGGATAATTATGCGTTGCATGCCGAGGCGCTGGATGTGTCGCCCTATCGGTTGTGGATGCCGCTGGGGCACCGGCTTTTGAAACAGGACAGTATCAGCCTGTCCGATCTCAAGGACGAACCGTTGATCGTGCTGAATGTCGATGAAATGGAACAGGAGGCGGTCAAGCTGTTGTCGGTTCTTGGAACCCGGCCCAAAATCGCCTTCCGGACCCGTTCGGTCGAGGCTGTCCGTTCGCTGGTCGCGACCGGCTCCGGCGTGGCACTTTTGCCCGATCTTGTGTACCGCCCGTGGTCGCTTGAGGGCGACCGGATCGAGGCGCGCGATGTGTCCGGATCATTGCCGGTCGTGCAGGTTGGCCTTGTCTGGCGCAAGGGATCGAAACTGTCTGATGCCGCGCATGAATTTGTGGCGATCGCACAGGCGCACAAACTATCTTCTGGTGTATAGCGACAGATATCGGAAAAATCGATATCATAATTCTGCGAATTGAATTGGCGAAAACAGTCTTTCTGCTGCACGCTTTATCGCAAGAAGGTGGCGCCAAGCTGTCATATCGTTCTTGCAGGGGAGATTGCAGATGAATGGACTGTTGAAATCAAGTGCCGCAATGGCACTTTGTCTGGTTTTCGCCGGGCAGGGCATTGCGCAAACGGCATTAACGGAAATTGGTGAAGGCGAAGGACAGGTCAACATTGTCGCCTGGCCCGGATATCTTGAGCGCGGAGAAACGGTTGCCGAATTCGACTGGATCACCAGCTTTGAAGAAAAGACCGGTTGCATGGTTAACGTTAAAACCGCAAACACCAGCGACGAAATGGTCGCCCTGATGAACGAAGGCGGATTTGATCTGGTGACTGCGTCGGGCGATGCGTCTTTGCGGATGATCGCGGGCAAACGGGTGCAGCCGATCAATATCGACCTGATCCCAAGCTGGTCCACAGTGGACGACCGTTTGAAAGAAGCGCCATGGCATTTCACGAACGGAACCCATTATGGAACACCTTATATGTGGGGTCCAAACGTTCTGATGTATTCCACCGAGGTGTTCCCCGAACCGCCCACAAGCTGGGATGTCGTGTTCAAACCGATGGATCTACCGGACGGTCAGCCCAACGAAGGCCGCGTACAAGCCTATGACGGCCCGATCCACATCGCGGATGCCGCAAACTATCTGATGTTTCATCAGCCGGAATTGGGAATTGTATCGCCTTACGAACTGAACGCGGAGCAATATGCCGCCGCACTGGATCTGTTGCGTGAACAGCGCAAGATTGTCAGCCGTTACTGGCATGACGCTTTCATTCAGATCGACGATTTCAAAAACGAAGGCATGGCCGCCTCGGGAAGCTGGCCGTTTCAGGTGAACCTGTTGCAAGGTGACAATGCTGCCGTTGCTTCGACGATCCCGCAAGAAGGCGCGACCGGCTGGGCCGATACGACAATGATGCATGCCGAAGCGGCCAACCCCAATTGCAGCTATATGTGGATGGAACATTCGCTGGCTTCCAACCTGCAATCGGACCTTTCTGTGTGGTTCGGCGCAAACCCCGCTGTGCCCGCCGCCTGTACGGATGGGCGCGGTATGCAGACGGCGGAAGGGTGCACAAAGAACGGGCTGGATGATTTCGAACGTATCAAGTTCTGGACCACGCCGGTTTCGTCCTGTGAAAGTCAGGGTGAATGCGTGCCTTACTATCGTTGGGTTTCTGATTACATCGGCGTAATCGGCGGGCGCTAACGCCACCCCGACACGTGCCCGCCGCCTGTGGTGGCGGGCCATAGCACTGGAAGCCCTATGACATCTGCAATCCGCTTTTCCGGCGTGTCGCGCCACTATGGCGACGTGAAAGCCGTCGACGGTGTTGACCTTGATATCGCCGAAGGCGAATTTTTCGCCATGCTGGGCCCATCGGGTTCGGGAAAAACCACGTGCCTGCGTCTGATTGCGGGGTTCGAACAACCGACTAAGGGTGACATCCGCATATTCGGTCAGGTCGCGCAGAACATCCCGCCCTACAAACGCAATGTGAACACCGTCTTTCAGGACTATGCGCTGTTCCCGCATCTGAATGTGCGCGACAATGTCGCCTACGGCCTGATGATCGCCGGTTTGCCCAAAGGCGCACGTCACAAAGCCGCCGAGGATGCGTTGGGCATGGTTGCGCTGGGCGGATACGGCGACCGCAAGCCCTCTGAACTGTCAGGCGGGCAGCGGCAGCGGGTTGCCTTGGCGCGCGCGCTGGTAAACGAACCCCGCGCCCTGCTGCTGGATGAGCCGTTGGGCGCGCTTGACCTGAAATTACGCGAACAGATGCAGGAAGAACTGAAGGCTTTGCAACGCAGCCTTGGCATCACATTTATATTCGTGACCCATGATCAGGGCGAGGCACTGTCGATGGCTGACCGGGTTGCGGTGTTCAACGAAGGGCGGATCATGCAATTGGGATCGCCCGAAGATATCTATTATCGCCCTGCGGTCCCGTTTGTGGCTGATTTCGTGGGCTCGTCCAATGTGCTGCCACCGGCATTGATGCGCGAACTGAAAGGTGTTGACGGTCACGGCAGCCTGCGCCCCGAGGCGGTGCGCTTGTCTGAAACGGGGCATGCTGCCAGTATTCGAAGCGTCAGTTTTCTGGGGTCTGCAACGCGGGTATCCATGCAGGTGCATGGTGTGGCGATGACGATGCTTTTGCCCAAGGGCGCTGTGGTGCCAAAGGCCGGCGACACGGTGCATGTCGACTGGAACAGCGAAGATCTGCATGTGATGGCGGGCGCATGACCGACCGGGCCGTCATCGCTGATCAGGGCGGAGTGCTGTCACGCATTTCCGACGAATTATGGCGCCGCCCTTCGTTGCTGGTGTTTTTGCTGATTCTGCCACCCGCGCTTTGGCTTGGGATTATCTATCTTGGGTCGCTGTTTGCGCTGCTGGCGCAAAGCTTCTTTTCGATCGACGAATTTTCCGGCCTGATCCAGTACGAATTCACCCTCAAGACCTATGGCGAATTGTTCCGCCCTTCGAATTTCGACATCATCGTGCGCACCGTTGTCATGGCCACCGCTGTCAGTGTCGCGGCAGCAATCATCGGCTTTCCCGTCGCCTATTTCGCCGCGCGCTATGCCCGTGGCAAATGGAAGGCGATATTCTACCTCGGGGTGATGATGCCGCTCTGGTCCAGCTATCTGGTCAAGGTCTATTCCTGGAAACTGATCCTTGCCAAAGAAGGCATCCTGAACTGGCTGTTTGAAACCCTGCACCTCAGCTGGCTTTTGAACGCCTATCTGTCCATTCCGGTCATTGGCGGCAATTCCCTCTCGGTCAGCGCCACCGGCACGTTTCTGGTGTTTCTTTACGTCTGGTTGCCGTTCATGATCCTGCCGATACAGGCATCGCTGGAACGTGTGCCGGTGTCGATGCTGGAAGCGTCCGGTGATCTGGGCGCGCGTCCGTCGCAAACCTTTCGCCATGTGTTGCTGCCGCTTGCGCTGCCCGGTGTGATCGCCGGATCAATCTTTACCTTTTCCCTTACATTGGGCGATTACATCATTCCGCAGATCGTCGGATCTTCGCGGCGGTTTATCGGCCAGGCGGTCTATGCTTATCAGGGCACCGCGGGAAACATCCCGCTTGCCGCCGCCTTTGCCGTCGTGCCCATTCTTTTGATGGCGGTCTATCTGTGGATTGCAAAACGGCAGGGGGCATTTGATGCACTCTGATCGCGCGCCACGGGGATTGAAGATTGCGGCGGGGCTGGGCCTTGCCTTCATGCATCTGCCGATCCTGTTGATCTTTGTCTATGCGTTCACAACCGAAGATAAATCCTATCAATGGCCGCCCCCCGGCCTGACGCTCAAATGGTTCGCCGTTACATGGCACAGGCCCGACGTCTGGACGGCGCTGGCCCTGTCGCTGAAGGTGGCTGCGATTTCAACTGTGATTGCTCTGATACTTGGCACGCTCTGTGCCGCGGCGATCAGCCGGACCAAGTTTTTTGGCCGCGAGGCGATCTCGTTGCTTGTGATATTACCGATTGCGTTGCCCGGAATTATCACGGGGATTTCACTGCGCTCGGCCTTTAATCTGGCTGATATCCCGTTCAGTTTCTGGACCATCGTTCTGGGGCACGCCACGTTCTGTGTCGTCGTTGTCTACAACAATGCGGTCGCACGGTTTCGCCGCGTTTCGGGCAGCCTGATCGAAGCGTCGATGGATCTTGGCGCCAACAGTTTCCAGACGTTCCGCCATGTCATTCTGCCCAATATTTCGACGGCATTGCTGGCGGGTGGAATGCTGGCCTTTGCGCTGTCATTTGACGAGGTCATCGTGACAACCTTTACGGCCGGACAACAACAGACGCTGCCGATCTGGATGCTGGAAGAACTGGTCAGACCGCGTGAACGCCCGGTGACAAACGTGGTCGCGCTGGTCGTCGTGCTGGTCACATTCCTGCCGATACTGGGGGCATATTATCTGACACGCGGCACCGACACGGTGGCCGGACAAGGCAAGTAACTCAACAAGGCAACTGGACCAAAGGAAGAGACATCATGGAAACCAAGATGCTGATCGGGTCATCGTTCGAGGCCGGAACCGATACAGAAGAACACGTTTTGAACCCCCGCACCGGCGAGGTTATTCTGAAGCTGCCCGAGGCCAATCCGGGCCAGATCGACCGCGCCGTGGCATCCGCGCGCGCGGCCTTTGGAACATGGGGGCGCACAACCCCGTCCGAACGGTCTGAAAAATTGCTGGCGATCGCGGACGCGATTGAGGCGAACCTAGAAGAACTAGCGCAGCTTGAGGCGCTGAATTGCGGCAAACCCATCAACGAGGTGCGCACCGCCGAAGTGCCCGCTGTGGCAGACTGCTTCCGATACTTCGCAGGTGCCGTGCGCAACATGCACACGTCAGCAGCCGGGGAATACATGGCGGGACACACATCAATGGTGCGCCGCGATCCTATTGGCGTTGTCGCGTCGATTGCGCCATGGAACTATCCGATGATGATGATGGCCTGGAAACTGGCCCCGGCACTTGCAGGGGGCAATACCGTGGTTCTGAAACCGTCCGAACAGACGCCACTAACGGCTTTGCGGCTGGCGAAACTGATGGCGGATATCCTGCCAGAAGGCGTTGTGAACGTGGTCGTCGGGCAGGGTGCCAGCGTAGGCAATACGCTGATCAGCCATCCGGATGTTGATATGGTTTCAATCACCGGCGATGTGGCAACAGGCAAGAAAGTGCTGCAGGCCGCATCCAGAACAGTCAAGCGGACGCATCTTGAACTGGGCGGCAAAGCGCCGGTGATCGTGTTTGATGATGCCGATCTTGGCCGTGTCGTCGAAGGGCTTAAGGCGTTCGGGTATTACAATGCCGGACAGGATTGTACTGCTGCCTGCCGGATCTATGCCGGTCCGAAAATATATGACAACCTTGTGGCTGATCTGTCCGCGGCCGCGGCCAGCATCGTTTATGACAACTCCGATGACACGCTGAACGAAATTCCGCCGCTTATTTCCATGCGCCAGCGCGACCGCGTTGCCAGTTTTGTGGAACGCACACGCGAACACAAACATATGGAAATTGCGACGGGGGGATCGTCGCATGAGGGATCGGGCTTTTATTTCCAGCCCACCGTGATTGCGGGCGCGCTTCAGACGGACGAGATTGTGCAGCGCGAAGTGTTCGGCCCAGTGGTTTCTGTTACGCGGTTCACCGATGCCGATCAGGCCGTGGACTGGGCCAATGACAGTGACTATGGGCTTGCGTCCTCTGTCTGGACAAGGGATGTGGGCCGCGCGATGGATCTGTCGGCGCGGATGCGTTATGGCTGCACATGGGTCAATACACATTTCATGCTGGTCAATGAAATGCCGCATGGCGGGTTGAAGCAATCGGGATATGGCAAAGACATGTCGATGTATGCGCTGGAAGATTACACAGCCGTGCGTCATGTCATGATCGCGCATTAAGACGGGGCTATCAGGGCCTGACTGCCCGGTGGGACGTGGTGTTGCAGAGGTTTTCGCTCGGTTTTGGAAAACGCCAAAGGCGTGATCCGGGCAAAATTTGGCGTGGGGGGCAGATTACAGCAGGTTCCACAGGTCCAGCGCGGTTTGATCAAGCGAACCCGGATCTGAAAACGCCGAGATTGTCAGCGAGGCGCACCACTCTTCGTTCCCGATGGGCACAAGCTGCCCGTTGGACAGTTCGGATGCGATTGCGGTTTGCGGCATCCAGGCAAACCCGCCACCGGCCAGCAAACGCCGTTTGATCGCTTCGACCAGCCCGTCGACATAGACGGTTTCGACATTCAGGGTTTTTCGATCCACTGTCTGCTCTACGACCATCCCCAGAAAGGATGACCTTTCATAGGCCAGATAGGGGATCGGTGACCGACCGCCCGTGTTCAGGTTCCACCCCAATCGTCGCGCCGGTTCTGTGGCGGCCACCGGGATCAGGCAGTCTATCAAAAGGTCTTTGCGTTCAAATGCGGTTTCATCGATCTTGGGCGAAACTGTATGGTGGCAATAGCACAGCAGAATATCGACAGCGCCTTCGACCAGTAATTCGCAACAGGTGCTAAGGGAATCGGATATGACGCGGGTGCGAAGATCGGGAAGCTGTGTTTGCAAATCTTCGATCCTGGATGCCAGAAAATTCACCGAAATCGTGTGCAGCACCGAAAACCGGATAAACCGGCTGTCACCGATATCCGCATCACGAAGCGACTGGCGCGCTTCGGACAGTTGTGAAATTGCGGCCATAGCGATCGGCAGGAAATTTTGTCCGCTATCGGTAAGCTGCACCGGATAGGTGGCGCGGTTTATCAGCGGCAACCCAACCCAGCTTTCCAAGGCTTTGATTCTACGGCTGAAAGCCGATTGCGTAATGTTTCTTTCCTTGGCCGCGCGCGTGAAATTCAATGTGCGCGCCAGACACTCGAAATCGCGCAGCCAGTTCAGATCCATGTCGTTTCACCTTCGCGCATCCAGTCGGTCCGGCCCAGTATACACATTTATGCAAATCCGGAATAGTTTGATGATTTGTTCGAATTGGCGATCTGGAAACGACTTGATCTAGACTTGAACCCATGAACTGGAAATCCAACCAACCAAACGTTTGCGAAAAAAGCGCGTGAACAACACTCCCGAATTACAAGAAAACTGATGCCAAAAAAGGCGCGATCCAACATAGGAGAGAAATATGAAAACGACCTTTAAATCACTGGGGCTTGCGGCGGCTGTCGGCATCTTTGCGATGCCTGCGCTGGCGTCGGAAGAAGTCAAGATTGGTGTCCCGTCCTGGACGGGTGCACAGGCGATCGCCCACCTGCTAGGGGCTGTCGTGGAAATGCGGATCGGCGGCAAGGTTGAATATGTGCCCGGCAACAACGCCACGATTTTTCAGGCGATGGATCAGGGAAAGGGTGACATTGATGTGCATCCCGATGTCTGGCTGCCCAATCAGGAAAGCTTTACCAAGAAATATGTCGACGAGGCGGGTACCGTAACGCTGTCGTCCAACCCCTATGAAGGCAATCAGGGCTTTTGCGTTTCGAAAGATTTTGGCGAGGCGAACAACATCACCGATATCGCCGATCTGGGCCGTCCGGATGTGGCCGCACTGATGGACAGCGATGGGAACGGTCTGGGCGAAATGTGGATCGGTGCACCGGGTTGGGCTTCGGCCAACGTGAACGAGGTGAAGACACGCGATTACGGCTTGATGGACTTTATCGAACCTGTGCGCGCCGAAGAAAGCGTCAAGACAGCGCGGATCAAGGACAGCATTGCCAAGGGTGAAGGTTATGCATTCTACTGCTACAAACCACACGCTGTCTGGTACATGTTCGACGTCAAAATGCTGACCGAGCCAACGTTTGATCCCGCGAAATATGTGATGATCCAGCCTTCGGATGATCCAGATTGGTTCCAGAAATCGAATGTCGCCACCAAAGACGCGCTGAAAAACGTACAGATTGCGTGGTCAAACTCTCTGGCCGACCGGTCGCCTGCAATCGCCGAGTTTTTTGCGAATTTTGCACTGACAGCCGATGATGTTTCCAGCTTTGCCTACGAAATCAGCGGCAAAGGCCGCGATCCGGCAGAGGTGGCGCGCGAATGGGTCGAAAACAACCCTGATCGCGTCGATACATGGCTGGGTCTGTGATCCGCTGAAAATGCCAACTGGCGGCACCGGCAACACCGGTGCCGTTTCTATCCCTGATCCCCAGCCTGGACATTTTGCGCGATGAGCGATGAAACCGTTATAGAAATTTCCGACGTCTGGAAGATTTTCGGGGCCAATGCGGGCGCTGCTTTGCAGGCCATCCACGAACGCGGGCTGGGCAAGCCCGAGGTTCTGTCCGAATTCAACGCTGTCGTCGGGGTGGCCGGCGTAAGCCTGTCGGTCAAACGTGGCGAAATCTTTTGCATCATGGGGCTGTCGGGCAGCGGGAAATCGACATTGGTACGTCATTTCAACCGGCTGCTGGAACCGACCGCCGGCAAGATCCTGATCGAGGGCACGGATGTCATGGCGCTGGACCCCAAGGCGCTGCAAACATTCCGCAACCGCAAGATCGGCATGGTTTTCCAGAATTTCGCGCTGATGCCGCACCGCTCGGTTCTGGACAATGTCGCGATGCCGCTTGAAATCCGGCAGGTCAGCAAGAATGAACGCATGCGCCAGGCGGCAGCCATTCTGGATATCGTGGAACTTGGGGCGTGGGGGTCCAAATTCGCACACGAGTTGTCTGGCGGCATGCAGCAAAGGGTGGGGCTGGCGCGCGCGCTGGCCGCGAACCCCGATGTGCTGCTGATGGATGAACCATTCAGCGCGCTTGATCCGCTGATCCGGCGGCAATTGCAGGACGAGTTTATCAGGCTTAGCCAGATTCTGAAGAAAACCACCGTTTTCATCACCCATGATCTGGATGAAGCCGTGCGCATCGGCGACCGCATCGCCATCATGCGCGATGGCCGTCTGGTGCAGGTCGGAACGGCCGAGGATATCGTGATGCATCCGGCAGATGATTATGTTGCCGAATTTGTCGCCGGAATTTCCCGTCTCAAGGTGGTGCACGCAGCGGCGGTGATGCAACCGATCAAGGCCTATATCAAGGCGCATGGCCCACTGGCCGCCGATGCACCGCGCGTCAATGAGGCCGAGACGCTAAGCACCCTGATCAACCTTGCCATCGACAAAGAAAGCGCGATCCTGGTCGAATCCGGGGGCAAGGATATCGGCGTCATTTCGCGTGCAGATCTGCTGCGAACTGTGATCGAAGGGACAGAAGTATCATGAGCACGACAGCCGTGAACCCGCTTGAGGACACCGATACAGAGGCCGCGCGCGCCTATGCCAAAGAGCGGCGCGACAACATCCGCACCTTCACACGCACCAGCCCTGATTACTATATCCAGAACTTTGACAAGATCGGCGCTTCGTCGCGCTTTACGCCCACTTTCAACGCGATGGCGGGGCTGTTCGGGCCGGTCTGGTTCGGCGCGCGCGGGCTGTGGTCCTGGGCGTTGCCGTTCCTGATCATTGAAACGCTGGCCTTGGTGCAGATTGCGCGTGGCCTGTTCGGTGATCTGGCGGCAGACGCGATGGCACGCATCGCGTCAATCGAAGGCACACTGGAACTGCGGCGCGAACAACTGGCGGCTGCTATCGAGAGCAATTCTGACAAAATAGATGTTTACCAACGCACGGTGGAATCCCTTGAAGCAAACATCGGCGGCATTCGCGCCGAAGCCGCAGCGCTGGCCGATCAGGGCATCTGGATTGCGCTGGCCGGACTGATCACGCTGCTGGTTGCCAAGGCAGTGCAGGCCGTGGTGGCCAACTGGGCGCTAGAGGCCAGATTTTCAGAATGGCTGTCAGACCGGACAATCCGGTCGGGCATGCCGGTCAGCCACATTGTGCTCAGCGCCATTTTCATGATCCTGATCGCAGTGGCGGCCATGCTGCACTACAGCTTTCCGGGCCGCATATCCCTGCTGACTGAATTCCCGACTGACGAGGCTATCCGCCGGACCGGAGTAACCTGGGTTGAGGATTTCATCGCTTGGTGTGTCCGCAACAGCGAAGCGTTTTTCGATGTCTTGACGTACGGTATCCGGATGATGCTGGACACTCTGGAACTGATTTTTGTCAGTACACCGTGGATCGTGATCGCCAGCCTGATCGTATTGCTGACCTGGCTGACGGCAGGCATTCGTGCCGCGATTTTTTCGGGGGCGTTTCTGGCCTATATGGGCCTGTTGGGGTTCTGGGAAAAGGCAATGACAACACTGGCGCTGCTTGGAACGGCGGCGTGTCTTTCGATCGTGATCGGTATTCCGCTTGGCATGTTCGCCGCCCGTCGCCCACGTTTCTACGCGTTTATCCAGCCGATCATGGATTTCATGCAGACCATGCCCGCCTTTGTGTTCATGGTCCCGGTGATCGCCTTTTTCGGCGTGGGTAAACCGGCGGCTGTGATTGTCACAATGATTTTCGGTGGCACGCCGGTCGTGCGCCTTACGGTATTGGGCTTGCGTGGGGTACCCGAAAGTGTGCGCGAGGCTGCAATCTCATTCGGGGCCAACAAATGGTATCTGCTGACCAAAGTTGATTTGACACTGGCCAGCCCGTCAATCCGCGCCGGGATCAACCAGACGATCATGCTGTCGCTGGCGATGGTTGTGGTGGCATCGCTGATCGGCGCCAAGGGTCTGGGCGAGGACGTATTGGAAGCGTTGCAATATGCCAATGTCGGGCAGGGTATCCTTGCCGGATTTGCGATCCTGTTCTGCGCCATGATCCTTGACCGTATCGTGCAGGGTGCGCGCAAATGAAAACGCTTGTGTTGGTCCATGGGTTCATGGGCGGCAGCCTGCAATGGACGGGGCAGCGCGACGCGCTTGGGGACGAATACAACGTGATCACGCCGGATCTTCCCGGATATGGCGAAAACGCGCATTTGGCGGCCCCCGACAACATCATCGACTTTGCCAAATGGGTCCTTGCCGATCTGAGCGACAAAGGCGTCGAAAAGTTCCATGTGCTGGGCCATTCCATGGGGGGCATGATCGTGCAGGAAATGGCGCGGCTTGCCCCTGAACGCGTGAGCCGCCTGATCCTCTATGGTACGGGGGCGATCGGGGTTTTGCCGGGGCGGTTTGAATCGATCGGCGTTTCCAAAGAACGCGCGCGCGCCGACGGACCGCGCGCCACCGCACGCCGTATTGCAGCCACCTGGTTTCTGGAGCGGGAGGCAGCATCGGCCTATGCGCAATGCGCCGCAATCGCAGAGCGCAGCAGCCTGCAAGCCATTCATAGCGGACTGACAGCCATGCAGGAATGGAACGGGTTGTCTTATCTGCCCGATGTCGCGCAAAAGACACTGGTGATCTGGGGTGATCATGATCGCACATATCGATGGAGCCAGACCGAGCACTTGTGGCAATCCATCAAGGATGCCAATCTTGCCGTGATCCCCGGATGTGCCCATGCGGTGCACCTTGAAAAGCCGCACCTGTTCAACACCGTCCTGGGTGAATTCCTCAAGTTGTGAACCTGCACGTCGCGTTAGAGTGGCCACTGCTGATTTGACGCTCAAAAAACGCAGTTGGCCCTCTCCTGCACAAACGCCACAGATCGCCAAAAATATGGCCAATTGATCCACCTCATGGCGGGCCCGGCCTGACTGTGCTTTCCAGAACAGAGCTTGCGAAACGCAGGAACGACAGTTTCCAGTGGCGCATAAATTTGCGCGCATTCGGGGGCCAATTCGGGGCCAAGGGGGACAAGGCATGAAAACCAAAGACTATTTGATTATCGAAAGTGCGACCGGTCTGAGCCGCGCCGAAGTTGGCCGCTTGGGAACGGCGATCCTCTTCATTGTGGCGGTGATGATCTACGCAGGGTCCAAGTTCGCGCATATCGAACAGTCCTATCTGCTGGTCGCCGCTGCCGTCATCGGTGCCTACATGGCCATCAATATCGGTGCCAACGATGTGGCGAACAATGTCGGGCCTGCTGTTGGATCTTTTGCGCTGTCGCTGACAGGGGCCATTGTTATCGCCGCAATATTCGAGGCCGCAGGCGCGATTATTGCCGGTGGTGACGTCGTGAGCACCGTAAAGAAAGGCATCATCGACCCTGCGGATGTTGCAGATCCGCAAGTCTTTGTCTGGGTCATGATGGGCGCATTGACCGGTGCGGCAATCTGGCTGAACGCGGCCACATGGCTGGGCGCGCCGGTTTCGACCACACATTCGATCGTGGGCGGCGTCATGGGCGCGGGCATTGCAGCCGCGGGATGGGACGTGGTGAACTGGGACGCAATGGGCAAAATCGCCGCCAGTTGGGTCATTTCACCCGTCACCGGCGGGATCATTGCGGCCTTGTTCCTGTTCTTTCTCAAGCGGACGATCTTTTTCAAAGACGAACCGGTGGAATCCGCGCGCAAGGTTGTCCCGTTCATGATCGGGATCATGGTGTGGGCGTTTACGACCTATATTGCTCTGAAGGGGGTCAAGAAACTTGTCGAAATCGACTTTTTCAATGCGGTCCTAATTGGCCTTGTCGCCGGTCTTGTGGCGATCATTCTTGTCCGCCCGATGATCAATCGCGCGGTGCCTAGCCTGGAACACAACCGCGAAGGCGTGAACCGCCTGTTCACCATCCCGCTGATTATTTCAGCGGCTCTTCTGAGCTTTGCGCACGGGGCAAATGATGTGGCCAATGCCGTCGGTCCGCTTGCCGGTATTGTGGACGCGCTGACCGCCGGTGAAGGCGGCAGTTCGAAGGTGGCGATCCCGCTGTGGGTGATGGTGATCGGCGCACTTGGCATTTCCGTCGGGCTGGCGCTGTTCGGGCCCAAGCTGATCCGGACTGTGGGATCCGAAATCACAGAACTGGATCGCTCGCGCGCGTTTTGTATCGCACTGGCTGCGGCGATCACCGTCATTATCGCCAGCCACCTGAAACTGCCCGTCAGTTCGACCCATGTGGCGCTGGGTGCTGTTTTCGGTGTCGGCTTTCTGCGCGAATTTCTTGAACAACGGGTCGGGAGAGTGGTCGAGAATGTGTTGCACCAGCATCAAGGCGAACCTGATTTTGCCGAGGCTGAGAAAGTGCTGATGAACTTCAGGAATGCGCCGCCCGAAGACAAGAAACGCATCCTGAAGGAATTGCAGAAAATGGGCCCCGAAGCGGTGATTGATGCCGCACAACGCAAGGAGCTGCAAAAGGCGTTGAAGCGGCAACTGGTGAAACGGTCATCCCTTTTGAAAATCGTTTCAGCGTGGATCATTACGGTTCCGGTTTCGGCCGTGTTGGCGGCCTTGTTCTACTTTGTTTTGCGCGGCATGATGCTGCCATAAGGTGCGGGCTGTTATGTTGAACAGGCTATTATTGCCGACCATCCTGCTGGTCCTGTCCATCGGATTCTGGGCCAGTTCCAACTTTCAGGAAATTGCCGCCGGTGTGGCCATTTTCCTGTTCGGCATGATGATGCTGGAAGACGGGTTCAAGCTTTTTAGCGGTGGCCTTCTGGAACGCGCTTTGGAAAGCGCGACACGCTCGATCCCGAAATCGATCGGTTTTGGCATCTTTGCAACAACGATCATGCAATCCAGTTCGCTGGTGTCGGTTATCACCATTTCGTTTCTGTCTGCGGGCCTGATTACGCTTTTGGCGGGGGTCGGCATTATTTTTGGTGCCAATATCGGCACAACAACTGGCGCATGGCTGGTTGCTGGCTTTGGCCTCAAGGTCAACATATCCGCCTATGCATTGCCGATGCTGGCCATCGGCATCGTCTTGGTGTTCCAGAAATCAAAATATCTGCGCGGGGCCGGTTTTGTGCTGGCGGGGCTGGGGTTTCTGTTTTTGGGCATCCACCACATGAAAGAAGGGTTCGAAGCCTTTAAAGACCAGTTCGATCTGACCCGATTTGCACTGAAAGGGGTATTGGGGCTTGCCGTTTACACGCTTGTCGGGGCGGCGGCGACGGTTGTCATGCAATCTAGCCACGCGACGATGGTATTGGTGATCACGGCGCTGGCCGCGGGCCAGATCAGCTATGAAAACGCGCTTGCCTTGGCGATCGGTGCCAATATCGGCACGACAATCACCGCGATGATCGGATCTTTCACCGCAAATTTTCAGGGCAAACGATTGGCGCTGGCCCATCTGATCTTTAATCTGGTGACAGCCGCTGTGGCGCTGGTGTTCATCATGCCGATCCGCGTTGCGGTTGATTACATCAGCGCGGGCGTTGGAATTGCAGATACCGATTACGCCCTGAAACTGGCGGTCTTTCACACCATATTCAATCTGTTGGGTGTGATATTGATGCTGCCTGTTATTCACCGGTTGGTGGCGTTTCTGGAACGGATGATCGTGCAGCCTAAAGAAGACCTGAGCCTGCCGATATACCTGTCCGAAGCCGTTGACGAATTTCCGCAAACCATTCAGGTCGCGATGCGTCGGGAAATCCAGCACCTTTATGACAATTCCGTCGAACTGATCCTGCAAAGCCTGAACTTGAATCCCAAACAGTTGCTGGCTGTTAAGGATATCGATGCACTGGTTGCGGCAAGCCATAGCCCGGTCGAGTTTGATTTTGATATCCAGTACGAACACCGGATCAAGACGCTTTATTCGGCGATTGTAGAGTTCGCCACCCGCGCGGCCGCAAAAGATATGCCCCCTGACGTGATAGACGACATTTACAGCATGCGCGATGTGGCGGCGCAGATTGTGCGTGCGGTGAAATCGGCCAAACACTTGCGCCGTAATGCTTCCAAATACACGCAGGCGCGGCAGGGTGTGATTGCCGATCTCTATAACGGATTGCGCGCCGAAATTGGCCGTATCCTTGTCGAGATTCACAAGCTTGAGCACACCGATCCCGAAGACCGTTCCGGCCTTTGGCTGGATCAGGAACGTATTCAGGTGGAACGCGACGCACAGGAAACCAACACCCGCATCGAGGCTTTGATCCGCGACCGGCGACTGGACGCGACCAAGGCAACGTCATTTCTGAACGATTCAAATTACGCCTATAGCTTGATGCGTGATCTGCTGGGGGCCGCACGGGCGTATTACATCGAAACCGAAGAAGCCATGGCCGAGGTCGAGCGCATTCTGGCATTGGAAGACGACGAGTTGATCGACGCGGCCCTTGACGAAGAACCAGACAGCAGGGCAGGGCCAACATCGTGATGTATTTCTTGTTACTAAACTGTTGCATTGCGTGGCTACCTTTCCTTGTCAGCCGGAGGATGAGATGGGACTGAAGAAGATCGCTGAAAAACTGGATACGTATTACAAACGTCTTGAGCTTGGAAAAGCGGCCAAGATCCAGTCTGCGCATGTGGAAAAGGTGATTGCCAAGTTGCAGGCAAAGCAGGAACAGCTGAAAACTGAACTGTCGGAGACGGAAAAGCCGTCGAAAAAGCAACGGCTTGAAGGCAAGCTGGCAACCGTGGAAGAACAAATAACGCGTTCCGAGTGGCTGTTAAGGGAAATCGGCTGTGTGAAAACACCCTGACCCCGGGTGTTTACGGGGTCCTTCCATGTCAGACCGCAACCGGCGCCGACCGCTGTTGCGCTGAAATTTGACAGGTTTGACCGAAATCAAAACAATTTCCGCTTTTCAGGCGCAGAATAAACTGTGCCCCGTATAGGGCCGGGCCCCAATCGGAAAAGAGCATCGCGATGAAAGTCCTTCCTGCCGACAAGCTGCGCCAGAGTTGCGATCCGGCGCTGCTTGGCTTTGAAACAACGCAAGAGTCCACCGGACTGGTCGAACTGATCGGGCAGGATCGGGCGATGGATGCCATATGCCTGTCGTCCGGCATGACACATCGCGATTTCAACCTTTTTGTCCTTGGGCCGACCGGAACGGGCCGCCACACCGCAGTGCAAAAGATTTTGTCCGAAGATGCGGCCAAGCGGCCGGTGCCGTGTGATTGGGTTTATGTCAACAATTTCGAAGAAGCGCACAAACCCAAGGCGCTGCAATTGCCCTCTGGCACGGCGAAAACCCTGCAAACCGCGATGCAGAACCTGATTGACGATCTTGCCAATGACATTCCAAACCTGTTCGAGTCAGAAGATTATCAAAGTCAGCGGCGGGCCATCGAAGCGGAATTTGGCGAAAAGCACGAAGCGTCGATGGCCGATTTCGCCGAGCGCGCCAAAGCCGAAAACATCGCATTGGTCCGAACGCCCGTGGGGTTCATGCTGACCGCCATTCGCGACGGGAAACTGGTTAAGGCCGAAGACTTTGAACAATTGGACAAGGCGGAACAGGAAAAGATCGAAGAACAGATTGCGCGTTTGCAACAAGACCTAGCCAAAATTCTGCGCGAAGGCCCAAAGCTTGAAAAGGAACATCGCACCAAAGTCGAAGAGCTTAACGCATCAATGGCGGAACGCGCTGTTTCTGCACGGGTAAGCGAGGTGCAGGCCGAGTTTAAGGATATCGGCCCGATTTCCGGATATCTGGAAGAGGTGCACAAGGACATTATTGCAAATGCCGAATTGTTCCTGATTGCAGCAGGGGAATCCCAGAACGGGCCATTTCCAGAAGCCATCAGAAAATTTCACCGCGATTCCGAATTTGACCGCTACGTTGTGAACGTGATGGTGTCTCAGGATGCGAAAACCGCAAAAGGCGCACCGGTTGGAACGGAGGATTTGCCGTCGTTGGATCGACTGATCGGACGGATAGAGCATGCATCGCATATGGGGTCTTTGGTCACGAATTTTACGATGATCAAACCGGGTGCATTGCACAGGGCGAATGGCGGCTATCTTGTTCTGGATGCGCGGCGGTTGCTCAGCGAGCCGTTTGCATGGGATGCGGTGAAACAATCTATCCGCAATGAATCCATCACCATCACGTCCCTGTCTGACCGGCTAAGCCTTGTGGCCACGACCACGCTGCAACCCGATCCGATCCCTCTTGATCTGCGGGTTGTTCTGGTTGGTGATCCGTTTCTTTATGGCTTGCTTGTTATGCTGGACCCGGATTTCAACGATCTGTTCAAGGTGCAGGCTGATTTCGAAGATGCCATAGACCGGACAAAGGACAACCTGATCCGGTTTGGCCAGTTGATTGCGGCTTATGTATCCAAAGAAGATATGTTGCCGATGACCGCGCAAGGCGTTGCCAGCGTTCTGGACGAATCCACCAGAATGGCAGAGGACACGGAAAAGCTGTCCCTGCGCATCGGCGCGTTGGGCGATTTGATCCGCGAGGCCGAGCATTATGCCCGCGCACGGTCCAGCCGCCATATCGAAAATGGTGATATTGAGCGCGCCGTGCAGGAAAGAGACCGGCGCGCATCGCGCATCAAGGACCGGATGCAGGAAGCCATCGCGCGAAAGACCATTCTGATTGATACCAAAGGCGCGAAAACCGGCCAGATTAACGGTCTTTCTGTATTGGGTATCGGCAGTTACCGCTTTGGGCGGCCATCACGCATCACGGCGCGGGTGCGCATGGGGGCGGGCAAACTGGTTGATATCGAACGCGAGGTCGAATTGGGCGGCCCGCTGCATTCCAAAGGCGTGATGATCCTGTCCGGATATCTTACGTCGACCTATGCGCAGGATGTGCCATTTTCACTGCACGCCAGTCTGGTGTTTGAACAAAGCTATGGCGGCGTTGATGGCGACAGCGCATCTTCTGCGGAGCTTTACGCGCTTTTGTCCGCACTTTCCGGGGTGCCGATCGATCAGGGTTTGGCAGTGACCGGTTCGGTCAACCAGCTTGGCGAGGTGCAGGCAATAGGTGGAGTAAACGAAAAGATAGAAGGCTTTTTCGAAACCTGCAAAGCACAAGGCCTGACAGGGTCGCAAGGCGTTCTGATCCCGCAGGCCAACGCCGCGCATCTGATGTTGCGCACTGAGGTTGTTGAGGCCGCTCGCGACGGGCAGTTCCGCATCATTCCGGTCGAAACGATCAACGAAGGCATTGCGATCCTGACAGGAACACCCGCTGGCATCCGCACCGCTGACGGGTATTTTGAACCTGAAACAATCAATGCAAAGGTCGAACAGCGCCTGCGTGACTTCGCCCATACGCGCAAAGCATTTGCGCGCATGTCAGAAGCGGCCAAAGAACAGGGTGATACATAATGTCCGCACCGGCGTCTTACACAAGGATACTGATCGGCGCGGGCTGTTTTGCCGATGCCGAGACAGCGATCCGTCTGGCCGACCGGATCGCGGCAAGTCTGCCGGCGGAACTGGGCGGTGTTCTGGTTGATGAAGGGTTGATGATCGATATCGTCAGCCTGCCGGGGCAGCGGGTGGTTTCGTCCGCGGGCGTGTTGCAGGTGCCCCCCTCTGTCCGGCAGGTGCGCAGCCTGATCGAGGCTGACGCAAAGGCCTTTCGCAGCAGATTGTCGGCGATAGCACGCACGCGAACGGTGAAGTGGTCATTCGAACAACGCAGTGGCGAATTGATCAGCGGCCTGTGCGAGGCGGCAAAAGGCTGGGACATCCTGCTCTTGGGCTATCGCGAAATGCACAAACGTCCGGGGCAGGTTGTTGTCGTCGCGTTTGCATCGCCGCGCGTAGAAAAAGCCAGAAAACTGGCCAATGATCTGGCCCGCGTTTTGAAGGCTGATGTTCTGGAACTGTGCCTTGGCACCGGGCAAGACACCGGGGAAACATCCGGCCCGCGCAGCATCGCAGTCAACACCGAACGCGAATTGCTGTTGCAGCTTGGCCGGATCAATGCGTCGGCTGTGGTTGTCGATCTCGCGGCAAGTCCACTCCGTTCTGGGGATCAGTTGCGCCATCTTCTAGAGGCGGCACGCTGCCCGGTTTTTGTGCTTGGCGCCGAACAGGGATTTGTCACGGCATCGCATGTTGAAAAGCCTGATCTGACTGACGATCACCGCCCAAAGTAACCTCGGGACACAAAGCAAATGACATCCAAAATTGATGATCCATACAAAGTGATTGGCGTTAAGCCCGACGCAACCGATGCGGAAATCAAAAAGGCCTATCGCGCGCTGGCCAAGGAACTGCACCCGGATATCAACCCTGGCAACGCCAAGAACGACGAACGGTTCAAGAAAGTCTCGGCTGCGTATAATTTTCTGCGCGATCCGGAAAAGCGGCGCCGCTTTGACGCGGGCGAAATAGACGCCACAGGAGCGGAAGTACCGCCGCGGGAATTCTATCGCGATTATGCGGGATCGGGGCAAGCTAACCGCTATCAGACGACCGGAGACTTTGACGATTTGAGTGACATTTTCGCGCGCGCCTTTGGCGGACGCGCTGGAATGGGCGGCGGTCGGTATGACAGCGCTGGCGGGATGCGCATGCAGATGCCCGGCGGCGATGTGCAATACAATCTTGAAATCAGTTTTCTGGGTGCTGTGAATGGTACCAAATACCCGGTAAAAACGCCCGACGGTCACAGCCTTGAAATCAGCATTCCGGCAGGTATCGAACACGGACAAACGCTGCGACTTGCGGGTCGTGGGCAGCCCGGTTTCAACGGTGGCCCGCCGGGTGATGCCCTTGTGCATGTAGGCGTCGCGCCTCATCCACATTTTGAACGTGACGGTGCGGATATCCTGCTTGATCTGCCCATTTCGATTGATGAAGCCGTGTTGGGCGGAACGGTGTCGGTGCCCACAATAGCGGGCCGGGTCAAATTGCGTATCCCTGCGGGATCAAGCGGCGGGCGCGTGATGCGCCTGAAAGGCAAAGGTGTGTCTGCCAAGGGGCGCAAGGCAGGCAACCAGCTTGTCACACTCAGGATCGTGCTGCCTGACCACATAGATGCAGACCTGAAATCCGCAATCGAAAACTGGCACAAAGCCCATCCCTATGATGCCCGCAAAGGCTGGAAAGGAGAAAGATGATGCTGACCAAATCCGAAATGCTGTCGCGCATCGACCGGCTGACCAAATCGCGGCTTGATATCTGTGTAACGCAATCCTGGGTTACACCGCGTCAGGGTGATGATGGGCCGGTCTTTGACGCGTTCGATGCAGCCCGGTTGCAACTTATCGTCGATCTGACCGAAGATATGGCCGTCAATGACGATGCGGTTCCGATCATCCTGTCGCTTGTCGACCAGTTGCACACTATGCGCGCCCGTTTGCGGGCGCTGGATCGTGCGGTTGCCGATCAGGACGATGCCGTTGCCGATGCGATCGCGGCGCGTCTGGCCGACCTGATCGACAGCGATTAGGTGCAGTGCTGAATTAGTGTGCCATATGCGCGCGTGTCCGGACCGACCCGGTCAACGCGCCCAACGGTCAAAAGCCGGATTGCGATAGGTTACGGAAATGTTGATCTTCACTTGGGGCTGGCGGGTTTGCACTTCATCCAGAACCTTTTCGACGAATCGCAGGAACCGCGCGTTGCGCATTTCTGCGCGCGACATGCGTCGCGTGGAACTGGTGATCGACATCGTGCTGTAACAACATCTGGCATGCAGTTGCAGGACTTGCGGATCATGGGTAAGACAGTGGCTCAGGCAATGCCAGAATATTTCGGTTTCGGGGCTGCCTGGCGCCAGCAAGACCCTTGACTCCGGGTCCGCAAGAACGGTTTCGAACACAGGTGCAGCCGATCTGTTGGTATGGATCGCAACATCAATACCGTGATCCAGGCCGAAATCAGTAAGGCGCAGTTCAAGCTTGGTTGTCCGTGAAGTCAGGTCGGGGCCATTTGGGCCTGCCAGAAACCCGGTGAAATCATGCGGCATGCGATCTCTCCCTTTTCGGGCAGGTCTGCAAGGCTTGATCCTGCCACGGGGCCGAGTATGGCACGATTTTCAGAATCCGGATTGATCTTCCTCAAACACGGCGCGTTGCACGGGATACCGGATCAGGTATCGGCCGTCCCCAAGGACTGGCGCAAGGCCGCCGCCAGAGTTCTGATGTCGTAAGGTTTGCGCAAAAGCGGATATAGAGTGCCATCTTTGTCGGCTTCAATACTGTCCGGCGCGAAACCAGAGGCAAGAATAATCGGCAGATCAGGGTAAAGTTCACGCGCGGTTCTTGCCAGTTCGTACCCATTCATTCCGCCCGGCATCGTGATGTCGGACAGCATCAGCCGGATCGCATCGGACTGTTCCAACTGTTTCAGGGCCGCAGGTCCGTTGGCCGCCTCAATAACTGAGTAGCCCAGATGCTCCAGCCGGTTGCGGGCCAGATTGCGCACCCGCAGGTCATCTTCGACCAACAGGATCGTTTCGCCGGTCGCTTCGCCCTTTTTGAAGTCGGACTTGCGTTTGGCTGTCTTGGCCGGTTCTGCGGGGTCGATCGCGGGCAGATAAAGCGTGACGATGCTGCCCTTGCCCGGTTCGCTGCTGACGGTTACATCCCCACCGCTTTGACGCGCAAGGCCAAGCATCATCGGCAGGCCCAGACCGGTGCCTTTACCTTGGTCCTTGGTGGTAAAAAACGGTTCGAATACGCGTTCCAGAACTTCGGGCGGCATACCGGTTCCCGTATCGCTGATGGACAGGGCCACATAATCGCCGTCGGCCAGGTCCGTCGCTTCGGGGATGTGATCGGCATCGACCTTCACATTCTGCGCCCGGATGTTCAACGTGCCACCATCGGGCATCGCATCGCGGGCGTTGATGGCCATGTTCAACACCGCGTTTTCGATCTGGCCCGGATCGGCCATGACAGGATCAACAGGCCCGTCCAGCCCTGTTCTGATCTCGATCTGAGCGCCCAGCGTCCGTTTGAGAAACGGCAGCAGGTTCTTGACCAGAGTGGTCAGTTCAAGCCGTTCGGGGGTAAGGGGCTGGCGTTTGGAAAATGACAGCAATTTGCCAACCAGCAGCGCCCCAAGGTTGGCAGCCCCCAATGCTTCGTTCAGTATCTCTTTGTTGCTGGGGTCGTCCGGGCGCATCTCCAGCAACTCGATATTGCCAATAATGACAGTCAGCAAGTTGTTGAAATCATGGGCAATGCCGCCCGTCAATTGTCCCACGGCCTCCATTTTCTGGGCTTGCTCAAGCCGCCGGCGGCTTTCGGTTTCTTCCGTCAGGTCGCGGATGATGCCGATGAATTGCCGCTCACCGTCAATCGTCACCTCGGCCACTTTCAAGTGGACGGGAACGGGTTTGCCGGATTTGTGTCTGGCGACCACATCGCGCCCCGTGCCGATGATCTTGGCCTCGCCGGTTTCCAGATAAGAAGAAATGTAACCGTCATGCGCCGAGTGATGGGGTTCTGGCATCAGCATGTTCACGTTGCGCCCGACCATTTCCGATCTGGTGTATCCAAGCATCCGGGCGGACGGCGGGCTGTAACTGGTCACGATGCCGCTGGTGTTGATCGTAATGATCGCCTCGGGCACCGCATTCAGAATGGCGCTTAGCCGCTCCTCTCGGTCCAGCATGGCCTGCCGCACCTCTTTTTGGTCGGTCACGTCTTCCAGCGCCAGCAGGATCAGATCGCCAGATTCCGTATCCGCGACTTTGCGGGCGTTTAGAACCATACTCCGCTTGCCCATCTTTTCGATATCAAACGTCACGCTGAACGCTTCGATCGGAAGATTTTCGGGAAGCACCAGGTTAAGATGGCGGCGCAATTCCGGTATGTCCCATTGCCCGCCGGCCAGTGAAAAAAGGCTTTTCCCGATAATTCTTTCATTTTTTGTATGGAACAATCTGTGGAACGACCGGCTTGCCGAAACCACGACCTGATCGCTGTTCAGAACCAAAAGCGGCTCGCGCACTGTGTTCACAATGTTTTCGGCGAAACGCTGGGATGCAATGGATTTGCTTTGCAGATCCTTCAGCGCCGTAACATCGGAGAACGTGATCACGACGCCATCGATTTTTTCGTCCTGTGTGCGATAATAGGGCAGGATGCGGCGAATGTACCATTTGCCGTCCTTTGCCTGCACTTCGATCTGGCGTGGAACCAGCGTTTCACGCACCCGCGCAATATCCTCAAACAGGGCCTGGTCATCTATTGAGCTGGTGATGTCGCTGATAGGGCGCCCGAGATCCTTGCTGATCAGGCTGAACAGTTCTCGCGCGGTCGGTGTGAACCTCATAATCTCGTGTTCGCGGTTCAAAAAGATCGTGGCAACGCCCGAGCTGGCCAAAAGGTTGTTCAGATCGTCGGAAAGATGCCGTTCCGCCTCGATCTTTTGCTGAAGTTGGGAATTCAGCGTAGTCAGCTCTTCGTTCAGGGATTGAAGCTCTTCCTTGGATGTTTCCAGCTCTTCGTTTGTCGACTGAAACTCTTCGTTCATCGACATGGCTTCTTCGTTGCTGGCCTTCAGATCTTCGGTGGTAAGTTCGTATTCACGGATCGTGTTGCGCAGATCGGCGCGTGTCTTTTCCAGTTCCTGTTCCAGAAGCGGGTTGTTGACGCTGTTGTGCATCAGTTGCGCTGTGTCTTGCGATGGTGCGTTTGCATCCCGGAACGCCACAAGGATCAGTTTGCTGCCGTTCACGTCCACCGGATGTGCCGTCATGTCGACGGTGATGTTTTGGCCATCCCGCATCATGGATGTTGTGCCGCTGGCCTCGGCACCGGTTTCGCGCGCGGCGCGCAAGGTGCTGCCCAGCCGCGCATGCAACCCCTCTCGCGCCATTGCCAGCAGATCGCGGCTTACTTCGCCCGATGGCACCTTAAGATATTTGTCCGTGCGCCCTTCCAGATAAAGCGCCTCGCCGTTTTCGTTCACAAGCGCGGCGGCGGGGCTGTATCGTTCGATCAGCAGCCGCTGGCTGATTTCGGCCAGACGCCTCCCGCCCGGAAGGGTCCGGGGTGGAGGCGCATATGCCCCGATGCCTCCGCGCGTGCCTGTCACGGTTCCCAAAGACAGATGGCGCGCACGCGATGGGCCGGAGCGTTTGTAAACCCGGTATTTTTTGGAAACCGGTTTGAACATGACTTCATCATCGCCAACAGTTTCCGCCATTCCCAGAAACAGCGTGCCGCCATCATTCAGCGCAAAATGAAAGGTTTCAAAAACTTGTTTTTGCGCCTCGGGTGTCAGGTAGATCAACAGGTTTCGGCAGGATACCAGATCAAGTTTCGAAAACGGCGCGTCGGACAGGATGTTCTGGTTTGCAAACACCACGGAATCGCGCAGTTCCCGCGTCGCGCGGCAGCTGTGGTCTTCCTTGACGAAAAACCGTTCCAGCCGCCGCCGTGACACGTCGTTTGCGATGGAATCGGGATACACACCGTTGCGCGCGATTGCCAACGCATTGGTATCTACATCGGATGCAAAAATCTGCACCTTGATGTCCTTTCGCGCGTTGGAAATCTGTTCCAACAGCAGCATGGCGATGGAATAGGCCTCTTCGCCCGTGGCGCAGGCCGGCACCCACACGCGGACGGCCTGCCCGGAACTGAACTGGCGGATCAGATCGGGCAGCACGGATTTTTCCAGAAAGGCATAGGCATCCGGATCGCGGAAAAACGACGTGACACTGATCAGCAGATCGCGGCACAGGTTTTGCGCCTCTTCCGGTGAATCCATCAACAGCGCGTTGTAATCCACGGCATTCTGCATGTGGCGCAACACCATGCGCTGTTCAATCCGGCGCAACAACGTACCGTCCTTGTAAAGATCGAAATTGATCGGAGAATGCGCCTTCAACGTTGTGACAATCGCGGTCAGCGCTTCGCGGGCCTTTTCCCCCAACGGCGCCTTTTGCGGTTTTTCCGGCGTGGCGATATGGCGGGCGAAATCGGCGATGATACCGGGCATCTGCGCGATGGGCATGACGCGGTCAACGGCCCCTGATGCGATGGCACTGCGTGGCATGCCGCCATGTTGCGCCTCGTCCGGATCCTGCACCAGTACGACGCCGCCATGTGCCTTGATCTGGTTCAAGGCGCTGGACCCGTCCGTTCCCGTACCAGACAGGATCACTGCCACAGAGTTCTGTTTCTGATCCCCCGCCAGCGACAACAGAAACCGGTTGATCGGCAGTCTGGTGCCGCGCGCGTCATGCGGTTCGGTCAGGTAAAGCGCGCCTTTTTCGATCTCCATGTAGCGGTTCGGGGGGATGACATAGACGTGGTTGGGGACCACCGGCATGTTGTTCTCTGCCAGAACCACCGGCATCTTGGTGTGGCGCGACAAAAGCTCGGCCATCATGCTTTTGTGTTCCGGATCGACATGATGCACCAGAACAAACGCCATTCCGCTTTCCTCGGGTACCGCTTTCATAAAATCTGTGAAAGCCTCAAGCCCGCCAGCCGATGCCCCGAGCCCGACAACCAGAAACGGCTTCGGATCTGCCTTTTCAGACGATTCCGAACCTGATGTCTGCGTTTTCTTTTTGACCATGGGCGTTTTCGTCTTTCCTCAAACCTTGTTATCAAAAAGAACGGTCAAGAAGAAACAGGAAACGCAGGCCACCCGCAGTTCGTCGCCCATTGGACCGCAAGCAACAATTCATCGCGATTGATTTTCGTCAAAAAAGCAGCGGATGGCAGATGCTATCCTGCTTTATAATATCGCTTTTGACGGTGCCGTCGTGTTCCGCACGGTTCCAATCGCTGCCCGGGTTTTGATGTGGCGCTTTGGATGTGTGCACGAGCGCCATCGACAAGCAACGGACCTGAAACAGGAGAATACATTATGTCCGCCAGAGGATTGGACGTTATCGACCGGACCGTGCAGAAAACCTATGAATGGGTCAATGAACTGCGCGGCCGGCTGGACTGGAGCAGTGATCGCGATGCCTTGCGCCTGTTGCGGGTCACCTTGCACCAGATACGCGACCGCATCCATGTTAACGAAACGGCACAGGTTTCCGCACAGCTTCCGGTGTTGCTGCGCGGGATGTATTTTGAAGGCTGGCAGCCGCATCTGGTTCCGCTGACGGATCGCCACGCGTCCGATTTCATTGATGCAATCGAACATCATGTCGGTGACGTTATGGAATATCGCGGAAAACAAGACATTTTTACGGTATTCCATCTGTTGAACAACAGAATCTCGACAGGCGAGGTTAACGACATTCGCGCCAACCTGCCTGAAGATATTCGTGCTATGTGGCCAGCGCCCTGATCGGCGTGCTTTCACCTTCCGCCAGCGCATCAAGGGCGCGGGGCTGTAACAGCTTGACGTGATGCACCCGATCAATCGCAATCACTTTCGCCTGTCGCAATTCGGTCAGGCTGCGGCTGACCGTTTCAGTGGTCAGCCCAAGATAATCGGCAATATCGGCTCGCGACATGGGCAGATCAAACCCGATACGGCCACCAGCCTGTGTTCCGATGCGGTTGCCCAGAAGGGAAAGAAAGGCCGCAACCCTGTCCCGCGCGGACACGCAGCCCAGAACCATGCAATGACCCTGCATCGCCTCGACCTGACGCAGCGCCGCATTCAGCAATGTCTGGCGCATTTGGCCGTTTCCAGTAAATAGCATTTCGGGCCTGTGGCGGATTACCTTGGTTTCGGTGACAGCGTCACAATCCGAAATGTGATGCTGCCCCGGGCTGTAGCCCAGAACGTCACCGGGAAATCCGAAACCGATAACACAGCGCCGACCGGCGAGTGTCATTCGGCTGAGCAGCATGACGCCGCTGACAATTTCGAATAAACCGGAACACTCATCACCGTCACGAAACAGGCTGGCACCCGAATGGACGCAAAAAGGCAACCGGACCTGTTGGTGTGTGCGCCCGCCTTTGCAGCGGGCTGGCAAGACCTTATTGGAAACGTGCGCAAGATGCATTGTGACCCCCTTTTCGATTCTGTGGCAGTTGATCGAGGAACCAAGTGTGGGCAGGGATTGTCGCTATAGTTGCATCGGGTTTGTATCAAAGTGTATCAGAGAGTATAAATATTCGCGAAAACGAATGTTTTTTCGTATTGGCCGTTCTATCTGGCGAATTTCTGATTACATGTATCCGCAGGGATAGGTGGGAAAGTCATGGCAGAAGCGCATATTCTGGTTGTGGATGACGATGCGAAAGTACGCACGTTGCTGAACCGTTATCTTTCAGGCGAAGGGTTTTCCGTTGTCGAGGCTGAAAATGAACCAGATGCCTTGCAGAAAATCGAAAACACGCGGTTTGATCTGATCACGTTGGATATCAATCTGGGGCAGGGCGACGGGTTTGAAGTCGTGCGCAAGGTCCGGCAGCATTCCAGTGTTCCAATCGTTATGGTCACAGGCAAGGATGACGTCATCGACAAAGTTGTAGGGCTAGAGCTGGGGGCAGATGACTACATCACGAAACCGTTTCATCTGCGCGAACTGATGGCTCGCGTCAGAACAGTGTTGCGCCGTGCCAAAACCGCGCCATCGCTGCTGTCAACGGACGACGCAGCGCCGCCCGACGACAAGGGCGGCACCTATGCAGATACACTGGCCTTCCGCTTTGACGGTCTGGTGGCGATTCCCGACAGGTTCGAACTGATCGACCGGAACGGGCAAAACAGCGATCTGACCAGCGGGGATTTCAAATTGCTGACAATCTTTCTAGATCGTCCCAAACGCATTCTGTCTCGCGAACAATTGATGGATCTGATCGGGGGGCAGGACTGGACGCCGCTAGATCGGGCGATCGACAATCAGGTGGCGCGTCTGCGCAAAAAGATCGAACGTGATCCGTCGAACCCGAAACTGATCAAGACAGTGCGCGGTGTCGGTTATTCTCTGGCATGCGACGTCAAGCGTTCTGCCGATGCCTGATCGCGCGTGCGACGTTTGGTGGTCTTAACCGGGCGATGCTTTTGTGCCGCGTTACTGCCTGGCTGGCTGGCGACCTGCATGGACAGCGCAAAATAGTTGATCATGTCGCTCATCGAAACTACGCCACGCAGTTTCCCGCCCTCCGTGACAAGAAACTTGCGTGTGTTGGTCCGGTTCATCAAATCCAGAAGGTCTTTGGCCGTCATGTCCGGTGAAACCCTGTTGCTGTCGTCTTGGACGATGAACAAATCATTAACATGGGTTGATTGCCAGTTGTCATGGTCGATCCGCAGGACGGTTTGCAGATCGACATAGCCCAACACTGCACCGTTCTCGACCACCGGAACAAAACTTACACGATGGGCCAGCATAATATTGTCGACCAGGTTGGCCAGCGTGCTGTCCGGTGTCACCTTGAAAACGTTCCGCGTCATCAGATCGCTGACTTTCTGGCCTGACATGATTTTTGTCATCATTTGTTTCTGATAGGCGCTTTTGGCGGCTGCCAGAATGAAAAGGCCGATCACGATTTGCCATATGCCGCCGATCAAGGCGCCGCTGAACACGGACAGGAACCCCAGCCCCATCAGCGCATAGGCAAGGATTTCGCCGGATCGGGACGCAATGCGTGTTGCGTCAAGCAGGTTGCCGCTGCGGTGCCAAAGCAAAGCCCGCAACAGGCGCCCGCCATCCAACGGAAAGGCTGGAAGCAGGTTGAACAGCGCAAGAACCAGATTGATCAGTGCAAGATATTCAAGCACCGCCGTGGCAGGACCGGCAAAACCAAGCTCAGATAGGGCCGTGCCCATAAGCCAGAACCCAAGGGACAGTGCAATACTCATGACCGGACCGGCCAAAGCAGTGAAGAATTCGGATCGTGGCGTTGGCGGTTCTTCCGCAAGTTCGGCAACGCCGCCGAACACGAACAGGGTTATCCCGGTGATTTTAATGCCAAAGCTTCGCGCCACCAAAGCATGTGCGAGCTCGTGCAAGACCAGAGATGCAAAAAACAACAGCATGGCGATCAAGGCCATCAGAAAGTACATGTTTTCCGATGCGCCGGGCAAGGATGTCGGAAATACACCCGTCGCAAGGCTCCATGTGATCAGAGCGGCGATCAAAAACCAGCTTGGGTCGATTTTCACCTCGAACCCGAACAGAGACAGGATTTTTCTTGATCCCGAAAACATCGTAAAATCCCCAATAGACTGATTGAATTGTAATGGCTGTGATGTGGGGCAAATTGATCAATCTCAAATTTGGTTGCCGGTTACGCCCTAGCATCAGCGCTTTGTGGTACCGCCCGCAACCGTCTGGATCATTGACAACAGATTCCCGCAAAAGTCCCATGGAAGGACACGCAATTGACAGATAAAGTTGCCAGCCTGATCAAACAGATTAGTGACCTTGAAGACGAGCTTGAGGCTGAGTTTGAACGCCGCAGGGCCGCGTTGAATTTCCGGATCGACCATCATCGCGTGGTTTTTGAACGCGAAATCCAGAAACAGCACAGGGCTCTCAAGAAAAAACTGATGTCATATGTCGCGGGTGCGCGCCCGATGGTGATACTTACCGCGCCGGTGATTTACGCAATGATCGTGCCATTGATGCTGCTGGATGTGTTCGTGACAATGTACCAGACGATCTGTTTCCCTGTTTACAAAATCGAAAAGATCCAGCGGGGCAATTTCGTCACCTTTGATCGCAAGCATCTGTCCTATCTGAACGGGTTGGAAAAACTAAATTGCATGTATTGTTCTTACGGAAACGGGGTACTGGCCTATGCGCGCGAAATTGCAGCCAGTACGGAATTGTACTGGTGCCCGATCAAGCACGCCAGACGGATGCAGGGGCTGCACCGCCACTATCCCGAATTCGCCGAATATGGCGATGCCGAAGGATACCAGCGCCGCGTGCAGGCCGCGCGGAACAAATGTTTGTAACGCCAGCTTTTGCGTCGGGCGCCGTGTCCCGAAACACGTTAATGCGCCAGAAACACAGGCTGTTCAGTCTGCTGGACAAGAGTGCGGGTGGTGCCGCCAAAAATACCTTCGCGCAGTCGCGAATGGCCGTATCCGCCCATCACGATCAAATCGGCGCCGGTTTGTCGGGATTGCTCCAGAATGCAATCGCCTATCTCGCGGCCGCCGCTGGGAAGCTGTTGCACCGTAACGTTGCAGCCATGATGCGTAAGCCACTTGGCAACGTCTGATCCCGGGTTTTCACCATCCTGAAATTCGCTCATCTCCGGATCAAAGACTGCAACGGTAACGGCATCGCTCTGACGCAGGATCGCAAGTGACTGATGGACAGCGCGGGCACATTGCAGGCTTGCGTTCCATGCGACAAGCACATGTTTGGGAGCTAGTGCCGCCCCGGCACCACTGTTCAGGATGACGCCAGTCGGCGACTGGAACAGGATGCCGTGCACAACCTGGCGGTAAAGATCGTCTTTCTTGCGTAGGTCATCCGAGGCAATCGCCAGATCACATAACATCGCCCGCCGCGCTACCGAACTGGCGGTCAAAGACGGTTCGGAACATACAATCGTGATGTCACCCGACACGTCATGGCGCTTTAACAGCGCTTCAACTGCGTCTGTCTTTGCATTCAGCGCGTCCTGTTCCGTCCGCGCCTCGTTTTGCCAGTCTTCGGGAATAACTGTGGTGCCATAGGGCGGCGCCCCATAGGAATAAATCGGAATTTGAGGCATCTCTCCCACAATCAGGACGGCCACGTGCACAGACTGCACGCGTGCCGCTTCCAGAATTCTGGACAGATCGGCATCGGGGCACTCTTTGCTGATCGCAAACAGAATTGTGCTGTTTTCCATTCATTGTTCCTTTGACCAAAGGCGAAACGCCAGGTGCTGTTCCAGTGTCAGACAGGTTCTGACTTGCTTGTTTTGGTAGCTTTCTGTGAAATCTCGGTTGTTTCCTCAATTGCTTCGACTTCGTTGGACACAACCAGCTCGGCGCAGCGCGTCATCAAATCCAGACCTTCGCGCGCGTCTTCTGCCAGTCGCTCCATCGAATGGGCCTGCCAGTCGGCCAGCGCTTTCATCGCAGCACTTGGATCATTCGCCCCGTCCGTTGCAACGACGCTGCTGGCTTTCAGCGCGGATTGGGTCGCCTGATGGCGCCGCTTGAACCATGCCTTGGAAAATTTCTGCGCTTCGTCCAGAATCCGATCCTGCGCCTGCCAGAAATGTTTGGCCTGCGGCCCGAACATCGGGTTTGCAGCCATCATCGAATTGGCGGATTTCATCGCTTCCAGCATCCCGTTCTGTTTCGTATCTGTCTTTGCCATCAATTCATCCTTTCGTGACGCGTTTCACAAGTTTCAACGCGCAGTCTAGCGGATTGGTTCACTCCGACATTAACAAGGATCAATTTAGCCACATTCAACGGCTGGCACGCAAAAACCCGCCAAGCTCGCCGCCCGGATTGATCAAACGCAATCCCGTCGCGCGTCCATCGCCTAGCATGATTGGATAGCAACTTGGGGGCGTGGGATGTTGAGAGCCGAAGAACTTGTTCATTTTGACAGATTTCTTGCCACACCGTGCGGCAGCAAGGATGTGCGAAACCTTTTGATGCAACTGCACCCGCGGCTGCACGAATGTCGCGCCGAAGCCGGTGAAATCATAGCCCATGAAGGAGACACAGGCAGTTTCTTTGTCGTGGTCGTGCAGGGCTGGATTGCGCTGACCAAAGTGATGGACGGCGGAGAAACTGCCATTTTCGATTTGATGCTGGATGGCGATGCTTCGCTGATTGCGGCAGGGCGCGGCAGCAGATTGCCCTACAGCGTCGAAGCCCTGAGCGATGTGCGGTTTTTCATGTTCAATGATAAAATGATCGACGGTCCCGAACCCGAGGCCGCGTCTTTGCGCCGCTATATGCGTACCGCAAACACTGCCCTTTTGGCGCGCACGTCGGAACTGTTGCTGCGTATCGGGCACGGCAACGCGGAAACCCGCGTCGCCTATGCGCTGATCGAACTTTTTCTGAGGCTGGAAGCCATAGGAAGAACCAACGGATTCCAATTTCATATTCCGATGACGCAAAGGCAATTGGGTCAGTTTACCGGCCTTTCGAACGTGCATGTATGCCGTACGTTGCGGCGGTTCTGCCGCAAAAATCTGGTTAAAACCGAAGGGCGGACAGACATCGAGATCACGGATATCCACAGTATCTGCGCGCTGGCGGGCGTTGATCTGGACGATCTTCGCGACGAGATTCTGCCGCGCGTGGCCGTATGATATGACCTATCTGAACTCTACGATTTCTCCCAAGGTCTCACCGGCGGTTTTTTCGCACACGTCGCGGGCAATATCGCCCAGCGACAAGATGCCAACGATCTGACCATCGTCATCGCACACAATCAGGCGCCGGATCTGGTAATCCCCCATGATGCCGGCGCCGTGGGAAATGCTGTCATCCGCGCGACAAGTGATAACCGGCTCTGACATAATCTGGCCGACCGACATGTCAGCGCCCAGCCCGGTCCGGCACATTAGGCGCAGTACAATATCGCGGTCAGTGACAACGCCAACGGGCCGGCGGTTTTCGCAGACCGGTACAAACCCTATGTTTCTGGCCTGCATAAGCGCTGCAACCGCCTGCGCCGTTGTGTCGGGCGTAATGATGGTAACATCGGATTGCATGATTTGGTGAACATCGCGCACTGAACACTCCTCTTGTTGATGCGGATGGCTGCGAAATTAGCGGGATTGGTGATGTTGGAAATTAACCGCGGTCAATGACGCCGGGTCTGGTGCCGTATTCACTACAAGGGTGGCCCGGTGATTTGCCTTGATCCGTCACTGTCCCCCGCGATCTTGCATCTTATTGGGCCGCGCTTTCAAACGGACCGGGTAGAAAACTGGTCCAGATAGCCGTGGGCGAGATGTGGCAGACCGCTTCGCGGCAAGCCGCGCCGGGCGCATGGCCGGTGTTGGCCGTCTTTCGGATGCCACGGAGATCCTGAACCTTCAGGCGGGCAGTGTCGTTGTGAGCTCATCCCGGTAAAGTCAGGGTTTCTAAAACAGTTTGGTCTGCATAGTGCGGGCGCTTGTTCGCAGATTGGACCGTATCTTGTTTCTTGGATCGGGCTAGTACAAGCCCGTTATGTCGCCATTGCATCGCTGGATATCGACAAGGTACCGGTCATCAATCATCCCGAGTGCCGTGTCATCCTGCAGCATGGTATTCGAATGTGCTTGGGAAAGGCCGTAGGACATGCGCAAAGCGGCCACTGTCTGGGTGGACATCTGGTGATAGCGACCGATATCCAGATCGTTCAGGCCAAGGTCGATCAGGCTGCTGAGTGTCTTTCGTGCATCCGGTCCCAACCTTGTCCGAGCGGTGGCGATGTCAGACGCGATATTGTTAAACTTCATGTCTATCCTCCCCTCCTGTTGCGGCATTGGCTACCTGGCGCGCGTTAGGCATTTCTTGCCATATTCATCGGGCGACACGTTGACCGGTGCCAATCGAACCGAACGCGCGCGTTTCATCGACATATTCCAGCCAATTGCCTTAACGCGGGTTAATGCTGGCCGGTTCCAGCCCCGATATCCAAAGAAAAGGGTCAGCAAGATGGCCCGGTTTCGGGCGGACAGGAGGAAGATGATTGGCAGACACTCACACCACTGTCATCAAAATTCCGGAAGCGGTTGGCGTCTTTGACAGTTTTGAAGCGCTTCAGGGGGCTGTCTATGATCTGCGCATGGCGGGGTTCAGCCGCTATGATCTTAGCATGTTGGGACGCCAGGACGATCTGGAAGAAAAACTTGGCCGGCGCTACTGGCGTACCACTGAACTTGAAGATGATCCGAATGCGCCGCGCTCTGCTTTCGTTTCGGAAGAGGCGATCGGCGAACTGGAAGGCGCGATTGCGGGCGGTGTTTTCTTTATTCCGTCCTATGTCGCGTTGGCAGCCATGGCCGCAGCAGGCGCAACTACAATGGCCACGATGGCCGTCTTTGGCATCGTTGGCGTGCCGGCACTGGTGATTGGCGCATTACTTGCGCGCAGGGTGGGAAAAAAGCACAGGGATCATTACGCCAGTCAGGTCGAACATGGCGGCATATTGCTTTGGGTACGTGTCAAGGATGCCGAAAAGGAACGCCTCGCGCGTGATATCCTCAAGGGGCATTCGGGGCGCGATGTGTATGTGCATGATTGGTCAACTTAAGACAGGTCTGCACGCAAACACAAAAAAGAAAAAACAGATGACGATACGTTCTTTAACTTTGCGTCTTCTGGCTTTACTTGCGAATACCGGAGGCACCTGGCCAGATCAGTATCCGATTACCGGAAAGGAATGTGGCGCCGATGATCCTGTCGCCACGCTCGACTCAAGAGACTGCCTGCCGCCAGCGGTGTAAACCCTTTGCGTTGCGCGTAATCACAAGGGATCGTGCGCGCAGTGATCTTGCGAAAACAGGGAGGCGCACCCATTCCCGCGGCTTCGCCTGAACCTTCTGATACCCTTACAGACCGGCACGATCCTATTGGGCATTTGCAGCGGTTTGCCTGCCACGACACATACGGCTTTTCCGACAAAGGGTATTGCAGGCAGCAGATGGCTGGCGCATTCAGAGCCCGGCAAAGCCAGGGGCAGTCAGCAACCGGAGGGGATCATGGCAGAGATTTGGGCAAAGGCGCTGGAAGATCTTTGGGGTATCAAAGCGCACCTGTCGCGTCTGGACGGGGAATATGATCTTAACTACCGCGCCGTGACGGCAGAGGGATCAGCCTTTATCGTCAAGGTAATGCGGGCGGATTGCGACCCTGCGATGGTCGATTTACAGGTGGCAGCGCTGGGTCACGTGGCGCAGCATACACCCGAAATTCCGATGCCGCGCGTGGTGACGGCGCTGGACGGGGCAGACACACTTGTCGTGCGCGACACGGACGGCAAGGACCGTCTGGTGTGGGTACAGACGGCTTTGCCCGGAGGCTGCTACGCGGCGTTCAAGCCACATTCCGATACTTTGATTCACGCGCTGGGGCGTCAGACAGGGCGGCTTGCCGCGACGCTGGAAAGTTTTGAACACGATGCCCTTGCACGTGATTTCAAATGGAACCTGACCCGGTCAGACTGGATCGCGGATCAGCTGGACGTGATCGCCAACCCTGATCGCCGCGCCATGCTTGAGCAGATTTGCGGCGCGTTTGCCGCGATTAAGTCCGCTTTGGGCCAGCTTGCCGTGCAGGCGGTTCACAATGATCTTAACGATTACAACATCCTTGTGGACCTGGACGGATCTGTGCCGGTGGTATCGGGATTGATAGATCTGGGTGATATGTGTGCTGCCCCGCGCATCTGTGATCTGGCCATCGCTGCGGCATACGTAGTGTTGGACCATCCCGCGCCGGAACGCGCCGTGACGGCCCTGATTGCAGGCTATCACGCTGAAAACCCGCTGACCGGAGTGGAAATTGATATGGTGTGGCCGTTGCTGCGCATGCGGTTGGCCAAAAGTGTGGTGAATTCGACATTGATGGCGCGGGAAACACCCGATGATCCCTATGTCACGATCTCGCAAGCTCCGGCGTGGCGGTTTCTTGAACAGCCGGAAATAGAGCCCGAATTGCTGCGCTGCCGGTTGCGCAGCGCCTGCGGATTGCCGGTTGATGATGCGGCGGCGCGTACGGCCGCATGGCTGGCCAAGGCGCGCGGCAGCTTTGCCGATGTGATCGGTGTGTCGCTTTACGATGCGCCGATGGGCGCGCTGTCGGTCGAGGCATCGGCAACCCCGCGCAATCCCTTTGATCTGGCCCACGCCGAAGCAGCCGCCATCGGCAGCGAGACATTCGGCCCCGATGATATCTGGCTGGGCTATTACGCAGAGCCGCGCCTGATCTATACGGCCCCTGTATTTCGCCAGGGAAAATGGAAGGCATCGGACCGCCGGACAGTGCATCTTGGCGTTGACGTATTTGCGGCTGCGGGAACAGACGTACATGCCCCGATGGCAGGCACGGTGGCCTTTACCGAAAACCGCACCGGTGAACTGGATTATGGTGGCATGGTGATCCTGCAACATACCACCCCCGATGGGGATGTGTTCCATACGCTTTATGGCCATCTTGATCCCGACAGTTGCGCTGGTCTGCGCGTGGGCCAAACGATCGACAAAGGCGCGGTTTTCGCGCGGCTGGGCGCGGCAGATTGCAACGGTGGCTGGGTGCCGCATCTGCATTTTCAGCTGGCGTTATCGCTGGCGGGCATGGGAACGGACTGGCCCGGTGTGGCCAATCCGGATGAAATGGCGCTTTGGGGCGCGATCTGTCCGAACCCAGCGGCACTGCTGAACCTTGAGGATGCGCATGTTGCCCATACTCCGACCGACAAGGCCCATGTCCGCGAAATGCGGGCCCGGCATTTCGGCGGCAACCTGAAGCTAAGCTACAGCGATCCCGTGATGATGCTGCGGGGCTGGAAACACCATCTTTTTGATGAATGGGGCCGGCCCTATCTGGATGCCTACAACAACGTCCCGCATGTCGGACACGCACACCCGCGTATTCAGGCGGTGGTCGCGGACCAGCTGCTGCGGATGAATTCCAACACCCGCTATTTGCATCCCGCGCAGGCGGCTTTTGCGGATAAACTGTTGTCGAAACTGCCGCCGGAATTGTCGGTTTGCTGGTTTGTCAATTCGGGAAGCGAAGCCAACGAGCTGGCCTTGCGTCTGGCGCGTGCGGCAACCGGGGGGCGGGCGATGATCACGCCGGATCACGGCTATCACGGCAATACCACCGGTGCGATTGACCTATCCGCCTACAAATTCAACGCGCCGGGCGGCATTGGCCAGCCTGATTGGGTCGAACTGGTTGATATCCCCGATGACTATCGCGGGGCGTTCCGGCGCGATGATCCCAAGCGCGGTTTGCGATTTGCCGCACAGGTAGATGCCGCACTGGATCGGATGGGCGGCAAGGGGCACAAACTGGCAGGGTTCATTGCCGAAACATTTCCGTCCGTTGGCGGCCAGATTATTCCGCCCCCCGGCTACCTGCAGGGCGTTTATGAACGGATCCGCGCTGCAGGGGGGGTCTGCATCGCAGACGAGGTGCAGACCGGACTGGGGCGGCTGGGTTCACATTATTTTGCGTTTCAGGCGCAGGACGTTTTGCCTGATATGGTGGTGCTGGGCAAACCGATCGGAAACGGCCATCCTATCGGTGTGGTCGTCAGCACGCCCGAAATTGCCGCCGCTTTTGCCCGGGGCCCCGAGTTCTTTTCGACATTCGGCGGCTCTACCCTGTCCTGCCGGGTCGGCAAGACCGTGCTGGATATCGTCGATAAAGAAGGGCTGATGCAGAACGCAGAGACGATGGGGCGCCGTTTGATGGACGGGCTGCGCGATCTGGCCGGACAGTTTCCGTTGATCGGGGATGTCCGTGGAATGGGCCTGTTCGTCGGAGTGGAACTGGTGCGGGACCGCACCAGCCGCGCACCCGCGACACAGGCAACGTCTTACATCCTGAACCGGATGCGTGAAGAACGCATTCTGATGGGACGCGAAGGCCCCGACGACAACATCCTTAAAATCCGCCCGCCCCTGACGATCGATGCAGAGGGTATCGACATGGTGCTTGACCGGTTGGGCGCGGTTCTGGCGGAAACCGGCAGCGCGCCGTAGGGGCGGTATCCGGTCAGGCCGCGCGCGGTGCTAGCGTTGGGTTCTCAGTCTCGAACGCCTCCCATTGCAGATGGCCGCAATAGCGCTGCGACAGCTGTCCGGAACCGTCCATAAGAAACAGGTGAAGCCAGCGGTTGTCGAACAGGGCGCGTACATTTGGGTGGCGGGCCAGAATATCACTCACGGCATCGGCTGGCGCTTCGATGCAAACCGAAAGACGCAGCGGATCGTGGGCAAAGCCGGTTCCGTCATGCACCGATTGCCATGGCAATCCGGACCGCAGCACCCCGCCGTTGCCTTCGACAACGCCAACGCCTCCGGTCACGTTGTGCAACAGCTTGTTACCGGCTCCGAAGACATCGGGTGCCACCACCGATCCGTAATATTGCAGGCTGATCCAGCTGGCCACCACAACGGGGGCGGTCAGGATCAGTTCCAAAACACCAAATCCATCGTCTTTTTCCCAGTTGTAGTCGTGCAGGAACGCACGACCGCCTAACCCCTTGCCACGGGTGCGTGCCCTTGGGGCGGCGATGAACGCATTGCATCCGGCCAGCGCCCATTCGGGGCGGGTTTCGGCCCAGTCGGTGCTGCGGCCTGGAACATCGGCGCCATTTGCCGCGCGCGGCAGGCGGACAGCGCGTTCCGTTCGCGCGATTTTGCCCGCCGCAGCCAGCCAGCCTTCGGTCTTGGCAATCAGCGACATGTGGGCGCGATGTGCAAGATCGGATGTGAACAGGGTCACCGCATCGGTGGTTGTATCGTGCAAGGCACCCAGAAACACCGTGTCTTTGGGGATTTCGATGCCGTCTTGCGCCAGACCTGTGCGCACCTCGGTGTCGTTCAGCAATCCGGCCAGAAGCCTTGCGTTGACATCGCCGGCATACCCGCCGCACGCCCCGCAATGCAGCGCGCTGGCATGGGGGTTGTTCACCACGTTCGCGCCATGGCCCACCAGCAGGACAAGCGGTGCAAAACCTGTTGTCATCGACATTGCGCGCAGGATCGTGGCTGCCGCCGCGATTCTGTCAGCCAGTGGCAGGGCATCGTCCAGATGCGGTTGATGCGGATCGATGGACGATGAATGCGGCAGCCCAAGCGCGTCGCGCACCAGTTTGCCAGCATAAACCGGGCCTGTCGCCTCGACAAAGGCAAAGGAAGACACCGCCGCCAGTTTAAACCGACCCCAGGCCCGCGATGTGCGCGCCGAAAGACGCGCTGATTGATCCGCAGCTTTTGTCTGGGCGCGGGTAGACGTGCTGGTCAGCCCCGGATTCAACAGGACGGGCAGGCGGTTTTCATCGACATCTGATGCGAACGAGCGGTGTGCCGGTGTCAGGCCGAAAAATCCGGCAAAACCCAGCGTCTGAATATTGGGATCAAGCGACTCCAATGCCCGTCTGAACACTTCCGACCGCACGTCGATGCAAAACGCAGCCTGAAGACCGGGGCGGCCCTCCGGTGTGTCCTGACCGGTCTTTGCCAGCGTGCTGGCCAATTTGCGCTGGGCTGCGTGTTCTGCAGCGTCCTGCAAAACCGTTGTCGCGATCTGCGTTGCAGACGCGACCGGCGGTGTGGCGTGGGCCGCGCAGATGTCGGACCAAAGCGGCGCGATCTGCGGTTTGTACTGGTCAAACAGCGCCTTTTCCCAGATCAGCCGGATTGTCAGCAGATCTGTGGTAATGGCATCGGTTGTGCCAGCCAGTTCGGCCTGCCACAATTTTTGGCGCGCCAGTTGCGACCATCCGCCCAGACCCAGCAGAAGCTGGTGAAAATAGGTGGGCGCCGCAGCGGGTGTCAGTGCAATGGTATCGCAAGCCAGTGGCAAGGCGGTTCTGGCACGGGCAGGCATCGCAGCCACAGTGGCGGAAAACCCTGCCAAACCGGTGATTTCCGGGGTCAGGTCGCGGCTTGCAAAGATCTGCCAGCTTTCAAACGCCCCGCGACCGGGCGTGGCCTGCCACAACGCCTGACCGGTATCGAAATATCCCGCCGCCCATGCGCCGAACCGTTCCTCGATCAGGCCGGGCCAGTCGATGCCGGATAATTTTGCCGCAAGATGCGCAACGGTTGGCAAGGCGGTGACAGCGTCATCCTCCGCAGCCGCAACGGCTTTCAACGCATCCAGAGTTTCGGGCGCGCCAGACGGCGCCCGTGCCAGTGACGCCGCCAGATCCTGATCTGTGATCGTGCCATCTGCAATCCGCGCCTGATACCAACTGTGCGGCATCGTGACCGACATGCCTGCCACCCGGCCCATCAAAGCGGCAACATCGGCCAGCGACTGGTCTGTCTGGCCAAGAAACGGATTGACGGCCACGGAGGAAGACAAGGGCCAAAGCGGCGGGATGGCGCGGCTTGCCGCTTCCGAGGCCGCATGAAGTTCAAGGTGCAGACCGGACGTGCCGCCATGTGTTTCGGGTTTCATTTTGTGGCTCCTTTTTTGAAAGTTGTGTACCGCGACCAGCCGTTCAAAAGGCGGTCTTCGATGGCATTGATGTAAAGACCATTGGACAGGTGGATGCGCAGGCCCTGCGCCGCAGGGTGATGCGACCAAAGCGGCAATGTCGCCTGGGCCAGCGCCACCATGCCAAAGCTGAACAGCGCCAGCAGGATCAGCGCCCATTCCAAAGCACCGGGCGCCGGTGTCGGCGGCAAGGTAGCTGATGTGATCCACTCTGACCCGCGTTGCAGCGCCACATAGCTGACAGCGGCGACAAAAGACAGGAATGCCGTGCGGCGGGTCAGGGCGCGCGGTGCGGCATCGGCCAGGCCCTGCGCCAGCAAATAGGCCACGCCAAAGATCAGGATCGCCCCCAGCGCCACCGCTTGCGGTGATTTGGCCCCCAGCCCGAAAATCCAGCCGGACGTGATGTAGACAACGCCGTAAATGGCGATGGCAAGGCCGAACGCCCGCGCCACTGCGCGCAGATCAGGCACCGCTACCGGGCCGGGTTTGCGTATGACTGCAACCCGTTCAACCGCGCCGCCCGCAGACAGAAAGGCGTGCGCCTTGTAAAGCGAATGGGCCACGATATGCAAAAGTGCCAACGGGAACAGCGCAAGGCCGCATTGCAGGATCATGAACCCCATCTGCGCAACGGTTGACCACGCCAGCGAAGCCTTGACCGTAGGTTGCGTCAGCATGACAAGCCCGCCGAACAGGGCGGTGAACCCGCCCACCATCACCAGCACCGCCAAAATCAGAGGCGACAGCAGCAGCACATCGGCAAACCGGATCAACAGAAACCCGCCGCCGTTGATCACGCCTGCGTGTAACAGGGCCGACACAGGTGTCGGGGCCTCCATCACTTCGGTCAGCCAGCCGTGGGTTGGAAATTGTGCAGATTTCAGAAGCGCCGCAAGGGCGATCAGAGCCGCAGCACCCGCCGCCAGAGCACCGCCTTCGCCCAGCCGTGCGGCCGCCAGAATATCCGAAATGCGGGTGGTGCCATAGGCAGCGACCAGCATCAGCGCCGCGGTGATCAGCGCAGCATCGCCGGCACGCGCTGTGACGAATTTCTTGTAGGCGGCACGCTGTGCGGCCACGCGCCCCGGATAGAACAGCAACAGGCGATGCAGGCACAGGCTTGTCACGATCCATGCGCCGATGAACTGGATCAGGTTGCCGGACTGCACCAGCAGCAGCACTGCAGCCAGGGTACCCGCCAGCCAGATGGTAAAATCGGTCTGGCGGTGTTCGCCGTCCAGATAGGTCCGCGCATAGCGCATCACGACCCAGCCGATAAAGGCCACCAGACCCAGAATCGTCACGCTGATGACGTCCAGCCGCGATGACAGCCCCACGCCGGCCAGTCCGAAAAGCGGGCTGTCGCCTGCGCCTTTGCCCAGCAGAACAGCCAGCGAAAGCACACTGACGGCCAGCGCGGCAACGGCTGCCGCTTCACCGATCAACGCGCCGTGGCGGGGCAGGGTATCCCGCCGCAGATGCAGCCAGAGGGCAGCACCGAAAAGCGCGGCAGGGGCAAGAAGGGGCACGGTGTAGATCAGCATCGGAAACTCCAACTGGGCAGGTCTGTTGTCCGGCGTGATACGCGCAGTGCTGATGTGAAATAAAATTCATTGTTCACAACGTTTCGTTCGTTTAAAGCGAACGATATGCCCGATATGAACTTTAACCATCTGCGCTATTTCTGGCAGGTCGCCCATGACGGCAACCTGACGCGCACCGCATCGCGCCTGAACCTGTCGCAATCGGCTGTTTCGGTGCAGATCCGCAAGCTTGAGGATCGGCTGGGCCATGCGTTGTTTGAACGGCGCGGGCGGCAATTGCATCTGACCGAGGCGGGGCGGATCACCCTTGATTACGCCGATACCATCTTTGGCGCGGGTCAGGATCTGATGGCAACGCTGAACCAAACCGGCAGCCCGCGTCAGGTCTTGCGTGTGGGCGCGCTGGCCACCTTGTCGCGTAATTTCCAGATCGAGTTTTTGCGCCCCCTGCTGGGGCAGGCGGATGTCGAACTTGTGCTGCGCTCGGGCACGTCGATGGAATTGCTGCAAGGGCTGGAAACCCTAAGCCTTGATGTGGTGCTGACCAATCGCGTGCCGGCACCCGATGCGATGACGGCCTTTATCGCGCATCCTGTGTCAGAACAGCCTGTCAGCGTGATCGGAACACCGGCGCGGATCGGGCAGGCCGAAACATTGCAGGCGCTTTTGATGGGGCATCCGATCATCGTTCCGACCAAGGAAAGCCCGGTCAGAACCGGTTTTGACACGTTGTGTGAACGGCTGGACATTTCACCGGTACTGGCCGCCGAAGTCGATGATATGGCGATGATGCGGCTGTTGGCGCGCGAAGATATCGGCCTTGCCGTTTTGCCGCCGATCGTTGTGAAAAACGAACTTGCGACCGGATTGTTGAAAGAGGCGGACCATCTTGTTGGCCTGACGGAAAGCTTTCATGCGGTGACGGTCAAGCGCAAGTTTCCCAACCCGTTGCTTGCGGGACTTCTGGCGCCGCCGCAAGCGGGCGTTGGTCTGTGAAACCGCGCACTTGCCCTTGCCCGCAATAGACCCGTCGCGGCAGAGGTGATAATTCAGGGCGCATGGGTACGATCACATCCCTTTTTGTACGCAAGGTGGTCCGCGCTGCCGGACAGGATATCGACCGTGCCGCTGTTCTGCGCTCTGTCGGGCTTGACCCTGATCGCCAGATCGACGTTGCAGAACGCATTACCGATATCGCCTATTACGAAATGCTGGAAACCATAGCGGCGCAGCTGGACGATGCCATCGCGTTCCCGTTGCGGGTTGGCCAGTCGATGCAGGCTGACGATTACGGCGCTTTCGGACTGGCCTGGAAAACCGCGCCAACGTTGCGCGGGTCGCTGGAACGGGCCGAACGCTATGCGCTGCTTTTGACCTCGGTCGCGGGGTATGAGGTTCGCGAAACGGATCGCGGTGCTTTTTTCAGAACACACCGGTCAGGGGTACGCAGACTGGGCATGCGCCTGTCAAACGAGGCGACGCTGGCCAGTGTCACATCGATCATCCGGCAGGTGTCGCCCGCGCCGTTTACCCCGCTTGAGGTTCATTTCCAGCATCCGGCCCCGGCATCGGTTTCAGCCCACGAAACATATTTTGGCTGTCCGGTTCACTTTGGTTCGAACGCCGATGAAATTCTGGTGTCGTCGGTTGATCTGGACCGGCCCAATCATCTTGGGGATCCAGCCGTTTCAAAATTTCTGGATGCGCATCTGCAATCCGAACTTGCCGCGCAAACCGGGCAGACATCATTTGAAGACGTGATGATGCGCAAGATTTCGGATGCCCTGAGCGAGGGTGTGCCACGGGCCGCCCGCATTGCAAAAGAAATGGGCGTTAGCGAAAGAACCCTGCATCGCAGAGTGTCCCAGCATGGCACGTCCTTCCAGTCCGTATTGGAAAATGCGCAGCGTCGTCTGGCAGAAGGTCTTTTGGTTCAAAGCGAGCATTCCATTGCCGAAATCGCCTTTCTGACCGGATTTTCCGAACAAAGCGCGTTTACCCGTGCGTTCAAGCGCTGGGTGAACGACACGCCTGCCGCCTTTCGTGAAACGCACGGGGCAAGCCGCTGACACCGCGTCTGGCAGGATCGGTCAAACCACTGGCAGGCACGGTCAATACAAAAGACGGCACTGCCCCGCATTCTGGCTGCATCATTCAAACACAGGAGATTTATGATGCAGACCCAACCCATTCTTGTGATCGGCGCCAACGGCAAGACCGGAAGCCGGATCGCCAATATTTTGTCAACGCGCGGTTTTGATGTGCGCAAAGGCACACGCAATGCAACCATCCCGTTCGATTGGGATGACGAAACCACATGGGCGCCTGCGCTGGAAGGTGTCGCAGCGGCCTATGTTTCGTATTTTCCCGATCTGGCCTTTCCCGGTGCCGACGACAAGATCGCAGCCCTGTCGGCGCTGGCGAAATCCATCGGCACACAGCGGCTTGTTCTGCTGTCGGGGCGCGGTGAAACCCATGCTGAAACCTGTGAAAACATCATAGCCCGATCCGGTGTTGATTACACGCTGGTCCGCTGCGCGTGGTTTGCCCAGAACTTCAGCGAAGGTTATCTGCGTGATCCTGTTCTGGGCGGCGAGATTGCCTTGCCTGCCGGTGACGTCCGCGAACCGATTGTCGATGTTGATGATATCGCCGAGGTGGCCGTTGCGGCCCTGACCGAAGATGGGCATTCCGGTGCTCTCTACGAAGTGACCGGCCCACGCCTTATGCATTTTTCGCAGGCGGCGGTTGAACTTGCCGAAGCCGTTGGCAGACCGGTGCGCTACGTCCCCATTACACTTGCGCAATTCCACAGCGCCATGACCGAAATCGGCGGTGCCTTTATTGCCGATGTGTTCACCCATGTCTGCAAAGAGGCGCTGGACGGGCGCAACGAATGGCTGGGGGATGGGGTGCAACGGGCATTGGGCCGCGCACCACGCGATTTCGCCGATTTTTGCAACAAGGCGGCGACGTCCGGTGCCTGGCAGGCGGCCGCCTGACACCGGCCCGCGCCGGCGTTCACATCGCGATCTTTGATGAACCCTTGCGCATCCTGCCCGACAAGATCGGGGCAGGGTGCTCATACCGCGATCTTCAATTCGAAAGGAACAGACATGTCGTTTCCATTTTTTATCCTGTGCCAGTTTTCCGTCATCGCCTTTGCGTTGCTTGGCGGTGTGTTTCTGGTGTTTTCAGATTTCATCATGCGCGCATTGGCGCGCACCAGCGGAGCGGGCGGGGCCGAAGCGATGCAGATCATCAATCGCGAAGTATTCCGGTCTGCCTTCATGGCCCTGTTTCTGGGCATGGTGCCCGTATCGCTGATCATCGTGGTTTACAGCGTGCTTACCCTGAGCGGACCAATTGCAAACGTCACCATCGCGGCAGGTATCATCTATCTGGTCGCGGCCTTCGGCGTGACGATTGTGTTCAATGTCCCGCTGAACGAAACGCTGGACAAAATGGACAAGGACACAGAGGCCACCCGCTCTTTCTGGTCGGACACTTATGTTCCCAGATGGACGTTCTGGAACAGCGTCAGATCCATTGCCTGTGTGATTTCGTGCGGCCTGCTGCTGAGCGGATTGTCAATGACAGTGGCAAGTCATCCAATCTAGGCACGGGGGAAAACCTGCCGCATAGGCGCCTGTGCAAAAACAGATTTGCGCAGGCGGGTTTCATCGGTACAGTTGGCATAATTCCATTGGGGCCGATGCAATTGGGTGCGCGGCAAAACGGTTCGGGGCTGCCACGACATCATGACAGCGAAAAAGACCCAGCCAGATACGACTGCCGAATTCGCGCAGAGACTCCAGTATCTGGAACAGGAACTGAACGACCAGAAGGCGCGAACTGCGGCGGTTACGGACGTGTTGCGCAGTATCGAGATGTCTCAGGGCGACATCCAGCCGATCTTTGGCGCGATTGCCAAAAGTGCCACCGAGCTGTGCAAGGCCAAGTTCTGCATGCTGTGGCGCTATGACGGAACAATGATCCATTACTGTGCCAGCCACGGGTTTTCTGACGCATTCATGAAAACCTATCTGGCCAAATTCCCGATGGAGCCTGACGAATCCGGCATGGCCTATGCGGCGATCAAGGCAGGGCAGGTCTGTCATTTGCCAGACGCGCACGCGGATACCTACTTTGACTACGAAACCGCCAAATTGCATGGCTACCAATATATGATCAGCCTCCCGATCCGGGCAGGTGGGCAGATATGGGGTGTCATGGTGCTGGCCTGGCCCAAGGGAGAGGCCCCGAGCGAAGCGGATATAGCCCTGCTTGAGACATTCGTGAGTCAGGCCGCCATTGCCATCCGGAACGAACAGACATTTGCAGAAAAGCAGCACGCGCTGTCCCGCCAGACGGCCACGTCAGACATTCTGCGGGTTATCAGCAAATCCCCCACAGACACGCAACCGGTGCTGGATAGAATTGCAAAAACCGCCAAAGATCTCTGCAGGGCGCGATGGTGTATGCTGTTCCGCTATGACGGCGAAATGCTGCATCTTGATGCGCAGCACGGATTCGATCCCGCTTTTCTTCAGGCGTTTAAAAACGAATTTCCATCGCCGGTACATGATAAATCAATGGTGGCTCAAGTTATCGCCACCGGTCAGCCTGCCCGCATAGACCACGCCATGACCACAGATTGGCTGGATCGTGATATGGCCCGCGAGAACAAGATTGATCAATCTGTTGCGGTTCCGATCGAATGCGCCGGGCGTATATGGGGCATTATTACGCTGGCTTGGCCGGATATGAAGGGTCAGCGCGAAGACGAGACTGAATTGCTGGAAACCTTTGCGGATCAGGCCGCAATTGCCATCGAAAACACCCGCCAGTTTCGCGAAACCCAAGAGGCACTGGCGCGCGAAAAGGCGAATGCGGAAATCCTGCAGGTGATCAACGAGTCGACATCGGACTTGCAGCCTGTTTTTGATCTGGTGGTGCAGAAATCGGCCGAACTGTGCGGGGCAAAGTTCTGCGTTCTCGACCGCTACGATGGGGAATTGTACCATTTCTGCGCGCAGTACGGGTTTCCGCCGAAGACTGTCAAAAATCTGAAGTCTGACTATCCGTTCGTCGGCACACAGGGCCACCTTTCGCCGCGCGTGATCAAGAACGGCGATATCGCCCAAATTGCCGACGCCCAAACCGACAAGACCTATTTTTCACCAGAACTGGCCGAAAGAGTCGGATTCCGGCGGCTTTTGGGTGTGCCGATCCGGGCGAACGGGCGGGTCTGGGGCGCGATCAACCTGGGCTGGCCCGATGCCACACCGCCGCCGGCGGCGAATATCGAACTGGTGCAAAGCTTTGCCAATCAGGCCAGCATTGCCATCGAAAACGCGCGGTTGTTGCGCGAAACCCAAGACCGCACGGCCGAAGTGACCGAAGCGCTTGAACGTGAAACAGTCACGACAGACATCCTGCGCGCCATCAGCCAATCCCCGACAAATGTGCAACCGGTGATCGACACGATCGTCAGCAGTGCGGCCCAGTTGATCGATTGCGATATGGCGATCTTCCATCTGCGGGATGGCGATCACTATTGGCCGGCGTCAGGGGCGCGGCGCGGCGGCGCGTTGATCACCGAAAAAATTCAGGAAGGCGCGCGCAAACTGGCCGCGCGCATTACCCCGGACGGTATACCGCTACAGCGACTGGCCCCGAACGAGAATTTCCCGTCGCGCGCTATAGTGACACGCGAAGTGCAGCATATCATCGACTGGGAGAATTACGATCTGCCCCCCCACGAGGTGGAGCGCGGCAAACAATTCGGCATGAAAAGCGCGCTATACATTCCCCTTCTTCAGGGCGGAGAGTGTCTGGGATCGCTGGTTCTGGGCACATCCACAAGAACTGCGTTTACAGAGCAGGATATCGCGCTGGCGAAATCTTTCTGTGATCAGGCGATCATTGCGCTGCGCAACACCCAACTGTTTATCGAGACGCAAGAAGCGCTGGAATACCAGACCGCGACGTCAGAGGTGCTGGATGTCATCTCGCGCTCGCCCAACGAATTGCAGCCGGTTCTGGATACCATCCTCGAAGTCGCTTCGCGCCTTTGCAACCCGCAATACGCATATGTCGCGATGTTGAACCCGGAAGATCAACGCTACCACATGCAGGCGTCGCGCAATGTCACGGATGATTTCTTTGCCTATCTCAAGGCCAATCCGATTGAACCGGGGCACGGCACATGTACCGGGCGGACGGCGTTACTGGGCAAGACGGTCTATATCAGGGACACGGAAAACGACGACAGCTATCAATGGAAAGAGGCCGCGCATCGCGGCAATTTCCAGTCGACGGTCGGTGTGCCCCTGATCAAGGACGGGGTTGTCGTTGGCGTCATTTCCCTGGCTCACGGCAAAGCAGACGCGTTTCGCGCAAAACAGATCGCCCTGTTGGAGACCTTCGCAGCACAAGCCGTGATTGCGATCAGCAACGCCCGCCTGTTCGACGAGGTGCAGGCCCGCACCGCCGAAGTGACCGAGGCGCTGGAACAGCAACAGGCTTCGGCCGAAATTCTAAGCGTGATCAGCCAGTCTGTCGAAGACACGCAGCCGGTGTTCGAGAAGATCCTTGAATGCTGCAAAACACTGTTCGGCGGCGAAGAACTGGATGTGCTTCTGGTGGATGAACAGGGTCTTTTGCAGGTGGCGGCCTATGTCGGCAATCATCGTGAGGCTTTGTTGGAAACCTTTCCCGCCCCGTGGGAGATCACACCCGCCGGCGAGGCGATCCGCACGCGCCGTGTGGCCAATTATGCCGACGTGCAGAACAACCCCGATACACCACGTGTTCTGCGCCGCTTTGCCCGGGTGGCCGGGTATCATTCCATCGCCTTTGCCCCGATGATCTGGGAAGGTCAGGGGATCGGCGTTGTCGGGGTTGCCCGTTCGCACAGCCCGTTCACCGACAGGGAACTGCGTATCATGCAGGGCTTTGCCGATCAGGCGGTGATCGCGATCCAGAATTCAAGACTGTTCAACGAGACGCAAAAGGCGTTGTCGCGTCAGACTGCCAGCGCGGACGTATTGCGGGTCATCAGTGAATCCCCGAACGATGTGACTCCGGTCTTCGAGAAAATCGTTCAAGCCGGTGTTGATCTGATATCCTGCGATATGGCTGTCGCCGCCACCAAGAACGATACCGTTTGGTGGCAGGTCGCCGTTGCGACAACAGAAGGGTTGAAACCGGATTTTTCGCGCACCCATCGACCAATTGCACCGGAACAGGATACCCCATCAAAAGTCATGGTGTCCAAGCAGATGTTGCATGTACCGGATTGGACGTCTGCGGATCTCGATCCATACGATCAATCCGTTCATTTGAAGAGCGGGGTCATGTCGTCCCTGACTTTCCCGCTGGTGCGAGGGAACGAGTGTCTTGGCTGTCTTGGCTTCACGCGCAAAAACAAGCGTGCGTTTTCGAAAGAAGAAATCGACATTGCCCAATCCTTTTGTGATCAGGCGGTGATTGCTATCGAAAACGTGCGCCTCTTCAACGAAACCGAGACGTCGCTGGCGCGACAAACGGCCAGCGCCAATATTCTGCGCACAATCAGCGCGTCTTCGACCGATACAACACCTGTATTTCAGGAAATCGTTAAATCGACGACGCAGCTTATCGATTGTGACATGGCGGTCGCGTTGATCAAGGAGCAGGATACGCTGTCGCAGATTGCAGTGGCAAACCGTGACGGGCTGGTGGAAAAACCGGCAAAGATATCCGTTCCGATTGATCCTGATCACAACCTGCCATCGCAGGCCATCGTCTCGCGCAAGGTTCTGCACACGCCGGATTGGGACATCGCCGATCTCAAACCCATTGATCAAGAGATCAGAGAGCGGGCCGGCATCAAATCGACGATCATGTTGCCGCTGTTGAACGGAGACGATTGCGCCGGAACGCTGAACATTTTCCGGTTCACGAAAAAGGCATTCACCGAAGAAGAAATCGCCGTTGCCCAGACGTTTTGCGATCAGGCGGTGATTGCGCTCCAGAACACCAAACTGTTCAAGGAAACGCAAACCGCGCTTGTCCGCCAGACCGCCAGTGCCGATATCCTGCGGGTGATCAGCGGCGCGCAAGAGGATGCCGGCCCGGTCTTCATGGCGATCGCCGAGGCCAGTCTGGGTTTGCTGGAATGCGATAGCGCGGCCGCGTTGATGCGGGACGGCGATCATTTCATTCCGCAAGCGGGTAAACAGAGGGACAAGAAATCGCCTCTGAAGCTTGATCCAAAACCGGTCAAGATTGACCCCGCTTTGAATTATCCCTCTCGGGTGATCGAGACCGGAAAGATGATCCACATCCAGGATTTCGCCACCAAAGATTTGCCAAAGCACGAAATTGACGCGGTTCGGAAATTTGGCATGAAATCGTCAATCTACCTGCCAATGATGCGGGAAGGTTTTTGCGTCGGGGTACTGATCTTTACCCGCAGCACCGTCACACGTGCCTTTAGCCCCGAAGAAATCGAACTGGCCAATTCGTTCTGTGATCAGGCCGTGATCGCCATCGAAAACGCACGCCTGTTCCGCGAGGCGAAAGAGGCCCGCGCCGCCGCCGAAACCGCGAACGAAGCCAAAAGCGCATTTCTTGCCACGATGAGCCACGAAATCCGCACCCCGATGAACGCGGTGATCGGGATGAGCGGGCTTTTGATCGACACTGAACTGAACGAGGAGCAGCGCGATTACGCGAGCACCATTCGTGACAGCGGTGATGCGCTTCTGGACATCATCAACGAAATTCTTGATTTCTCCAAGATCGAAGCCGGACAGATGGATATCGAACATCAGCCCTTTGATCTGCGCGAAAGCATCGAATCCGCGATGGACCTGATCAGCGCTCGCGCCGCAGAAAAATGTCTGGATATCGCGTATATCTATGATGATGACGTGCCTGCTGCCGTCAGCGGCGATCTGACCCGCCTGCGCCAGATATTGCTGAACCTGCTGTCCAACGCCGTCAAGTTCACCGACACCGGCGAAGTGGTGCTGACGGTGTCACGGGCGTCAGAAACCAGAAAACATGTCGAACTGGCATTCAGCGTCCGCGATACCGGTATCGGGCTGACACCTGCGGGCATGAAGCGCCTGTTCCAGTCCTTTAGCCAGGCCGACAGTTCGACCACGCGCAAATATGGCGGCACCGGCCTCGGGCTGGCGATATCCAAACGGCTGGCCGATCTGATGGGTGGAACGATGTGGGCCACCAGCGATGGCGCGGGAAAGGGCGCGACCTTTCATTTCACCATCAAGGTCGGCAAGGCCACATTGCCGAAGAACCAAACCCGCAATCTGGTCGGTCAGCAATCGGAACTGATGGGCAAGCGGCTGCTGATCGTCGATGACAATGCCACCAACCGCAAGATATTGGCACTGCAAACGGCGAAATGGGGCACTGAGACACGCGCCACCGACACGCCAAAAGACGCGCTCAAATGGCTGAATGATGGCGAACGTTTTGATCTGGCGATCCTGGATATGCACATGCCGGATATGGACGGGGCCGAACTGGCAGGTGAAATACGCAAGATAAACGCGCAGTTGCCTTTGGTTCTGTTCAGTTCGCTGGGGATGCGCGAAGCGGAAACGAAAGCCGGATTGTTCAGCGCCTATCTTGCAAAACCGTTGCGGCAATCGCAATTGTTCGACACGCTTGTCACGCTGTTCGCACCGGAAAAATCAAAATCCCCTGTCAAAAAACCGGGTGAAAAACCCAAAGCGGACCCGGATCTGGCGGCGCGGCATCCCTTGCGTATTCTGTTGGCCGAAGACAATCTGGTGAACCAGAAACTGGCGCTGCGTCTGTTGGAACAGATGGGCTATCGCGCGGATCTTGCCAGCAACGGTGTCGAGGCGCTGCAAAGCGTGGAGCGCCAGACCTATGATGTGGTGCTGATGGATGTGCAGATGCCCGAAATGGACGGATTGGAAGCATCCCGCCGCATTACCGCAGCGCGTGATCCGAACGACAGACCCCGTATCATTGCAATGACCGCAAACGCCATGCAGGGGGACCGCGAAATGTGTCTGGACGCGGGAATGGACGATTACATTGCCAAACCGATCCGCGTTGATCTTTTGATGGATGCGCTGACCAAAGTCCCCCAACGCGACAGGAAAAAACAATGACCGACGGCCCGATTGACCCCGCTGTGTTGTCCGAGCTTCAGGAAACGATGGGAGAGGACTTTGCCAGCGAACTGGTCGCAACCTTTCTTGACGAAGGCCCGACAATGCTGGCTGAGTTGCAGGAGGCAATTGCGCGCGGTGATGCGGACGGATTTCGCCGTGCCGCCCATTCTGTCAAATCGAATGCCAACGTGTTTGGCGCCACTGCATTGGCCGAACTGGCGCGCCGGCTGGAGCTTGCCGGTCTGAGTGACAATGCACAATCGGACAGGGTGGCCGCCACCGAACTTGAAGCGGAATTCGGTCGCGCCGCTGCCGCACTGAAAGGCGCCTGATATGTCCGCTGTGGCCCGTCTGCTGATCGTGGATGACAACAAGGTCAACCGGCTGTTGTTGTCGCGCAGTGTCGAAATGCTGGGCTATGACGCGTCGGTTGCCGAAAACGGGCGCATCGCGATGGAACAGTTGCGCGCCGCGCCGTTCGATCTGTTGCTGCTGGATATCGAAATGCCCGAAATGGACGGGTTCGAGGTTCTGGAAGCCATCAAACTTGATCCCGACCTGAGAGATATTCCGGTCATCGTCACGTCTTCGGTGGAAGGCGTCGAAAATATTGTGCGCTGTATCGAACTGGGGGCCGAAGATTATCTGGCCAAACCGGTGAACAGGGTTCTGTTGCAGGCCCGGCTGACATCCAGCCTAGAAAAGAAACGCTTGCGCGACGAACAGAAAGTGTTGCTGAAACGGTTCGCGACCCGTGAAGTTGCCCAGGATTTGCAGGATTCCGGTTTTGCGCTGGGCGGGCGCCGTGTCAATGCTTCGGTCCTGTTTTGCGATATTCGCGGGTTCACGGCCCTGTCCGAAAACCAGCCGCCCGAAGACACCATCGAATTGCTGAACATCTACTACACCCTGATGTTCGAAGCGGTGGATTGCAACGGTGGCATCGTGACCCTGATGATAGGGGACGGTTTGATGGTCTTGTTCGGCGCGCCGCAACCGCTTGATGATCCGGCGCAAAGTGCGGTCAGCGCGGCGCGGGACATGCTGGCGATGATGGCCGAATTCAATTTGGAACGCGTTGCCGGTGGTAAGGCTGAAATCAGGATCGGGATCGGCATCGCCACGGGCGAGGTTGTCGCCGGATATGCCGGTACGCAAGAGCGCGCGACCTATACCTGCATTGGCGACAAGGTAAACCTTGCCGCGCGCCTTGAAGCGCACACCAAGGTTGTCGGATGTGACATTCTGATGGATGAAACCACACGGCGCGCACTGGGCGATCAGGCAGGGTTGCATCCGTTCGGGCAGGTCCTGTTCAAAGGGTTTTCCGACCCGCAGGACGTTCACGCAATCGGGGCCGACAACGGCGCATGACGCGGCGGGCGGCGTTATGTTTGCTCGGTCGGACGCATGACCTGTAAATTTTGCAGTGATCTGAAGAACGCCCACGCAATCAGAATGCTGGATTTTGCGGTTTCTTGCATGGAAATAGGCACTTGCGGTTTTTGTCAACTTCATATTAGATGAAATGAGTGCATAATTTCCGTGGGGATTGTAAATTTTGCAAAACATCTGGGAGTCTCTGGGTATCGCTTTCGCGCTGGTTCTGTCCGGTGACGCCGACCTGATCGAAATCGTCGGGCTGTCATTGCGTGTCAGTTTGACCGCGACTGCGCTGGCGTGCCTGATCGGGTTGCCGGTTGGTGCCTTGGTGGCTGTCGCGCGGTTTCGCGGGCGCAGTGCGGTTCTGATCCTGATGAATGCCCTGATGGGATTGCCGCCTGTCGTTGTCGGTTTGCTGGTCTATCTGCACCTGTCACGGTCCGGCCCGCTGGGTTTTCTGGGGCTGCTTTACACGCCCACGGCGATGATCATCGCGCAGACAATATTGATCGCGCCGATTGTTGCCGCCTTGTCGCGGCAGGTGCTGGAAGACCTTTATGCAGAATACGCAGAGCAGTTCCGCTCGCTCTGGCTGACGCGCTGGCAGGTCATACAGGCGCTGTTGTGGGATGCGCGCTATTCCCTGCTGACGGTCGGGCTGGCTGGGTTCGGGCGCGCCGTTGCCGAAGTGGGCGCGGTGATCATCGTGGGCGGCAATATTGATCATCTGACGCGGGTCATGACCACGGCCATCGCGCTTGAAACCTCCAAGGGCGATCTTGGTCTGGCTCTGGCGCTGGGCATTATCCTTTTGGCCATTGCGCTGGGGGTGAATGCCGCCGTACAGGCGCTGCGCCTGACGGCCGTCCGGCAGGCCTATGTCTGACGCGGTATCGATCACGCCGCGGAAAGGCGCCCAAGCACAGGCGGCATCTGCCCTGCTGCCGCTGCGGGTACGTGATCTGACGCTTAGGTTCGGTGAGGTGGCGATCCTGAAACAGATCAATCTTGATCTGGGGGCAGGGGGCTGCACGATCGTGATGGGCCCCAACGGTGTTGGCAAAAGCCTGTTTTTGAAACTGTTGCACGGGCTGATCCCTGCCACGTCCGGAACGATTGACTGGAATGGCAACGCCCCGCAGGACGCGACCGCGCGGCAGGCTTTCGTGTTCCAGAAACCGGTTTTGTTGCGTCGTTCGGTGGCGGCCAACATCGATTTTGTGCTGCAGGCGCGCGGCAAGGACAAAAGCGAATGTACCGCTCTTCTTGAACTTGCCGGGCTGGCGCACAAGGCCCGACAGCCGGCCCGCTTGCTTTCGGGGGGCGAACAGCAGCGCCTTGCGCTGGCACGCGCGCTTGCCACAGACCCGGAAGTTCTGTTTCTGGACGAACCGACGGCCAGTCTTGATCCCCGCTCTGTGCTGGCGATCGAACGGATCGTCCGCGATGCCTGCGCCCGCGGTGTGCGGGTGATCTTTATCACCCATGATATCGGGCAGGCGCGCCGTCTCGCGGATGACGTGGTGTTTCTGCACCATGGACGCGTGGCCGTTCATGCCGCTGCGTCTGATTTCTTTCCCGATCCGCCCGATCAGACGGCACGGGATTATCTGAATGGAAAAATCGTTTTGTGATCGCGAATAAGGGAGATTGGCATGATCAACAGCAAAATCGTTTACGCAACTGGCATCGCAGTGGTTCTGGCCTCCTCCGCGTTGGCGCAGGATCAATCCATTATCGTGCAGTCGACAACGTCTACTGCGAATTCCGGGCTTTATGATCATCTGCTGCCTATCTTTCAGGATGCAACCGGTATTCAGGTGAATGTGGTTGCAGTCGGCACCGGCCAGGCGATCAGGAACGCGCAAAACTGCGATGGTGATGTATTGCTGGTGCACGCAAAGGCGGCCGAGGAAAAATTTGTGGCAGACGGGTACGGCATCGGTCGCACCGATCTGATGTACAATGATTTCGTCATCGTCGGTCCGGTTGCAGACCCTGCGGGGGTTGACGGAATGCAGGATGTTCAAAGCGCGTTGTTGAAAATTGCGGAAACGGGCGCGCTGTTTGCATCGCGCGGGGATGATTCAGGAACCCACAAGAAGGAACGCGCCTTGTGGAACGATGCGGGCGTCGATCCTTCTGAACATTCGGGCGGCTGGTATCGCGAAACCGGGTCGGGCATGGGGGCAACGCTGAACGCGGGCATCGGAATGGGGGCCTATGTCATGACAGACCGCGCCACATGGATCAGTTTTGACAACAAACAGGATTTCGAAATTCGCGTGCAGGGGGACGAGGATATGTTCAACCAATACGGCGTGATCCCGATCAATCCGGCGAAATGTCCGGATGTGAACGTGGATGCGGCGCAGGCGTTTGCCGACTGGTTGCTGTCGCAGACCGGACAGGACGCGATTGCCGCCTACCGGGTGGACGGCCAGCAACTGTTCTTTCCGAACGCACCGCAAAGCTGATAGGAAACAGGGGCGGTCCGATCCTGTGACCGCCCCGGATCGACGGAATGTAATGAACGCGCAAGACCATCACACGCATGAATATCTGACGGTTCACGAACTGGCCGATCTTTTGCGGATCAAGGAACGCAAGGTCTATGATCTGGCCGCGTCCGGCGCATTGCCCTGTTCGCGGGCCACAGGCAAACTGTTGTTTCCGGCGGCCGAAATTCGTGACTGGATCGAAGGCGCGAAATCTGGCGGAACGGCGCACAAGGCCGCCCGCACCGATATCATACTGGGAAGCCACGATCCGCTTCTGGATTGGGCGATACGGGAATCGCGCTGCGGGTTGGCCACCTATTTTGATGGATCACATGACGGGCTGGGGCGGTTTTGCAGCGGTGAAGGCATTGCGGCCGGTCTGCACATTTTTGATGCCGCGGATCAGAGCTGGAATGTGCCTGCGGTCCGTCGGGTGGCGGCAGAGCAGAATGCCGTTCTGATGAGGTTTGCAACACGGCGGCGTGGTATTGTCCTGCGCCCGGATGCGCTATCTGTCGGCGGGATTGGCGATTTGAAAGGCATGTCGATCGTACCCCGACAGGCGGAATCAGGCACAGCCGGTCTGTTTCGCGAGATGATGAAGGGCGCGGGGCTTGACCCATCAGAGGTGACATTCACAGACGTCGCCCGAACCGAAGATGACGCTGTTCAGGCCGTCAGCCGCGGTGAAGCCGATGCAACCTTTGGCCTTGAATCCGTGGCGCAGATGTTCGGGCTTGCCTTTGTGCCGGTGATCAAGGAGCACTTTGACCTGTTGGTCGACAGAAAGGCCTATTTCGATCCGGCCCTGCAATCTCTTGTGGCCTTTTTCGCAAGCGAAAAATTCCTGCGCCGTGCCACAGCCCAGGCCGGATATGATGCGTCCAACGCCGGCAGGATCATCTGGAACGCTTGAACTTCTTCCACTAGGGTAACGGATTAGGCGCTAGATAATCGCGCCGCGCACCTTGGCCGAAACCCATTCCGAAATCACCACTGCGGCCAGAATGACCAGCAGAATAAGCGACACCTGAGGCCAGGCCAGCACGTTGAGCGATGAAGAGAGCTGCAAGCCGATGCCGCCCGCGCCAACAAGGCCCAGGACCGTGCTTTCCCGAATGTTGATGTCCCAGCGGAATACGGCGATACCGGCGAAAGCAGGCATGATCTGCGGCACAATCCCGTAGGCCATAACCTGCCAGCGCGATGCGCCTGTGGCGGTGATTGCCTCGACCTGTGAATGATTGATTTCCTCGATCGCTTCGTAAAGCAACTTGGCACAGAACCCGATCGAGCGGATGGCAATGGCAATGACGCCGGCAAACACACCCGGTCCGATGATCGCGATCAGCAACAACGCCCAGATCAATGAATTGATCGAACGGGTCGAGACGATGATCAGCAGCGCGATCGGGCGGATAAAGTATCGCGACGGGGTGGTGTTGCTTGCTGCCAGAAACGCCACAGGCACGGCAAGAAACAGCGAAATGATGGTGCCCAGCGTCGCGATGTTCAGCGTGTCCCAGATGGGTTTGCCCAGTTGTGTGATATATTCCCATTTGGGCGGGGTTGCGCGTGTCCAGATATCATCGGCGATGCGCGGCGCGTCCCAGACGAAAAACCATGTGGTTGCCTGCGAAATCTGCTGCCAGCAATAGGCAAAGATCGCGATCCCGATCAGCCACAACACCCAGTGGAACAGGCTTTCGCGCCCGGTGCGGCGCTGCCATAACTTCAATCCCTGTGCATCACGTACCGGCATTACTGAACCCTCGCGCGGATCACGCCGGACAGGTATTCCAGTGCCATGACGATCACGATGATCAGCAACAGGATCGCGGCAGCCGTATCGTATTCGTACCGGTCAAATGCCGTGTTCAGCGTGGCGCCGATACCGCCCGCACCGACCAGCCCCAGGATCGCGCTTTCGCGAAAGTTGATATCAAGCCGGTACATGCTTAGCCCGATCAGGCGCGGCATCACCTGCGGCTGGACGCCGTAGTTGATCCACTGCATCCAGCTGGCCCCCGACGCCTTGATCGCTTCGGCCTGCACGCGATCCATGCTTTCGATATCTTCGGCCAGCAGCTTTGAAAGAAAGCCGATGGTCGCGAAACTCAGCGTCAGGAAACCGGCCAGCGGGCCAAATCCGAAGATGGCAACCAGCAAGATCGCCACGATGATTTCCTGCAAGGCCCGACTGACTGCGATGATCGACCGGCAGATCAGATAGATCGGCAGGGGGGCCACGTTGCGCGCAGCCCCCAAAGCGATCGGGATCGATATGATAATGCCCAGAACAGACGAGGCGACTGTCATGATGATGCTTTCGGCCATGCCTTCCCAGATGTCGGATGACCGCGATGTGAAATCGGGGCTGGTGAATGCCAGAACAAACTGTTTGCCGCGTTCCAGACCTTCGTAAACGCGCGACCAGTTGACCTCGATCGTCATGAAGGATGCGATCAGATAGGCAATGAAACCCAGTATCAGAACCCAGCGCAGCCAGGTGCGTTGCACGAAAGGCGGTTTTTTCCAGGGCTTTCCCAAACGTTGCGAGACATCGAACTCGGCGGCGCTCATACTTCAACCTTTTCTTCGATACCTTCCTCGTCCTCGACCTTTTCGATGGTCGCTTCCCAATTTTCTTCGCCGTAGATCGTGGTCAGAACATCGGGGGTCAGACCTTCGGGCGGGCCGTCAAACTCTACTGCGCCAACCCGCAGGCCGATCACGCGTTGTACGAACATCTGCGCCAGCGCGACATCGTGAATGTTGATGATCGCAGCCAGGCCGCGTTCCTTGCACAGTTCACAGATCAGACGCATGATCTGGCGCGATGTCTTGGGATCAAGTGACGCGGTCGGTTCATCCACCAGCAACAGGGCGGGGTTCTGGATCAGCGCGCGGCAGATACCGACACGCTGGCGCTGTCCGCCCGACAGTTCGTCGGCACGTTTATCCGCCATATGGGCCAGCCCGACACGATCCAGCAGGCGAAAGGCTTCGTCGACATCTGCTTGCGGATAACGGCGCAGGAAGCTGCGCCAGAACCCGACATAGCCCAACCGGCCCGACAACACGTTTTCCATCACGGTCAGCCGTTCAACCAGTGCGTATTCCTGAAAGATCATCCCCATGCGGCGGCGTTCGCGGCGCAACGCACCTGCCGACAATCCGGTCAGTTCCACATCGTCCAGATAAACATTGCCCGAGGTCGGTTCGACCAACCGATTGATGCAGCGGATCAGCGTTGATTTACCGGCGCCGGATGGACCGATCAATGCCAGAACCTGACCTTCGGGAACGTCCAGATCAACGGCTTTCAGGGCCTGATCGCCAGTTTTATAAGTCTTTACAAGCTTCTCAAGCCGCAGCATGAAGTCTCCTTGCCTCACCTTTTGTTTTTGGAAAGGGCGGGCGCAAAGGCCCGCCCGATCATGTCTTATTCACACGCATAGCTGACGCCGTTTGCGGCGTCGATCTTGCGGATCACATCCCAGAATTCCTTGTAGGTCATCGGCAGGAACTGGCCCTCGTTCGATTTCTCGAATTCGGCTTTCAGTGAACTGCCTTCCCATTCAAAATTGAAGAACGCGTTGCGAATTGTCTCTTTCAGTTCCGGGGTCAGGTTGTGGGCGGTGCCAAATCCTGTTGTCGGAAAGGTTTGTGATTTGTAGATCGAAACGACCTGATCGGGTTTGATCACGTCCCGCTCGATCATCCGGCTCATCACGGAATTGGCGATGGCGGCCGCGGGATAATCCTTGTTCGCCACGCCAAGAATCGAATTGTCGTGCTTGCCCGAAAACACCGGCTCGAAATCCGTTTCCGCTTCCAGACCGAAATCAGCCTTGAGAATCGCAGACGGTGCCTTGAAGCCGGAATTCGACGTCGGTGAGGTAAAGGCCAGTTGCTTGCCCTTGATATCCGCGGGCGTTTCGATGCCGGAATCAGGATAGGTGATGATCTCCATCTCGTATCCGAAATTGCCATCTTCCGAGGCCATGATGGTGAACGGATTGAAACCTGCGCAGTTTACAGCCAGCGGGTTAGATCCGGTGTTGAACCCTGCGATATGCAGACGTCCGGACCGCATCGCCTCAATCTGTGCCGCATTGCTTTGCACTGGAAAGAACACCACGGATTTTCCGGTTTCTTTTTCCAGATGCGTCAGGAAATCAGACCATGCTTCCTTGTAGACGGCGGGATCTTCGACCGGTGTATAGGCAAAGATCAGAGTGTCTGGATCAACCTGTTGTGCGGGATCTGTTGGTGTATCCGCAAGCAGATCACCATCAGCGTCGCAGAACATTTTATCAAGATCGCCGCGCGGGCAATCCTGGGCTGCAGCAGGGCCGGCCAAAGACATGACAAGGGCCAGTGCCGCACCAGACAAGAGTGTATTTGTGTGTTTCATGTGTAATCCTCCCAATCCGGACACGCTAGCGTCATGAACCGGATTCACAAGACAAATTTACGGTCACTTGGATGGCAGCAGCCCGTGTTGTGCCCAACTGGCAAAGCGCTGTTCGGGTGGCAGGGGCAGGGGCGGGCCATTCAGATATCCGCCTTCGAACAGGACAAATGTAACCGACGCATTGCGCGCGGTTTCAAAGTCCACCGTACTGTCCCCGACATAGACAACCTCGTGCGCCGCACATCCCAGCGCGTCGACGCATTGCAACAGCGGGGTCGCATCCGGTTTTTTGGGCTTGCCCTCTTCGGCGCCGGCGACAATGTCGAAATACTGTGACAACCCCATTTCATCACAAATGGCGCGTGCCGGGCCCGCGGGCTTGTTCGTGCAAACCCCCATCGCAGCCCCGCCGCCCGGAAGGCGTCAAGGGCTGCCATGACGCCGGGATAGGGTCGGGTCAGCGTTGTCATGTTTTGCCGATAATAACCGTGAAACCGGTCAAGCGTCTGGCGCATCAGACCATCATCGAAATCCCCGGTTGCGCGCAAGCTGCGTTCGACCAGCTTATCCACGCCATTGCCGATAAAGGATGTGACGGTTTCCAGATCAAGCGGGCCACGACCCAAGGGTGCAAGGGCTGCATTGGCGGCAGAGTGCAGGTCTGGCGCGCTGTGGATCAGCGTGCCATCAAGATCGAAAATAATCGCTTTTGTGTTTTGCATGGGGCATTCTTACTGCGCGGTGCGGGGCAACGCCATCCCGCAAAACGAGTGGTCTCGGTGTCCCAAGTCAGGAAGGTTTGTCTTGAACAGATCATAGTCCTGAACGTTCTGATCTGTAGGACAGGGGCGAAGATAGGTTAGGCCGTGTGCCAAAGGGCCTTCTATTTTGTATAGACATAATAACATTAATCGCATAACCAATTTGACATCACCAAAATCGAAAGCTTCCCCCATGTCCCAGACAGAACCCTATGTTCTTACCGATGCCCGGATTGCGACACTGGCTGACGGGGCCGATGGCTACGGGATGATCGAAGGTGGTGCCGTTGTCGTAAATGATGGACGGATCGCGTGGGCCGGTGCGCTAAGCGATTTGCCAGATGAATACGCAGCATGGCGCCATCTGCCGCAACAGGGCAGACTGATCACGCCGGCGCTGATTGATTGTCATACCCATATCGTGTTTGGCGGCAACCGCGCGCTGGAGTTTGAAATGCGCCTGAACGGCGCAAGCTATGAAGAAGTTGCGCGCGCTGGCGGCGGTATCGTGTCGACCGTGCGTGATACGCGCGGCGCGTCCGAGGAAGAACTGACAGCGTGGGCCTTGCCCCGGCTGGACGCGCTGATCGCCGACGGCGCAAGCGTTGTCGAGGTGAAATCCGGCTACGGGCTGGATATCGAAACCGAACTGCGGATGCTGCGTGCAGCGCGCGCGCTTGGGACGGTGCGCACGGTGCAGATCAAAAGCACATTTCTGGGGGCGCATGCCACAGCGGCCGAATATGCAGGCCGTAACGACGCCTATATTGATGAGGTGTGCATTCCCGCCCTGCGCGCTGCCCATAGCGAAGGATTGGTGGATGCGGTGGACGGATTCTGCGAAAACATCGCCTTCAACCCCGACCAGATCGAACGCGTGTTCAAGGTGGCCCGTGAATTGGACCTTCCGGTAAAGCTGCACGCCGAACAGCTAAGCCATCAGGGCGGCACAGCCCTTGCCGCACGGTATAGCGCGCTGTCGGTCGATCATGTGGAATACGCAACCGAACAGGATGCGCGGGCGATGGCGGCAGCAGGGTCGGTTGCAGTGATCCTGCCGGGCGCATTTTACACCATCCGGGAAACGCAGGCACCCCCGATCGCGGAATTTCGCAAGCACAACGTGGCGATGGCGCTGGCCACGGATTGTAACCCCGGATCATCGCCGCTGACATCGCTGTTGCTGGCGATGAACATGGGCTGCACCCTGTTCCGGATGACACCCGCAGAAGCGCTGGCCGGTGTCACGTGCCACGCTGCAAAGGCGCTGGGCATCCCGGACAAGGGGTGTGTTGCCGCCGGATATTGCGCCGACCTGGCCATCTGGAATGTGCAGGCCCCGGGTGAATTGGCCTATCGCATAGGGTTCAACCCGTTGCACAAACGGATCGTCGGAGGCGCTATATGATCGTTCTGGAACCGGGCGCGGTGACGCTGGAAACATTGCGCGACCTTTATCGCGATGGCACAGCGACGCGGCTGGCGGACAGCGCGCGCGCAGGTGTCGAGGCGTCGGCGGCGGTGGTGGCAAGGGCCGCAGCAGGGGAGGATGCCGTCTATGGCATCAACACCGGCTTTGGCAAACTGGCCAGCAAGAAAATCGCCCCCAAGGACACGGCGACCTTGCAGCGCAATCTGATCCTGTCCCATTGCTGCGGTGTCGGTGATCCGCTGCCTACGGACAAAACCCGCCTGATGATGGTCCTGAAATTGCTGTCGCTGGGGCGCGGGGCATCCGGTGTGCGCTGGGATGTGATCGCCCAGATCGAAGTGATGCTGAAACACGGCGTGATCCCTGTAATTCCGTCTCAGGGTTCGGTTGGGGCATCGGGCGATCTGGCCCCGCTGGCCCACATGGCCGCAACCATGATCGGCGCGGGCGAGGCGCAGTATCAGGGCCAGCGCATGTCCAGTGCCGATGCTTTGACCAAAGCGGGCCTGCAGCCCATTGTGCTGGGCCCGAAAGAGGGGTTGGGCCTGATCAACGGCACCCAGTTTTCTACGGCCTGCGCGCTGGCGGGCCTTTTTGAAAGCTGGCGCATGGTCGAAGCATCGATGGTAATCGCATCGCTGACCACCGACGCGATCATGGGTTCCACAGCGCCGCTGATGGCGGGCATCCACGATCTGCGCGGCCACGCCGGACAGATTGATGTGGCCCGCGAAATGCGCGCCATCATGGACGGGTCCGAAATCCGCGAAAGCCATCGCGAAGATGACACCCGCGTGCAGGATCCGTATTGCATCCGCTGCCAGCCACAGGTTGTCGGGGCCGCGCTGGATGTGTTGCGCGCCGCTGCCCGCACCTTGCAGATCGAAGCCAACGCCGTAACTGACAATCCGCTGGTTCTGGTGGACGAGGGCCAGATCGTATCGGGTGGAAACTTTCATGCTGAATATGTCGGTTTCGCCGCCGATCAGATCGCGCTTGCCGTGGCTGAAATCGGGGCCATTGCCCAACGCCGCGTCGCGTTGATGGTGGATCCGACGCTCAACCATGATCTGCCGCCGTTTCTGACGCCCGATCCCGGGCTGAACAGCGGTTTCATGATCGCCGAAGTGACAACAGCGGCGCTAATGAGTGAAAACAAACACCTCGCGAATCCCTGCGTGACAGACAGCACCCCAACCTCTGCCAATCAGGAGGATCACGTAAGCATGGCGGCCCATGGTGCGTTGCGCCTTGGGCGGATGACGCAAAACCTGTCGGTCATTCTGGGGGTCGAAGCGATGTGTGCAGCGCAAGGGATCGAAGCGCGCGCGCCGCTGGTCACATCGCCCCCCTTGCAGGCGGTGCTTGCGATGGTGCGCACCCGCGTTCCCAGTCTGAAGGAAGACCGCTATCTTGCGCCCGACATAGAAGCGGCCAGCGCGATGGTACGATCCGGCGATTTTGCCAGAACCGCCAATGTCGCGGTGCCGTTTTGAGCGTGGACATCGAAATCCTGCGCGGGGACAGCCCGCTGATTTTGGGCCTGCCGCATACCGGCACGATCCTGCCGGATGCGGTGCGAACAGCGCTGAACGACACCGGTTTGGCGATGGCTGATACCGACTGGCACATTCACGATCTTTATGACGGTCTGGTCGAGGGCGTGACCACCGTGCGTACGCCGGTGCACCGCTACGCCATCGACGTGAACCGCGACCCGACCGGGGCCAGCCTTTATCCGGGGCAGAAAACCACCGGTCTGTGCCCGCTGACCGATTTTGACGGCCACGCGATCTATCAGTCGGGTGCAGAGCCTGACGCGGACGAGGTTGAACGCCGCCGCCTTGCCTATCACGCGCCCTATCATGCCGCGCTGAAAGCGGAATTGACCCGCCTGCGCGCGCTTCACGGTTTTGCCCTGCTATTTGATTGCCATTCGATCCGATCCCGCATCCCGTTCCTGTTTGACGGCACGCTGCCGGATTTCAACATCGGCACCAATGAAGGGGCAACCTGCGATACCGCCATTCAATCGGCGGTGCTGGCGCGATGCACTGCCGCCAAAGCCTATAGCACGGTGTTGAACGGCCGGTTCAAAGGCGGCTGGACAACGCGCCATTATGGCCGCCCCGAACAGGGGTGGCATGCCATTCAGATGGAACTGGCGCAATCGACCTACATGATCGAAAGCCCCCCGTGGAGCTATCTGCCCGATCGTGCCCGGACAACACGCGCGATCCTGAAACCCATCCTGACCGATCTGACCCAATGGAGGCCCGCATGAGCGATCCAAGACACAATATCCGTGATGTTTTCCCCGCCACCGGCACCGAAATCACCGCAAAAAGCTGGCTGACCGAGGCCCCGATGCGGATGCTGATGAACAATCTGCATCCCGATGTGGCCGAAAACCCGCATGAGCTGGTGGTTTATGGCGGCATCGGGCGCGCGGCACGTACATGGGCCGATTTTGACCAGATCGTGGCGTCCTTGAAATCACTTGAAGCGGATGAAACCCTGCTGGTCCAGTCGGGCAAGCCGGTGGGGGTGTTCAAGACCCATGAAAACGCCCCCCGCGTGTTGATCGCGAATTCTAATCTGGTGCCGCACTGGGCCAACTGGGACCATTTCAACGAACTGGATAAGCGCGGGCTGGCGATGTACGGCCAGATGACGGCCGGATCGTGGATTTACATCGGCACGCAGGGCATCGTGCAAGGCACCTATGAAACCTTTGTCGAGGCAGGGCGCCAGCACTACGGCGGCGATCTGACCGGCAAATGGATTCTCACAGGCGGTCTGGGTGGGATGGGCGGTGCGCAGCCGCTGGCGGCGGTCATGGCCGGCGCGTGCTGTCTGGCGGTGGAATGCAATCCCGACAGCATCGATTTCCGCCTGCGCACGAAATATCTGGACGAAAAGGCCGAAACGCTGGACGAAGCACTGACGATGATCGAGCGCTGGACCAAGGCGGGCGAGGCGAAATCCGTGGGCCTTCTGGGCAATGCGGCGGATGTGTTTCCCGAACTGGTCAAACGCATGAAAGCAGGCGGCATCCGCCCCGACATCGTGACAGATCAGACATCGGCGCATGATCCGCTGAACGGCTATCTGCCGCAAGGCTGGAGCATGGGCGAGTGGCGGGCAAAACGCGAAAGCGATCCCAAGGCCGTTGAAAAGGCGGCACGCGCCAGCATGAAAGTGCATGTCGCCGCGATGGTCGATTTCTGGAATGCGGATGTGCCGACACTGGATTACGGCAACAACATAAGGCAGGTCGCACTGGAAGAAGGGCTGGAAAACGCTTTTGCGTTTCCGGGATTCGTACCCGCCTATATCCGCCCGCTGTTCTGTCGCGGGGTAGGGCCGTTCCGCTGGTGTGCCCTGTCGGGTGATCCCGAAGACATTTACAAGACGGATGCCAAGGTCAAGGAACTGATCCCGGATGATCCGCATCTGCACAAGTGGCTGGATATGGCGCGCGAGCGCATCAGCTTTCAGGGCCTGCCCGCGCGCATCTGCTGGGTTGGTCTGGGCCAGCGCGACAAGCTGGGTCTTGCGTTCAACGAAATGGTGCGCACCGGCGAGTTGAAAGCACCGGTGGTCATCGGGCGCGACCATCTGGACAGCGGTTCGGTGGCCAGCCCCAACCGCGAAACGGAAAGCATGAAGGACGGATCGGACGCGGTCAGCGACTGGCCGTTGCTGAACGCGTTGCTGAACACCGCAAGCGGGGCAACTTGGGTATCCCTGCATCACGGCGGCGGCGTGGGCATGGGGTTCAGCCAGCATTCGGGCATGGTGATCTGCTGTGACGGCACAGCCGAGGCCGATGCCCGCATCGCACGGGTTCTGTGGAACGATCCGGCAACCGGCGTCATGCGTCACGCGGATGCAGGGTATGACATCGCGCTGGACTGCGCGCGCGAGAACGGGTTGAATTTGCCGGGGATTCTGGACCGGTAAAGTCACGAAAGGTGTGCGGATGTTTCTGAAGAACGCGTGGTACGTCGCAGCATGGGATCACGAGATCACGCGGGATCTGCAACAGATCACCGTTCTGGGTGAAAAGATTTGCGTATTTCGTCTGGAATCCGGTTATCTTGTCGGGCTTGGGGACGCGTGCCCGCACCGCAAGCTGCCCCTCTCCAAAGGCCGGATCAAGGGCGATCATGTGGAATGCGGCTATCACGGGCTGACATTTGATTGCGCCGGGCAATGTGTGTGGGCGCCGGGCACCGGGCGCATCCCGTCCGAGGCGCGCGTGCATGCCTATCCTTTGCACGAAAAATACGGGCTTGTCTGGATCTGGATGGGCAATCCCGCGCTGGCGGATGCGTCCGAAATATTCGAGATTGAAAACTATGATCAACCCGATTGGGGCATCAATCGTGGGGCCGCGATGGAGCTGGACTGCAATTGTCTGCTGATGTGCGACAATCTGCTGGACCCGACCCATGTGGCCTGGGTGCACGAAGGCAGCTTTGCTAGCGCCGCCACCAAGGACACGCCGTTGCGGGTGACCAAGACAGACAGCGGCGTGATCTTGCGCCGCTGGATGATGGATCACGAACCGGCGCCGTTTTATAAGAAGGTGATCGGCTTTCAGGGCAATTGCGACAGGCTTCAGCATTACGAAGTGCGCTATCCGTCCCATGCGCTAACCAGGGCGGTGTTTACCCCGGCCGGACCCTGCGGGCCGGATGGCCCGCGGCGACCTTTGTCATGGACAGCTATAATTTCATGACCCCACGGCTGTTTAAGTGTATAGTCCGGCATCTGCGGCCCGCGAAGTTGCTGGGAGCAAATGCCCAATATATTTTCTCCTCTGGGTCTCTGAAAGATACGGAGAGCTACATTGAATTGTGAAATGCCGCTATTCTAGGACCGCGGATATGATGCCGACTGGTTCAGAGAAGCGTTAAAAGACAGAGGGATACGCGCATGTATCCCCGGCAGGAAACAACGGAAGAAAACCGTCAAGTACGACAAGCGCCGATACAAACGGCGCAACCGGATCGAGATCATGTTCGGCAGGCTCAAGGATTGGCGGCGTGTGGCAACCCGCTACGACCGCTGCCCGAAGGTCTTCCTCTCGGCCGTCGCCCTCGCCGCAACCGTCATCTATTGGCTATGAGTCCTGACCCTAGCTGTTTGATCCCACGGTTTGATGGTGCGATCCTTTCTCAGGAATGGAAGGAAGCACTATGGGACAAGTTCGTCACGGGAGCGCCACGACCACGCACGCCGTCAGAGCTGCAATACAGCGATCGCAAGCTTCGCTCGCGCAACTGAGCCAGGAACTTGGCATCAATCCCAAGACGGTAGCGAAGTGGCGCAAACGCCAGTCCGTTGAAGACCTGAAGACGGGGCCGAAGGAGCCACGCTCGACGGTTCTAACCGAAGCCGAGGAAGCGACCATCGTCGCATTCAGACGGCATACATTGTTGCCGCTGGACGATTGTCTCTATGCTCTGCAGCCGTCCATCCCACATCTGACGCGTTCGGCGCTGCATCGGTGCCTGCAGCGACATGGCATCTCTCGATTGCCTGACGTGGAAGGCGACAAGCCGAAGCGCCAGAAGTTCAAGCGCTACCCTATCGGCTTCTTCCATATCGACATCGCCGAGGTGGAAACCGCTGAGGGCAAGCTTTACCTGTTCGTCGGCATTGACCGCACAAGCAAATTTGCCGTGACCCAACTTGTCGAGAAGGCAGACAGGAAGACAGCCTGGGAGTTCTTGCAGCACATGCTCGAAGGTGTGCCTTATCAGGTGCATACCATTCTGACAGACAACGGCATTCAGTTCGCAGAGCAGCCTAGAAACCGCAACACCATCTATTCCCGGGCAATGCGCTTCGACATGATTTGCGAGGCCAACGGGATCGAACATCGCCTGACGAAGCCCAACCACCCGTGGACCAACGGCCAGGTCGAGCGGATGAACCGGACGATCAAGGACGCGACCGTCAAACGCTTCCACTACGAAAACCACGATCAGTTGCGAACACACCTCGCCGACTTCATGGCGGCCTACAACTTCGCACGCAGGCTGAAGACCCTCGGCGGTCTAACGCCCTACGAATACATCTGCAAAATCTGGACATCAGAGCCAGATCGATTCATCATCAACCCGATCCACCAGATGCCGGGACTGAACACCTAGCATTGCTCCACGGCGCTCCAAATTTCATTACCCATTACTTCTCGCCTTGCGTTACCCTCGGAAATCAAAAGATCGACATCCACTGGTTTTGGCTTAGAAGCTAGCGCTATTCGCATGGCGCGTTCCAAATCTTCGGAATTGTTCAGCTCAAAAAACTGCGTCACCAAGCTCGATATTTCCCTATTAACAGGAATGTCGGATACAATCGTTTGAACACCTAAGGAAATTGCATCGAAAATGCTTCCGCCACCGGGGCCTCCTTCAAAAGAAGTGGGCTGAACAACTGAAATCGCTCCTCTCATTATCGCTATCTGATCAAGTTTAGGGATTAGGCCCAAAATTCGAACAGATTTTTCTACACCGTGATTTGATATAAAGTTTTTCAATGTTCCCAATCGATCCGAAACCCGATGATCGTTAGTGCTACCGGTCAAAACGAGTTCCAAATCGGGGTGATCCCGTTTAACATTTGCAAAAGCTTCGACTGCAATTTCGTGATTTTTGTGAATCCAGAACTGATTGGAGATCAAAAAGTACTTTGGGGCTAAGCCATATTTTTTCTGAGCTATTTTAATGTCGGTTCTAAACCATTCCAATTTGGCAGAAGCAGAAAAACTCAATGGCGTGATTTTTTCCTCCTTACCTGGGAAAAATTTCTGCGCATCTTCCCTCACTGCCTTTGCGTTTACAAAAATTGTATCTGCATGCGACAAAAGTCGCAGAATACTCCGATCCCGACCTTCTCTCGCTTTAGCTGTGAAATTATCTGGCAAATGCTTGTGTTGAAAATCATAATGGTATCCAAACCATGGGATGCCTAAGGGAGACTTCGGCGGTCGTGTAAACGGCCCCACGATTTCGACTGAATGTTGCTTGCATAGCCTTGCGAGCGCAGCATCCTTACGATAGCAAACAAGAACGGGAACTTCGGGAAGGCCCGCGTCTTTAAGACGCTTTAGACCGCCTCGCCAACCTTCATCAGAACCTTGAGGCATATACCGCTCTCTTAACCGGTTGAACGCATTTTGGCTTCGCTTCGTACGCATGATAACAACGACTTCCCGACCCTCGGAAGTTCTCACGAGAGCGTCGACAAATGCCACGATGAAATCAGTAGCGCCCGACAGGTCGGAAAAATCCCCAGCCAATATACCGATCTTATTGATTTTTTTAATTGCTCCCTTCTGCATAATTCGCTCTACTTTTCATGAAAATTGTTAACTATGTCACAAATACGGGTCACGTCTAAGTCGGATAATCCCGGCCAACTTGGAAGGCTAATTCCACGAGAGGCTACTCCTTCAGCGATAGGAAGCGCCTGGCATTGTCCACTATACATGGGCATGGTGTGAATCGGGAAAAAGAGCGGCCGCGTTTCAATCATATGTTGCTTTAATACTTCCCTTAAGCCATCCCGGTTCGCTGGCTCCTGGGCCAGCAGTGAAACAATCCAATGACTATGATCAGTGTCGTCATTCGTGGCCTGAAAAACCCAAGACGAACCTTCAAGCTGATTGCGGTAAAGCTCGGCAATTTGACGTTTTCGGTAGAGATATTGGTCGACCTTGGAAAGTTGGGCCAGTCCTATTGCCGCACAGATATTGGTCATTCGGTAATTGAAACCGATCACATCATGCCAATACTCGCGACCTTCCGCGAGCCCTTGGCCTTTCATCCGAACGGCTTTTTCAAAGACGGACTTATTCTTTGCAATTAGCATTCCACCTTCGCCAGTCGTAATGGTTTTGTTTCCGAAAAAGCTGAAAGTCGCTACATCACCGAACGTGCCAACATGTTGCCCCTTGTGCAACGTGCCGATCGCCTCTGCGCAATCTTCGATAACGAACAAACTATGCTCTACGGACAAAGCTAAAATTGCGGTCATATCACACGCGCAACCATATAGGTGAACCGGCATAATAGCCTTCGTTCTCGAGGTGATCTTGCTGCGGGCATCTTCTACAGAAAGTTGCCAGGTATCAGGTTCGCAATCGCAAAACACGGGTTTCGCACCGGTGTAAGTAACAGCGTTTGCTGAGGCGATATACGTCAGCGTTGGCACCAAAACCTCGTCACCAGGTCCAATCCCAAGGGCGGCTAAGGCCAAGTGCAGCGCGACGGTACCGTTGCACACTGCAGTCGCGTGTTCGGCGCCTATGTATTCAGCGAATGCATCTTCAAAACGGAGAATAAATTCTCCCTTGGACGATATCCAAGTGGAATCCAAGCACTTAAGGAATCTCTGAAGAACTTCCCCATTTTGGCGTGATTTGGTATGGTTTCTGCGGATGAGAGAGGAGCCCGCCGATGCCCAAACAGCCTGCCATTCCCGGCCTTGGTGATGCGGTGAAGAAGAAGGTGACGCGCCGCGAGAAGTTCCTGTCGGAGATGGATGCGGTGGTGCCTTGGGGTCGTCTGTTGGCGCTGATCGAGCCGCACTATCCGAAGGTTGGGTCAAAGGGTGGTCGGCCACCGATGCCACTGGAGACGATGCTGCGAGTGTATTTCCTTCAGAGCTGGTACGCGCTGAGCGATCCGATGGCCGAAGAGAGCCTGTATGACAGCGAGGCCATGCGCCGGTTTGCCGGTATCGAGCTTGGCGATGACCGCATCCCCGACGAAACAACGATCCTGAACTTCCGGCACCTGCTGGAGAAGCATCAGCTGACCGAGAAGCTGTTTGCCGAGGTGAATGCCTATCTTGCCGACAAGGGCGTCACGCTGCGCTCTGGCACGTTGGTGGATGCGACGATCATCGATGCGCCGTCCTCGACCAAGAATGAAGCCAAGGCCCGCGATCCCGAGATGTCATCCACCAAGAAGGGTAATGACTGGTACTTCGGCATGAAGGCCCATGTTGGCGTCGATGCAGACAGCGGCATCGTCCACAGCCTGGAGACCACCACTGCCAAGACCCACGATAGCCAGGTCTGGGACGAACTGCTGCACGGCAACGAAACATCCGTCTGGGCGGACAAGGGCTACGTGCATTCCGAACGAGAGGCGGCCTTCACCAAGGATGCAGGCCGGTTCTGGGGCGTGATGCGCAAGGCACCCAAAGGTGGCGAACTGGATCCGCTCGACGTGCAGATCAACCGGATCATCGCAAAGGTCCGGGCCAAGGTTGAGCACCCGTTCCGGATCCTGAAGCGCCAGTTCGGCCACGTGAAGACGCGCTACCGTGGGCTGGCCAAGAACCGGGCGCATCTGTTCACGCTCTTCGCCCTCGGCAACCTGTTCATGACCCGGAGAAAGCTGGCAGCATGAGGCAGAGTCTGCCCAAAAACGCCGAAACCGCCACTCAGGCGGCCGAAACAGCGGGAAAATCGCTGGAAATGGGACGTCTGACGCCCCAAACTACCTTCAAGCCGGCACGGCGGCGAAGCCGAAGGCGTTGATCAGACGTTCCTTAAGGACATTTTCTCGTTCCTCTGGACCGATATCGGGAACGTAGATTGGTATAGACTTGGTCATTGCTTTAAACTTCCACTCCGAATGCCCTCTTCCATCCATCGCTGAAAAGAGGTCCAAAATCGCTCAATGCTCCAGTGTCGCCAGTCAACACATTTACAACCTCGCAACTACCGATCAGTTCCGTCCGCCCAAACCCACCCAACAGAGTCAAACTTCCCTGCTTGTTTCGTGCTTCACGCACATGACACGGAAAAGCTTTCGTTTCTCCAATTGTATCAATAATTTCCCCAGCCCGATCTTCTCTAACGAAGAAGAGGTTACTGCCCGTTCGGTTGCTTCCCAAAAGTACGTAACCCTTTGATTTACCCAGCACCTCAAGCGCCTTGTACGATGCGCCATAATAAAGATTGGAAAAGTGTGCCAATGTTCTCACAAAGTCATCTCTATACGGGATTGTGAGCGGCAACATGTCTCCGAAGTTGCTATTGTATTCCACGACTACAATATGAGGAGAGACATTTTTGATAGCATCCCAAACCCAATAGTCATTGCCATCGATGTCGATACTGAGAACTCCAATCTCACCGCTAAATCCTGCGGAAGCGATCAAATCTTCGATGTTGCTCCGTGTGATGAATGCAGCTACAGCGGTTAAATCGTGACGCCAGCTTATGGAATCATTCGTAATCGTTGCAACCATTTCTTTCGAGCCGTCCAATACAAGGCCTCTCCAGTTTCTGTTTTTCAAAAGAAACCGTGTGTTACTCTCCCGATAATTCTCGACGCCGAATTCGATGAAATTTGGGGGAATGCAACCAAGCTTGAAAATCAGCCACTCTAAAATTCCGTCTTCGCCCCACTGCGAGAACACAGAAAACTCGACGTCGGCCAAAGACTTTACAGAATCTACCTGCGCTACTTGGCGCGCCGCGATTTGACCAAATAAAAATTTCTGATTTTCGGCTTCGATGCCGAACTTGGTGGCTACCGTCTTTCGGCGAAATATACGCATTAGCAAGTGATTTCCCTAATTATCCACGCACGGATTCTAATTTCGGGCCATCGGACGCGCGGGATTTCCGACCACGGTCGTATATGGCGGGATATCTTTGGTTACGACCGCTCCCATACCGACAACGGCACCCTCTCCGATCATGAGCGGTTGCCCACGTTTCCCGTGTCGTATCACAGCACCGGTCCCAATATAGCTATGATCTCCGATCGAAACAAAACCGTTACAGCATACCGATGGCGCAAACGTGACAAAATCTCCTATTTCACAGTCATGGGCAACGTAAGCATTTATGTTTAGATGGAAAAAACGACCTATTCGGCAATTCGAAGTAGCGATACTGTTGTCACAGAGCACAGCGCCCTCTCCAATATCTACAGCGTCATAGGTAACGGCACTTTTTGCCCTAAAATCCAATGGCTTTACACGCTGAGCCAGAAATTTCTCCGAGATTCTCTGCCTGATCTTTGAATCACCTATTCCAACATTGAAGAACTTTTTCGATGCGGTATCTGCAAAAAACTCGTTTTCAGACAAGACGCCGTGTCCGTTAACAACAGCATCCGACAGGTCACGATCTACAAATACCAGCTCGACGCTTTCTGAAATAGATTTTAGAGCTTCCGAACTGTACCGGGCTATGGGCATGATTTCCTTTGCGAAACCACCTGCTCCCACAACACCAACCAAAATTCTTTCGGTCCTCGCCAAAGCCATCGGCACCTCGCTCCATCTTTACTGCCTCTTCTAAGTCTTTTTATTGGATAAGCAAGACCACTACGGCCCTACATGTGGTGACCTGATTTCTGGGAAAGCCTTGATTTGCTGAATGTATTTTATTCTGTTGAATATTTTTCACCACCGGAAAATCATTACAAATAATTGGAACCCTAGTTGTTTAATGTCCACTCTTTGGAGTAAACTCACCGACTTCCAGTCGGTATCGCTTTAGCGTGAATCGAAGAGCGGATGTCCTTACCCTCCGGAAAATGAGCCGCAGCCGGGTCGAAGGCTCATTTTCCGGAGGGTAAGGACATGCAATACGACACCGGCAGCCACTGCGTTTTTTACCACCGTTACCACATCGTCTGGTCGACGAAGTATCGCTATAAGGTGCTCACGGGTGATATCCGGTTGCGCGTGTGGGATATATGCCGTCAGGTTTGCCGCGAGCGAGGCGTCGACATCATCCGTGGCGTGCTGTCGAGTGATCACGTCCACATGTTCGTGTCGGTGCCGCCGAAACTAGCCATCAGTGACCTGGTGCGGCTGATGAAGGGGCGATCCTCCCACAAGATCCAGCGCGAGTTCCCACAATTGAAGCGCAGGTATTGGGGCAGGCGCTTTTGGGGGCGCGGATACTCCTCGACGACCAACGGTGCCATTAAAGAAGACATCGTACTTCAGTACCTTGAACAGCATATCGCAGATCCTACCGCCGCCAGCCGGTAGTCGTTCAGTTCCGGTCTCGGGTGGATCGGGTTCAGAATGAATCGATCTGGCTGCGAAGTCCAGATTATGCAGATGTATTCGTATGGCGTGAGGCCACTGAGTATCTTCAAATGACGAGCCTAATTGCATGCATCGAGGAAGTTGGCCAGATGTGTGCAGAGTTGGTCGTGGTGCTAGTAGTAAAAGCGCTTCACAGTGGCGTCTTTAATCCTGGGGTTCATGCGCTCGACTTGGCCGTTGGTCCACGGGTGGTTTGGCTTGGTCAGCCAACAGCGGCCCCCAGCGCAGGCCAAAGCGTTCGCGTCAACCCCGACGTTCTGGTTGCATGTGCCATTGTCTTCCCTTTCAGTTCGTCCGCCGCCGCATCTGGCGTATGCACTCTGTGTGTGATGCCAAATCAGGCCGCACACACCCGTTTGTTCCGGATTAGAGGCACGCCTTGACCACGAAGGGAATAAAAATGCGGCACTCAGGGAAATTTAGCGGCCAAAACAATGACTGGCGATATCGCCGCTCAGCCATGCCATCCGTCACGTTGATAAGGAAAACAGTGAGGTGTCGTTCAGATATCCAGCGTGTTACTGCGTTCCCATTCGCTGAAATGGGCACAGAAATCATTCCATTCCAGATGCTTCATTTTCAGGTAAGCGGCCGAGAATTCCGCGCCCATCGCCTGTTTCAGATCGGTATCGGCGTCATAGGCGCGCAGTGCATCCAGCATGTTCAGAGGCAGCTTTGGCGCATCCGTCACGGTGTGGCCTTCGGCATACATGTCTATATCGTGCCGCTTGCCGGGATCGGCCTTTGATGCCAGACCGCTTAGTCCGGCGGCGATGATGACAGCCTGCAAGAGATAGGGGTTGGCGGCACCGTCCGGCAGGCGCAGTTCAAACCGGCCGGGGCCGGGAACGCGCACCATATGGGTGCGGTTGTTGCCGGTCCATGTCACCGTATTGGGCGCCCAAGTCGCACCCGACATGGTGCGCGGGGCGTTGATGCGTTTATAGCTGTTGACCGTCGGATTGGTGATCGCGGCCAGGGCGCTGGCATGTTTCATGATGCCACCCAGAAAATGCTTGCCACGTTCGGACAGGCCCAGTTCGCCCGTGGGGCTGCTGTCTTTTTCGCCGGCGAACACATTTGTCGTGGCTTCATGACCCGGCGCATCCCAGACCGAGATGTGGGCGTGGCACCCGTTTCCGGTCAAACCCTCGACAGGTTTGGGCATGAAGGTCGCGCGGAAGCCGTGCTTTTCGGCGACCGATTTCGTCATGAATTTGAAGAACGAATGTTTGTCGGCTGTTCCAAGGGCGTCGTCGAATTCCCAGTTCATTTCGAACTGGCCGTTCGCATCCTCGTGATCGTTCTGATAGGGGCCCCAGCCCAGTTCCAGCATGTAATCGCAGATTTCGCGCACCACATCATAGCGCCGCATCACCGCCTGCTGGTCATAACAGGGTTTGGCGGCTGTGTCGTACGGATCAGACAATTCACGCCCGTCTGGCGTTAGAAGGAAAAATTCGGCCTCGATACCGGTTTTGACATGCAGTCCCTGCTGAGTTGCATCGGCAATCTGGCGGCGCAACACGTTACGCGGGGCCTGTGCGACATCTTCGCCTTCCATGATGCAATCTGCGGCCACCCAAGCCACTTCGGGTTTCCACGGCAATCGGATCACCGATGCCGGGTCCGGTACGGCCAGCATATCGGGGTGGGCGGGCGTCAGATCAAGATAGGTGGCAAATCCGGCAAATCCGGCGCCATCCTTCTGCATGTCTTCGATGGCCTGGGTCGGCACCAGTTTCGCACGCTGGCCACCGAACAGATCGGTAAAGGAAATCATGAAGTACTTGATATCGTTTTCCTCGGCGAACGCCGCGAGATCCTTGGTCATGTAGATTGTTCCTTTTCCCTGTTGTCTGTTTTTTCGGGCGTGCCTTTTTGCGATGCCCTTTGTTTGGTTAAAACCCCGCCTTGCCGGGATACCAGTTTGTGCCTGCCAGCGGAACCTGAGCCATGGCGGCGGCTTCCATTGTCAGCGCCACCAGATCTTCGGGTTCAAGGTTGTGCAGATGGTTCTTGCCACAGGCGCGCGCGATGGTCTGCGCCTCTAGCGTCATGACCTTGAGGTAGTTTTTCAACCGCCGCCCGCCTTCGATCGGATCAAACCGCGCCATCAGTTCGGGGTCTTGCGTTGTGATGCCCGCAGGATCGCGCCCCTCGTGCCAGTCGTCATAGGCGCCTGCTGTGGTGCCCAGCTTGTTATATTCGCTTTCCCATTTTGGATCATTGTCGCCCAGTGCGATCAGGGCGGCGGTGCCGATAGCCACCGCATCCGCCCCCAGCGCCAGCGCCTTGGCCACGTCCGCACCGGACCGGATACCACCGGAGATCACCAACTGTACTTCGCGGTGCATACCCATATCCTGCAGCGCCTGAACCGCGGGACGGATGCAGGCCAGCGTGGGTTGACCCACATGTTCGATAAACACGTCCTGCGTTGCGGCGGTGCCCCCCTGCATCCCGTCCAGCACGACAACGTCAGCCCCGGCCTTGACCGCCAGAGTGGTATCGAAATAGGGCCGCGCACCCGCGATTTTCACATAGATCGGCACCTGCCATCCGGTAATTTCACGCAGTTCCAATATCTTGATTTCCAGATCGTCCGGCCCTGTCCAATCGGGGTGGCGACAGGCCGAACGCTGATCGATGCCTTTGGGCAGATTGCGCATTTCGGCCACACGATCGCTGATCTTCTGGCCCAGCAACATGCCGCCGCCACCGGGTTTTGCACCCTGACCGACGACGATTTCAATCGCGTCGGCCTTGCGCAGATCATCGGGGTTCATGCCATAGCGGGATGGCAGGTATTGATAGACCAGTTTCGACGATTGCCCGCGTTCCTCGGGTGTCATGCCCCCGTCGCCTGTCGTGGTCGACGTGCCGGCCGCATTCGCGCCGCGCCCCAATGCCTCTTTGGCGGGGCCGGACAGCGCGCCAAAGCTCATGCCAGCGATAGTGATCGGAATGTCCAACTGGATCGGCTTCTTGGCAAAACGCGTGCCCAGCGTGACAGAGGTGTCGCATTTTTCACGATACCCTTCCAGCGGGTAGCGCGAGATCGAGGCCCCCAGAAACAGCAGATCGTCGAAATGGGGCACCTTGCGTTTGGCACCGCCGCCGCGAATGTCGTAAATGCCGGTGGCTGCGGCGCGCCGGATATCGCTGTTGATGTCCTGCGAAAAAGTTGCCGACTGGCGCGGTGTGGTGTGTGGAATGCGGGTGCGCGTTTCGTCGCTCATGGACATGTCCCTAATAGGCCGACGCGTTGTCGACGTCGAAATTGTAAAGCTTGCGGGCTGATCCGTAGCGGGTGAAGTCTTCGGGGTTGGCATCGGCACCTGCGCGCGCCAGCAAATCCTTGAGGATCGCAATATGTTCGGGGCGCATTTCCTTTTCTTCGCAATCCGCCCCAAGGCTTTTGACACTGCCACGCACGAACAGGCGCGCCTCGTAGATGCTGTCGCCCAATGCATCGCCCGCATCGCCCAGCACAACCAGATTGCCTGATTGCGCCATAAAGGCCGACATATGGCCGATATTGCCGTGCACGACGATGTCGATGCCCTTCATCGAAATACCGCAGCGCGAACTGGCATTGCCCTTGATCACCAGCAATCCGCCATGGCCGGTTGCACCGGCATACTGGCTGGCGTCACCTTCGATCACGATGGTCCCCGACATCATGTTTTCGCCCACCCCGGGGCCGGCAGATCCATGAATGTTGATCGTCGCCTGTTTGTTCATGCCGCCGCAGTAGTACCCTGTTGATCCCTTCACCGTCACTTCGATAGGGGCATCCAGCCCAACGGCAATCGCGTGGCTGCCCCTGGCGTTCACGATTTCCCACGCGGTCTGGTTTGTCGTGCCGGTCTGCGCGTGCAGCGTTTCATTCAGCGCGCGCAGACCCTGCGCCTCAAGATCAAAGACCTGCATGTCAGTGGCTCCAGAAATAGACGGTTGCGGGTTCGGGTTCCCAGACGTGGGCGGCGTCTATGCCGGGCAGGTTAACCAGGGCGCGGTATTCGCTGCCAAAGGCCACATATTGTTCGGTTTCCGCCATCACCGCGGGTTTGCAGGCAATCGGATCGCGCACCACACCGAACCCGTCCTTGGTGCCGACGACAAAGGTAAAGAAACCATCCAGGTCTTCCAGCGAGCTTTCCAGTGCTTCGCCCAATGTGCTGCCGGTCTGCATTTTCCAGCTGAGATAGGCGGCCCCGACCTCAGTATCGTTTTCGGTTTCGATCTGCATGCCCTGATGGCGCAGTTTGCGACGCAGGCTGTTGTGGTTGGACAGCGAGCCGTTGTGCACAAGGCATTGATCCGCGCCGGTGGAAAACGGGTGAGCGCCCATTGTGGTTACTGCCGATTCCGTGGCCATGCGTGTGTGGCCGATGCCATGGGTGCCCTGCATCCGGTCAATGCCGAACCGGCGTGCCACATCTTTGGGCAGGCCGACCTCTTTATAAATCTCGATGGCATCACCCGCACTCATGATGCGCAGATCGGGGCGCAGTGCGCGCGCCGCGCGCCGCGCCGCATCCATCTGGGCGGCGGGCACTTCAAGAACGGCGTGGGTGTCCAGTTTGCGCAAGGTGACGGGGGCGCCGATGGCTTCGCCCAGATCCTGATCCAAAGTTGCAAAATCTGCATCCGGTGCCGGCGATTGCACCGTCAGTTTAACGGTCTTTGCCATGCGATCCCCGTAAATCGCAATGCCGGCACTGTCGGGGCCGCGATCCGTCATCGTGATCAGCATATCGGTCAGCAGGCCGCCCAGTTGCGGTTCAAGTGATTTGTCTTTCAGGAACAGCCCGACAATCCCACACATTGCATTGATCCTTTTGCTTAACGGGGTGACTCGGACGCTAGCATTATTGAAGGCTGCCTTCAACTGACAAGAATAATACTTTCCTGTCAGGGATGGGCGTCATCCGCCTTGCGGGTACGAGATGATCGAAAGATAGCGGGCAGGCAGTTTGACCAGAATTTCGGGTCCGTGGGGCGCATCGGCATCGAAAAACAACGTGTCGCCCGGTTTCAGGGGATAGACCGTGTTGCCGTGCCGGTAATCCACTTCGCCTTCCAGCATGTAAATGGTTTCGATCCCGTCATGCTGGAACGTGGGAAACACATCGGATTCTTCGGTCAGTGTGATCAGATAGGGTTCCACGATCACCCCACTGGCGTTCGATCCGATATGACCAAGCAGGTTGTACTGGTGCCCCGCGCGCGTGCCCATGCGCTGGGTTTCCACACCTTCACCGGCTTTGGTCAGAACGGCAAAACGGTTTTCCTCGAACCCGCGAAAGAACGATGTCAGCGGCACGCTTAACGCATTGGCCAGCGCCTGAAGCGTGGTCAGCGATGGCGAGGTGTTGCCGTTTTCGATCTTTGACATCATGCCGACGGACAGGCCGGTTGCTTCGGCCAGTTCATTCACCGTCATGTTCTGTTGTTTGCGAAAGGCGCGCACCTCCTTGCCAATCGCCACCTCAAGCACCTTTTCGCGGCCATCGCGAACGCGATGCGGATCCTGACCAAGCGCGCTGTTGCCCGTGGTGCGTTTCGCCGATTGAGATGCCATATCAGTCTTTCGCCTTTTGTCCTGCAACGGGCGGGCAAACGATGCGCGCCGCGTTCGGGAAAAGGATAAACATGACTTTGGGAAAAAGAACACCATCTTCCCCGTCAGTAGCCCCTGCGCTTAGTTGCGATGGCGGATCAGGCCCGGCACGGAAATGTGAAGCCGAAAATGTTTGACCCTCCAGCAGGGGGAAGGATTAGATGATCATAAAGCGGCGCACCCGTGCCCGCCCATTCGATACAGAAGGCTTGCGATGAACAGACGCGATTTCCTGATGACCGGCAGCGCGCTGGCGGTTTTCCCCAGAACCGGTTTTGCTGCGGCCCCGTTTCTTTTGCGGGCCGAGCCTGTCACAGCGCAGATTTTGCCCTTGGGCGACGGGGCAACGGTCATGCTGGGCTTTAACGGGTCCACACCCGGTCCGGAAATGCGCGCGCGTCAAGGCGATACCCTGCGCGTCACGTTTGAAAACGGGATTGATCAGGATTCGGCCGTGCACTGGCACGGGATACGGTTGAACAATGCCATGGACGGTGTGCCGGGCATGACGCAACCGCCGGTTCTGCCCGGCACAACTTTCGACTACGCGTTCAAAGTGCCCGATGCCGGCACCTATTGGTACCATTCGCACAACAGATCATGGGAGCAGGTGGCCCGCGGCCTTTACGGCCCCCTGATCATCGAGGAAGACGCGCCGCCGGACGTGGATCACGATATCACCGTGCAGATCGACGATTGGCGATTGTCGGAAATAGGCGAACAAGTCGGCGGCTATGAAAACCTGCATGATTGGTCACATGCAGGGCGCATGGGAAATTTTGCGCGTGCCGTCTTTGATGATAGCATCACGTTGCGCCATGGTGATCGTGTGCGCCTGCGCCTGATCAACGTCGCGACCGCGCGGGTGTTTCCGATCGAAGTAACTGGCGTGGCGGGCAAAGCCGTTGCGCTGGATGGCATGCCCTTGGCTGCACCCGAAGACATCGGCCAGATCACGCTGGCACCTGCACAACGCATGGACATCATTGCAGATGTCACCGCGCAGGGCGGGGTCGGTTTTGTGTTTCAGACGCGGCAGGGCCCATATGATCTGGGCATCATTCCCGTTGACGGTACACATCCCGCACCGCGTCAATCAGACATCGCCGCGCTGGCCCCCAATCGTATGCCGCCGCCTGATGTCGAAAACGCCATATCGCTTGATCTGCGGATGGAAGGCGGCGCGATGAGCAGCGTCGCCACCCGCGAGGCGATCTGGCTGTTCAACGGCCAGTCGGGCATGTCTGATGATCCGTTTTACATTTTTGAACGCGGGCAAACGGCGCGGGTCACGGTGCGCAACGACACACGGTTCGCGCATGGCATCCACCTGCATGGACACCATTTTCACGAGGTTCAGCCGGACGGGTCGCTGGGGCACTATCGCGATACAACGCTGATCGGGCCGGACGAGACCCGCGATATTCTGTGCGTATTTGACAATCCGGGGCAGTGGCTGATGCATTGCCACATGCTGGGTCATCAGGCGGCGGGTATGAAAACATGGTTCAAGGTGCTGTGAAACGCGTCGGTGTCATACTGCTGTTGTGGGCCGGTCCCGCCGGTGCGGGCCACGAACTGGAAAACCGCGACCTGACAAACGGTGCCACGCTTTATGCGCAACACTGCGCCGCGTGCCACGGGACCAATCTGGAAGGGCAACCTGACTGGCGATCGCCGGGGGCGGACGGTATCTTGCCCGCCCCGCCGCATGATCGTACCGGCCACACATGGCATCACAGCAATGCGATGCTGTTCGATTACACAAAACTGGGCGGTCAAAGCGCGTTGGCGGCCCTTGGCGTGACGGATTTCACCAGCGGGATGCCGGCCTTTCAGGATGTGATATCTGATCAGGACATCTGGGATATTCTGGGGTACATCCGTTCAACATGGCCCGCGCGTGAACAGGCCGTTCAATCCGGCCAGAACCCACCGCACGACTGATCCCTGACAGAGACTGCCGCCCGACCGCGCGCCATTTGACTTTGGCCCCAAATCGCTGTTGGGTCGAAGTTTGCAAAACAGGCGATCAACGGCCCTGAAACGGAGTTTTACGCGTGCACATCAAACCCTTTGGCGTTGAAATATGGATGAACGAATTCGAAAATCACTGTGCGTTCAACCTTGCCGAAACCTGTGTGGAATCTCTGACCATCGGGCAATTGCTGCAAATGTCGGGCAAGAACGATACACTGGCAAACGACCTGGCGCAGATGAAAATGACCTATGGCGCGATTGAAGGGTCGGACCGGCTGCGCAGCAATATCTGCACCCTTTATGACAATCAGGCCGTTGAAAACGTTGTGGTCACGCACGGGGCGATCGGGGCCAATGCGCTGTTATATGAAACCCTGATCCAGCCCGGGGATCACATCATTTCAGTGCTGCCCACGTATCAGCAGCATTATTCCATCCCCGAAAGCTATGGTGCCGAGGTCGAGGTGCTGCAATTGGAACCAGACAACGCGTTTCTGCCTGATCTGGACCGGCTTGCCACGATGATCCAGCCCGATACGCGGCTGATTGCCGTCACCAACCCGAACAATCCGACAGGGGCCCTGATGGACAGGGCGTTTCTGGAAAGACTGGCTAATGTCGCGCGGGCGGGTAATGTGTGGGTGCTAAGTGATGAGGTTTATCGCGGCACCAATCAAAGCGGTGACGGCTTTGCGCCGGCCATTGCGGATGTCTATGAAAAAGGCATCAGCGTTGGTGGCATGTCCAAGACATTTTCGTTGGCGGGTCTGCGCCTTGGCTGGATCGCCGCGCCGGTTGAAGTCATTCGGGCGGTCTCGATCCACCGCGATTATAACACCATCAGCGTGGGTATGATCGACGATTTTTTCGCGGCCATGGCGCTGGAGGCGAAAGACAAGATCATTGCGCGCAGCCAGCAGATTACCCGCGACAATCTGGCCACGCTGGATGCATGGATCGCGCAGGAACCTGCGCTGTCTTATGTCCGCCCCAAGGCAGGAACAACCGCGCTGGTCCGGTATGATTTTGACATGCCATCGCGCGATTTCTGTGTGCGGCTGCTGAAGGAAACCGGCGTGATGTTCACCCCCGGTTCGGTGATGGAAATGGAAGGCTGGGTACGCATCGGATATGCCAACAATCCGCAGGTGCTGCGCGACGGGCTGAAGGAAACCAGCAGGTTTCTTGCGATGCTGGAGCAGGAACGGAGCACGACCGCAAAACAGGGACAGCTGACATGACCGACCCAAGCGAACGCGTCCTGCGCCTTGCCGCGCAATCGGTTCTGGCCCGCAGACGGATCGGCGATGCGCTGGTGCAAACGCCGTGTTTGCAGTCTCGCGCGGCTGTGCCGTCCGGGACGCAACTGTATTACAAAACCGAAAACTTTCAGCATACCGGCTCTTTCAAACTGCGCGGGGCGTTGTCCAAGCTGTCGGGCCTGCCCACCGATATGCCGGTGATCACCGCGTCATCGGGAAATCACGGCATCGCCTGTTCCCATGCCGCGATGACAACGGGGCACAAACTGACAGTCGTTCTGCCTGAAAACGTCGCAAAGGCGAAACTGGCCAAAATCGAAAGCTATGGCACCAATACAATTCTGCATCCGGGGGATTCCGGTATGGCCGAAGTGCACGCGCAATCGCTGGCGGCAACGGGCGAGTATGTTTATGTTTCGCCCTACAATGATCTTGATGTGATGGCAGGGCAGGGCACGATCGGGCTGGAACTGCTGGAACAATTGCCACAGATCGACAATGTGTTCATTTCCATGGGCGGGGGCGGTTTGATTTCCGGTATCGGATCTGTGCTGCGGGCGTTTTCGCCGGGCGCAAGGATCATTGGTGTCAGCGCGACACATTCGGCGGCGCTGGCGGCAAGTATGGTGGCCGGCCATATCGTTGAAACCGAACATCTTGACACATTGGCAGATGGTTGTGCTGGCGGCGTGGACGAAGATGCGCTGACCCTTCCGATTGCGACAGAAGTTGTGGACCGGGTGATCCATTGCAGCGAAACGCAAATCGCCGACGCATTGCGGCAACTGGCATGGACCGACACGATGATTGTCGAAGGGGCCGCCGCGCTGGCGCTGGCAGGGTACCTGTCCGACGCGCAGGGTTACGCCGGTCAGTGCAATGTTATCCTGCTGTGCGGCGGCAACTTTGATGTTGCCAGATTGCAGGCTGTGATCGGTTGAACAGGGCCATTCCCTCGAATTATTGCCGGTAACGACCGGAAAATTGGCCCGACTGCCGAAACAAAGGCAACGTTCTGCCGAATATTGACCACATTTCGGCATCATTTGATCAACTGTCATTTCTTCAGGTTGGTCCCATGAGCATTGCAATTCCGGCAAAACCCCGCTCCGCGTCGCTGCTGGCTGCGCCGGTTTTTACCGCGACGATTTTTCTGAGCGCGTCGCTTTTGTTCTTTGTGCAGCCGCTGTTTACCAAGATTGTTTTGCCCCATATCGGCGGCACACCCGCCGTCTGGACAACGGCGATGCTGTTTTTCCAATCGTTCTGATTGCAGGTTATGCCTATGCGCATTTCAGCACCAAATACCTGAGCGTCAAGGCACAGATGATCCTGCATCTGGCGCTTTGGGCCGCAGCGCTGGCCTTTCTGCCGCTGACAATTTCCCAAGGCTGGCGTTATGACGCCGCCAGTTCGACGGTTTTACAAACGCTTAGCCTGTTTGCGCTGGGTGTCGGTGTGCCATTTGCGGTGTTGTCCGCCAATGCGCCGCTGATCCAGTCATGGTATTCCAAAAGCGGCGGACCGTCGGCGGATGATCCCTATTTTCTTTACGGGGCCAGCAATTTCGGATCGCTGCTGGCTTTGCTGGCCTTTCCGCTGGTTGCCGAACCGCTGTTCGGGGCAAGTGCCATCGGCGCCGGATGGGCCGCCGGATTTGTCGCCCTGGGCGGGTTCTTGTTGCTCAGCGGATTGTTCGCGTGGCGCAACGGCAGATCCGCGCATGTAACGCGTGTTGAACACATGGAAGCCGCCGAACCTGTCACCGCCGCGCAGGTCGGCACATGGTTGCTGCTGGCTTTCATCCCGTCATCCCTGATGCTGGCCGTCACAACAAAGATCAGCACCGATATCGGTTCGTTCCCGCTGATCTGGGCGATTCCGCTGGCGCTGTATCTGTTGACCTTTGTGATGACGTTCACGCGCAAGCCGTGGATCAACGATCATTTTGTGCAACTGCTCTTTACGGTCGGATTGCTGGCGCTGATCTTTCTGATCACGATCTCGACCAAATTCGCCCTGTCCTGGACCACGGCAGGGGCATTGGTGACCGGATTTTTTGCTGTCGCCCTGATGTCGCATCGCAAACTTTACCTGACGCGACCGGATGGGCGGCAATTGACGGTGTTCTATGTCACGATGTCCATTGGCGGTGCCTTGGGCGGGCTGTTCAATTCCATTATTGCGCCGATTGTCTTTGATGGCCTGCACGAGGGGCGTTTTGTTCTTGTTCTTGCCGGTTTGCTGTTCCTGCCTGCGCTGATCCTGCCGAAACCGCGCGATCTGGCGGTTGGGGCGCTTGCCGGGGCGGCCTGTTTGCTGATCTTTGCCTTTGGCCTGAAATCGGGCGATGCGACGACCGGAAACCTTGCGCCTAGCGTGATTGCGGTGGCGCTGCTCGCGGGGATCTGGGCGTTTCGCGAACGCGGATATGCGCTTTTTGCGATGCTGTGCGTGGTTCTAGGCGCATCGCCGTTCTTGTTCACCAAACCCGGCCTGCACGAAGACCGCAGTTTTTTCGGAACGCACCGCGTGTTCGAAGAAGACACGGTGCGCAAATATTCAAACGGCACAACCCTGCACGGCGCACAGCGCATTCAGGATGACGGGCGCAAGCCCCTGCCGCTGTCCTATTACCACCCCAACGGTCCGATGGGGCAGATCATGGCATCCGATCAGGGGCGGTCTGCGCACAGTGTCGGCGTTGTCGGTCTGGGTGTCGGATCGCTGGCTTGCTATCGCCAGCCACATCAATCCTGGGCATTTTACGAGATCGACAAACTGGTCGATGATATCGCGCGCACGCCCGAATATTTTTCGTTCCTGTCGCAATGCGCACCGGACGCGCCCACCCATCTGGGGGATGCACGCATTGTTCTGGAACAGCAGAGTGACGTAAAATACGACATTCTGGTGATCGACGTCTACAGTTCAGATGCCGTTCCTGTCCATCTCAGCACGGTCGAGGCGATGGCGCTTTACGTTAACCGGCTGAACCCCGGCGGGTTGTTGGTGTTTCATATCTCCAACCGGTATTACAGCATCGATAAACCCTTGGGGCGGGGCGCCGAGGCGCTGGGTCTTGCGGCAAGGATTCAGACCTATCAACTGGACGAAAACGCCGATGTCGGTGAAACCGGATCGACCGTGGTTGTGATGGCGCAGACCGACGCACCGCTCGCAGCCCTGGCTGACGACGACCGCTGGCAGGTCTTGCAGTCCGATGGCGGGCGCGTCTGGACAGATGATTTCACCAACCTGATGGCAATCCTGCGCTAGCCTAGCACTTAATCTTTTTCATGTCAGGATCGTAGAGCGGCTTTAACGAAGCAGTTGCCGCAAACCGTTCCCCAGCAATGTCGATCTGCCATGCCCCTTTAGCGACAATGTCGCCACTCAAAGGCCGGTCAAGCGTGACAAAGCCGATACCAACGGCCCCGCCTAGCGTGTGTCCGTAGCCGCCGATCTGGATGTATCCTACCTGTTCATCGCCCAGATAGATCAGTTCGTTCCCATATAGCAGCGGGTCCGGGTCATTGATCAGAAACTGCACCATGCGGGTTTTGGGAATCCCGCGCGCCTTGATCGCAGCCAGCGCGTCGCGCCCGATGAACCCGCCGGGCTTGTCCAGTTTCACAGCAAAGCCAAGGCCCGCCTCGATCGGGTTGTCGGTGTTGTCCACATCCAGCCCAAAATCGCGGTATGCCTTTTCCAGCCGCAAGGAATTCAGAGTTTGCATGCCGGCATTGCGCACGCCCAGATCGCGCCCCGCCTGCATCAGCAGATCATAGGTTTGCACCGCCTGCGTTGCAGGCACGTGCAATTCCCAACCCAACTCGCCGATGAACGTGACGCGGTAAGCCAGCACATCGGCATACCCGACGTCGATGTTGCGCGCTGTCATAAAGGGAAACCCGCTGTCGGACAGATCAGCGCCCGATACCCGTTGCATCAGGTCGCGCGCCTTGGGGCCATGCACGTTGATCTGTGTGCGCCCTGCAGTCACATCCGTGACGGTCACGCATTCTTCTGCGCCGATATGGCGGCGCATGCGCATTTCGGTGTGCCCATGTGAATTTTCACCCACCACCACCATGAATTTGTCAGAGGCAAGCCGTGTGACCGTCAGGTCCGCCTCAAACCCGCCGCGCTCGTTGGTCCATGCAGTATAGACGACGCGGCCCGGTTCAACATCAACCTCGTTACAGGACAGGCGGGACAGCAGCGCGCAGGCATCGCGCCCCTGCACCAGAAAACAGGACATTGTGGTCATGTCCATAATCACCACATCTTCGCGCGCCGCGCGGTGTTCTTCGGCGTGCCAGTCAAACCAGTTCTGGCGGTGCCAGCTTAACCGTTCGATTCTGGCCTGTTCGGGAGACGGCGCGAACCAGTCTGGCTGTTCCCACCCGTTGCCTTCAGTGAAATACGCACCTGCCGCTTTCAGCCGGTCATAGAGGACCGATTGTTTTACATTGCGCGCGGTTTTGGGGCTTTCGTTGTGATAATGCTGGCCAAACAGCTTGCCCAGCAATTCGGGCGTGCGGTCGCGGCGAAAAGCGGGGGTGGCCTCGCATCTGGTAAAGCGGTTGACGTTGATGCCGGTCACATCAATCGGGGGCAACTCGTCCACGATCCAGTTGGCCAGCACCATTCCGGTACCTGCGCCATTCAGAATGCCCAGCGAATTCATGCCACATGCTACCCAGCAATTGCGCAACTCGGGTGTCGGCCCGACCAGCGGCGCCAGATCGGGTGTAAAGCTTTCGGGGCCACAAAACAGTTTCTTTACGCCGTAGTTCATCGCCGCCGGGACGCGGCTATAGGCTTTTTCAAGATCGGGGCCGACGCGGTCCCAGTCGGGTTCGATCTCTCCGAACTGGAAATCATCGGGAATTCCGTCCAGCTTCCACGCAGCGGCACCGGGTTCGAACAGACCCAGCATCAGGCCGCCAACCTCTTCACGGTAATAGGTGTAGTTTGACGGGTCTTCCAATACCGGCAGATCGCGGGGCAGATCGGGTATGGTTTCGGTGATCAGATAATAGTGTTCGGCCGCCTGAAGCGGCAGGTTGATGCCAGCGCTGGCGCCCAGCTGGCGCGACCACATCCCGCCGCATATCACGACATTTTCAGCCGTAATCACATGCCCGTACTGTGTGTGCACGCCCGTTGCCGTGCCGTTTTTGGCCAGAATTTCGCTGACACGCACGCCTTCGAACACACGCGCGCCACCCATCCGCGCACCTTTGGACAGCGACATGGTGATATCCACCGGATTGGCACGCCCGTCTTCGGGGATGTAAAACGCGCCTTTCACGTCGCTTAAGTCCCCGATGGGGAACATATCCTGCGCCTCTTTGGGGGAAATTTCGTGACAGTTGATGCCAAAGCGGCGCATGAAGGGTGCGATGCGGCGCATTTCGTGCACGCGTTCGTCATTGTTGGCAATTTGCAGGTATCCGACATCGCGAAATCCTGTCGGAACTCCGGTTTCCTGTTCCAGATTGGCGTAAAGATCGCGCCCGTGCGTGTACATTTCACATTCGGCTTCGGATTTGAGCAATCCGGCCACGATCAGACCGGCAGCATGCCATGTGGTGCCGGAAGTCAGTTGCCCCTGTTCCAGAACAACAACATCCGTGTGCCCCAGCTTTGTCAGGTGATAGGCCGTATTCATACCGATAGAACCGCCGCCGATGATCACGGTATGGGCATGGGATGGCATTGTGTCGGGCATGGTGGTCTCTTTCGCATTTCAGGGGCTGCACCTTGCGATATCAGCGCCGGATGGATAAATCAATTGATTGAATGTCCATTCAGTGGGTGAGGTTGAAAAAGAGGCAGGCGTGATCCGGAATGCCTTGCGTTGTAGCGGTAACGCACGCAGTTTGGCATGATCGAACGTGCGACGAGATCAGGTATGACGAAACAAAATCAGCAGGGCAAAATCGCCAAAAGCCGGCAGAGCACACTTGTGGTCGATGGCGATCTGCCCCCCGAAAGGCTGGTTCTGGAAACGCCGCGGCTTGTGCTGCGGCCATTCACGCCGGATGATGAGGATATTGCATTCGAAGTGCTGAGCAGCCCCGATGTGATGCGCTACGTTTCAGATGCCATGACGGCGCATGAGGTGTCTGAACACATGCCAGATGCCACCCGGCGCGGGGCAGGTGGGCGCATTGGCATCTGGTGTGCGCAGATCAGGGAAACGGGTGAAAAAATCGGCGATGGCGTGCTGACGCCGATCCCGATCGAAGGTGAAGATACTGATTGGTCACAGGTCGTGCCCGACGCCTAACCCGATGACCGGATCGAAGTGGGCTATCTGTTGAAACCATCGGCTTGGTGGAAAGGGTACGCGACCGAGATTTGCAAAAGGTTGTTGCAATTTGCCTTTGAGCAGACGGCCCTGGACGAGGTGGTGGCCTGCACTGATCCGGAAAATTTCCGATCGCAACATGTGCTGAAGAAATCGGGCATGCGTGATTGTGGAACGGGCCGTGCTTATGGCGAATCCGTTGCATGGTTCGAACTGACGCGGGCAGAGTGGATGGCGCAACACCCGGCATCGTGATCGTGGTTAGCGCAGGGTTTTCGCAATCTTTTTGGCCGCAGCTTTTCCGCTGTTGTAAGCGCCGTTGACAAGCGCCGATCTGGCGCCCCCCATCGCTTCTCCGGCAAAGAATACGCGGCCTGCCAGGGGCTCTGCCAGGATGTCGCGTGCACCATCCGCACCGGGGCGCACCGCACCATAGGCTCCAAGCGTCAGGGGGTTTTCTGCCCAGTCCGTTGCAAAGCCCTTGATGAAATGTTTGCGCATCGCTGCCCACGATCCGCACCAGTTGGGTCAGCGCGTAATCCACGACGGCATCCGGCCCTTCACGCGAAAGCGCCCATCCGAAACGGCCGCCGATATTGCCGAACAGGTAATCATGCCCGCAGGGCCAGGCGATGAAGTAACAGGCTTCGCCGGCGCTATCTTCGGGAATGCGGTATGTGACCCAGTTGTTTTCATCCAATCCCAGACGGGCGCCATCAAACAGCATCGGGACTTTCACCAGCAACCCCATCGGGATGTCGGCGGCAGCCTGTCTTTTCCGATCGGGCAGGTCGGGAACAAAGCGGATCTTGTTGGCGTTCAATACGCCGGTCGAAACCGTGACAAGACAGGCCTTGGCGGCAAGTGTTCCGCGTGATGTTTCAACCCTGACGCCTTGACCGGACCAATCGACAGTCGTGACGGTGGTTCCCAGTTTGATGGGCAACCCCCTGGCCTGTGTCGCGACGACAGCGCCCAGACCTTCTGCCACAAAGGCACTGGGCTGATCATCGGCCGAGTCCCATAACTCCATCGTGGAAACCTGATCAAAATCAACGCCGTAATCCATCGCCCCCATCCATGACTGCACAGTCGCGCAATAGGGCATGCCCTTGATCACGGTCGAGGCCGGAACATCCTTGCCCTTTTTTCCGGCTTTGGTGGGTGCACGTTCGGTTTCCCGTACTGCACGAAGATACGCGGCCCATTCGGTTTCGCTGGCCCTGTTGCCGTCCAGATCAAACAGATCAATTCCGGCATTGGTATGATCGATCAGGGTGAACCCTTTCTTTCGGGCCACTTTGGCAAATCGGTTTTTGTCTGATCCTGAAACCCAGGAACATCCGTGATCTACCGGAACCCCGAAGCTGACACTTTCGGTATGGGCGCGCCCGCCGACGCGATCTGCGGCTTCGACGATCACACGGGATATACCTGCCTTTCGCAACGTGCGGCCGGCTGCCATTCCGGCGGCACCGGCCCCAATGATCACAACATCGGGATTCGTGGGTATTTCGTCTACACTGGCACCTGTGGCGTGGTCACGTACGGGGATCATGGCGCTGTCCTTTGGGGGCGGATCGCGGGGTTCAGCGCCGCATAGTATTTGCGCAGGTAGCGGGGCACATGCCAGCTGCACAGGGTTCCTGCGGGCACAAAGAACACGTCGCCGGACTTGAAATGGTGTTCGGTCCCGTCAGCTTCGCGCAGCGTGACCTCTCCCTCCAGAACGTGGGCGAATTCATGGTATCCGAACGGTTCCAGTTCCGTTGACAGGGTCTGTGTATCCCATAAGCCGACTTCGAAATTCCCGTGCAGGTTTTCAAAAAACACCCTTTCCCGCTGGGGCGTGCTGGTGTTTTCCAGCAGGTCCGCATCTGACAGTTGCGTATCCGGATCAAGAACAATCACGCCGCCTGCGGCGCTTTCGATCTGCGGGGTGTCGGCACGCAGATCCATGTAGTTGATATAGAATTTCTTAAGGTATCCATCCTGTTTCCAACTGGTCTGGATACCGTTGCGAAAGATCACGTTTTGTCCCTTGCGGGCGGGAACGCCATGCCCGTTTTCGTCGAGCATCTGAAACTGGCCATCCAGCACAAGAATGAATTCATCACCGGGTTAGGGGCCAAAAGCCTCTTGCATGGTGGTCGTGTTCCAGACGCCGGCGCTCATCCCCAGTTCGGGATCTTCGAAATAGACATGCACATTCTGTTCAGACGGCATGGTGTGAAAATCGTCCGCACTCAGCTCCATGCGGGTCAGCCCGCCAGGGCCGTTGGGTTCGAAGCAGATTATTCCGGTGGGCTGTGTCATCTGGTTTCGATCCTTTTGGCGCGGCGCAGTCTGATGTTTTCAAATGTGCCTGTTCTTTGAGCGCGCAGCGGAAACATCAAAGCACGGCGTCTAAATTTCTTGACTCAATCGGGTGATTACTCAATGATTGAATGATCATTCAGTGAAGTATGTGCTAAATGATTTTTGCCGGCTGCGCAATGGCGATATGCGCAAACTGGGACTGAAAAAATTCAGAAGGGCCCCCGCCCAAAGGGAAAGCCCGCACCAAAGGGAGACCGAACTGTCATGGATGTTGTCGATCAACTAGGCGCTGTGCGCGAAGGAAAACTAAGCCGTCGGGCGTTTGCCAAGGGGCTGCTGGCGTCGGGTGTCGCAATGGCGACCGTACCGGCGGCGTCGCGTCGAGCGATGGCCGCACCCGAAGATCAGGCATCGTATTTCACATGGGGAGGCTATGATATCCCCGAACTGTTCCAGCCTTATGAAGCCAAGCATGGCGAGATGCCGAATTTCGCGATCTTTGGCGGGTCTGAAGAAGCCCTGACCAAAATGCGCGGCGGTTTCGTCGTCGATGTGGCGCACCCGTGCAATTCTGGCATGCCGCGCTGGGTGCAAACCGGGTTGTTCCAGCCGATCGATACATCCCGGATTTCGATGTGGGGCGATGTGATGCCCGAACTGATCGATCTTCCGGGCAATGATGCCGAAGGCGGCAACGTCTGGATGGCACCGTTCGACTGGGGCCAGACCTCGGTCACGTATCGCACCGATCTGTTCGAGCTGGAAGGCGAGGAAAGCTGGGACATGCTGTGGGACAAGCGGTATGCCGGGCGTCTGGGGTCTCTGGCGTCTGCCGGTGATGCATGGTGGTGCGGTGCGATTAAGGCGGGCGTACCAATGTCCGAGATCGCAACCGAAGAGGCATTTACCAAAATCGCGGCCGTGATGCGCGAACAGCGCCCGCTGATCCGCGTATACACCGATGACACAACCACGCTGGAACAGGCGTTGTCATCGGGCGAAATGGCGGCGGCCATGACGTGGAACAGTTCTGCCGTTCTGCTGCAATCCGAAGGGATACCCGTGAAATTTGCACGACCCAAAGAGGGCGCGCTGACATGGGTGTGCGGTGTGATGATTCACAAGGACGCGCCGAACATTGATCGTGCCTATGACGTGATTGAATCGCTGCTGAGCGTTGAATCCGGAAAATTCATGATCAACGATTACGGCTACGGGCATTCCAACATCCGGTCTTTCGACGAATTTGACGAAGAAACCCTGGCCGGGTTGGGACTAAGCAAGAATCCGAATGAAATCCTGTCGGCGGGTCACTTCCAGCTGCCGCAGACACAGGAAGTCGAAACCCGCATGAACGAGACGTTCGAGCAGATCAAGGCCGGATTCTGATCCCGTCTTTTCAACCCCGCCGGTGTAAAACGCCGGCGGGTCTTTCTGACCCTTAGTCAAAGAACCCAACCGTATGGCTGATACGTCCCTTTCGCGCACGACGACGGATGCCGCCCCGAAAAGGCGATCAGGATCGCGGTTGTCGGTTCTTCTGCACCGCAATGAAACGCTGCGCGGCTATCTTCTGATGTCGCCCACAATGCTGATTATGACCGTCGGCATTCTTGTGCCATTCATTATCCTGCTGGTGATGAGTTTCTGGACCCGCGAAGGGTTCGGTTTTGACACCACGATGACGGTCAACAACTACGCCCGTATCTGGAACGAACCGATTTTTGGCGCCTTGCTGACGCGGTCCTTCTGGATTTCCGGTGTCGCAACCGTGGCCACTGTCGCGCTTTGTTATCCGATGGCCTATTACGTCGCCTTTCACGTCCATCGCAACAAGATGATGTGGATCATTCTGATGACCTTGCCGTTCTGGACCAGCTATCTGCTGCGGGTTTTCGCTTGGAAGGTGATCCTGGGGTACGAGGGTGTGATCAATTCCGGCCTGATGGGGCTGGGCTGGATCGAGGCGCCACTGGAATTTCTGCTCTACAGTCAAACGGCAGTGGTGATCACACTGGCCCATGCTTGGGCGGCGTTTGCCATCCTGCCGCTTTATGTGTCGCTGGAAAAAATCGACAAGTCGCTTCTGGAGGCCGCAACCGATCTGGGGGATGGTCCATTCTACCGCTTTTTCCGGATCACTTTGCCGCTGTCGATACCGGGCATCATCGCCGCCTCGTTCCTGATCTTTATCCCGACCACGGGCGATTACATCACACCCGCCCTTCTGGGCGGGCCGGACGGGGCGATGATTGGCAACTTTATCCAGCTGCAATTCGGCGCAATCAACAACTGGCCGATGGGGGCCAGCCTGTCGATCGTACTGATGCTGTGGATTGCCGCAATCGCTCTGGTGTTCCTGTTTCTGACCCGCACCACGCAGGACAAAATCGCATGAGCAACGGTACCTATATCAAACGGCCCAACCGGCCCCTGCAAATATACGCGGTGATCTTTCTGATCGTGCTCTATGTGCCCGTGTTGTTCATCCCGCTGTTCAGCTTCAACGATTCAATCTATGTACGCTTTCCGCTCAAGGGTTTTACGCTGGAATGGTACGGGCAGTTGTGGCTGCGCGAACCGGTGTGGAACGCGTTGTGGAACAGCGTCAAGGTGGGCATTGTCGTTTCGGTCATATCGACATTGCTGGGGGTCGTGGCTGCCCGTGCCATTACCCGCTACCGCATGCCGGGGCGCAATGCGATCGTGACATTTATCATGATGCCGCTGGTGATCCCGGGGATCATTTTCGGCGTTGCCCTTCTGGTTCTGATGAGCCGTCTTGGCGTGCCGCTTTCGCTTTACACCGTGACGCTGGGCCACCTGATCGTGTGTCTGCCCTTTGCCGTTGCCGTGCTGCTGCCCCGCTTCGAAGGCTTTGACCGCTCGATGGAGGAAGCTTCGGCTGATCTGGGTGAAAACGGCTGGTGGACATTCTGGCGCGTCACCTTTCCGATGGTCTTGCCCGGCGTGGTGGCCAGCCTGTTGTTGACGTTCACCATCTCTTTCGATGAATTCATCATGGCATTTTTCCTGACCGGTACTGATCCGACCCTGCCGATGTATATCTGGGGCCAGTTGCGGTTCCCGCAGGAATTCCCGTCAGTGCTTGCGCTGTCTTCACTGATCCTTTTTGTTTCTTTCTTGCTGGTGTTTTTCGCGCAATGGATCGGACGCCGGGGATTGGATTCTGACACATGACAAGGCCAAAACAATGACATCTCCTGACGCATTCATATCCATCCGGAACGTCAACAAATTCTTCGGTTCGTTTCAGGCCATAGACGATGTTTCGATGGACATCGCGCAGGGAGAGTTCTTTTCCCTGCTGGGCGCGTCCGGTTGCGGCAAAACCACGTTGCTGCGGATGCTGGCGGGTTTTGAATCCACTTCGGCGGGAGAGATTTTCATTGATGGCCAGCCTTCGGCCGATGTGCCGCCCCACCACCGCCCCGTTAATATGGTGTTCCAGAGCTATGCAATCTTCCCGCATCTGAATGTGCGCGACAACATTGCCTATGGCCTGCGCAAACAGAAACTGCCCAAGGCCAAACACGCTGCGCTGGTTGATGAAATGCTGGATCTGATCAAGCTGCCCGGATATGGCGATCGCAAGGCCACGGAATTGTCCGGCGGACAGCGTCAGCGGATTGCCTTGGCCCGCGCCCTGATCCTGCGCCCCAAGGTTCTGCTGCTGGACGAACCTTTGGGCGCACTGGACAAGCAGTTGCGCGAACAGATGCAACTGGAACTGCGCGCCTTGCAGCGCAAGGTTGGCATCACCTTCGTGTTTGTCACCCATGACCAGGAAGAGGCGCTGACCCTGTCGGACCGTATTGCCGTTATGGCGGGCGGGCGTGTGCTTCAGGTTGATACGCCTTCCGGGTTGTACGAACGGCCCCAAACCCGCGAAGTTGCCAGTTTCATCGGCAACATGAACTTTTTCAGGGGTACAGTCCGGCGCAACGGGTCGGCAATGGCGGCGATCGAAACCGAAGGGCTGGGTCAAATTCCCGTGCCTGCCAAAGATGTCGAATATCCAGATGGCGCGCATGTGCAGGTTGCGCTGCGACCCGAAAAATTTGCGCTTTCCGCGACCAAAACAGATGCCGCGCACAGTGTGGCTGGCACATTAAGCAACGCGGCCTATCTGGGAGAAAGAAGCCATTATTATGTGACTATAGAGGGCAAGGATGATCCGGTTGCCGTATCAAGCCCGCACTTGGCACTGGTGAATAACGACACATCACAACAGACTGGTGCGCCCATGTGGTTATCCTGGTCGCCCGAGTCGATTGTGGTGTTGGATGCAGGATGAAACGTCTAGAGCAAGGGGCGAAACGGAAAACGGAATGTTAAGATGAACCAGACGGTCAGAGCATCAAAGCCCGACGTCAAGCCCAAGGCGCGCACGGCCTCGAAAGAGGTGCGGCGCGGTCAGTTGATCGCAGCCACGATAGAATCGATTTCCAAACACGGCATCGGTGGAACGACCATGTCGACCGTGACGGACATTGCCGGGCTGTCCATCGGCATCGTCAACTTCCATTTTCAAAGCAAGCAAAACCTGTTCGAGGAAACGCTGGTTTTTCTGGCTCGCCAGCATCACGATCACTGGCTGAACGGATACAAGGATGCAGGGCTAAGCCCAAAGGACAAGTTGCAGGCCATTGTGGATGCGCATTTTCATGCGAAAATCTGTACCCACAAGAATCTGGCCGTCTGGTTCGCCTTTTACGGAGAGGCGGGGCGCCGCGAAACCTATCGCAAACTGATCGAGGATATCGACTCCGAGCGGTTCGAGATTTCGGTCGATCTGTGCACCCAGATTGCGAAGGAGGGTGGATATAACGCCATCCCGCCGCACCAGATCGCCAACCTGCTCGAGGCGCTGTACGACGGGTTGTGGCTGGATATCCTGACCTATCCCGGCAGTTATTCGCGCCAGACCGCCCGCGCCCATATCGGGGCGTTTCTGGCCAACGTGTTTCCAGGGCATTTTGACATGCCCGAATTCTGAACCGAACCCGCCAGCCGATCTGGTCTGCACCTGATGCGCTTTCATCGGGCCGGATATGCTGCACCCCGAAGGAGCAAGATAATGACCCGCGACCCACGCTATGACATCCTGTTCGAGCCGGTCAAAATAGGCCCAGTCACAGCGCCCAACCGGTTCTATCAGGTGCCCCATTGCACAGGCATGGGTTGGCAGCGGCCCCGCACATTGGCGGCCATGCGCGGGGTCAAGGCAGAGGGCGGTTGGGGGGTTGTCTGTACCGAATACAATTCTATCCACCCCACGTCTGATGATCTGCCCCATGCCTATGCATCGCTGTGGGATGATAGCGATGTGCGCGCGCACAGTTTGATGACCGACGTGGTGCATGAACACGGTTCACTGGCAGGGGCTGAGTTGTGGTATGGCGGTGCAAGATCATCCAACCTGATGTCGCGCCTGTCCTCGATGGATGTAGACAGCGTGCCCAATCTGGCAGGCCATCCGTTTCAGACCCGCGCCATGGACAAATCCGATATCCGGACCTTTCGCCACTGGCACAAGCGCGCGGCCCTGCGCGCGCGCGACGCGGGGTTTGATGTTGTCTATGTCTACGCCACGCACGGCTATCTGATTTCAAATTTCCTCAATCCACGGATGAACACACGCTCGGACGAATACGGTGGTTCGCTTGAAAACCGTGTGCGTCTGGTGCGCGAACTGATCGAAGAAACCAAGGAAGCGGTGGGGGACCGCTGCGCCGTTGCCGTACGCTTTTCCGCAGATGAGGAAATCGGAGAAGACGGTCAGCCTATTCAGGGTGAACGCCGAGAAATGCTGGAAATGATGGCTGATCTGCCCGATCTTTGGGATATCAACATTGCCGATTACTCGCTTGAAATGGGCGTGTCCCGCTTTGTCAAAGAGGCATCGCTGGAACCTTACATGACATGGGTAAAATCGGTCACGTCCAAACCCGTGGTCACAGTAGGGCGCTTTACCTCGCCCGATACGATGGTGTCTCAGGTCAAGCGCGGGATCACCGATTTCATCGGCGCGGCGCGTCCGTCGATTGCAGACCCGTTCCTGCCCAGAAAGATACAGGAAGGTCGCCTGTCTGCCATCCGCGAATGTATCGGCTGCAATGTCTGTTATTCCGGTGACAGCCTTGGCGTGCCGATCCGGTGTACCCAGAATCCGACCATGGGCGAAGAATGGCGGCGCGGCTGGCACCCTGAAAGCATTGCCAAAAAGGCATCGGACAGCCGTGTTCTGATCGTCGGGGCCGGTGCGGCCGGGCTCGAGGCGGCGCGCGCCCTTGGCGAACGTGGCTATGACGTCATGCTGGCCGAGGCCACGCGCGATATCGGCGGACGGGTCACGCGCGAGGCCAGCCTGCCGGGAATGAGCGAATACATCCGAGTGCGTGACTACCGCGAGCAGCAACTGATCGAAATGACCAATGTCGATATCTTCCGCGAAAGCCTGATGAGTGCGCAGGATGTCATGGCGGTCGAAGCGGATCATGTCGCGATCGCCACCGGCGCGCACTGGCGCAAGGAGCTGTTCAACGAAGAGATCTATGTGCCGATTGCCACAGGCGATGCAGCCACGCGCGTCCTGACCCCTGACGATATCATGGACGGCCGGATGCCGGATGGTCCGGTACTGGTTTATGATGGTGACGGGTATTACATGGGCGGCGTCATAGCCGAGCGGATACGTGCGGCCGATCTGGACGTAACCTATTGCACGCCCTCTGACAGCGTATCGCATTGGGCGGGCAACACGTCGGAACGCTGGCGCATTCGAACCCATATGATGGGTCTGGGTATCCGGATCGAAACGGCCCACAGTTTGCACATGTTCGACGGGGAACAGGCTGTTCTGGAATGCGCCTATAGCGGCGCGCAAAAAACACTGTCGGTGGCAAGTGTGGTGATGGTGACGGCCCGCAAACCGAACGACGCGATGTTTCATGATCTGCGGGCAGCCGCAGGACCCGATGGTTTGCCCTTTACACTGACACGGATCGGGGATTGCGAAGCTCCGGCAATCATTGCCGCAGCGGTTCACGCCGGACATCGCTATGCGCAGGAACTCGACTGCGAAATCGATATCGATATGCCGCTGCGTCACGACAGGCTGGATGTGGGGTTTGATACTGGAGCGGTGGCACCGGCGCGGTGGAAGTAAGGACAGGAATGAACATGTCTGATCAAATCTATCTGGATACGCTGTTGCTGTATTACGAAGAAGAAATCGAAGGCGAAGCCTATTTCGCCGAACTGTCGCAGCTGTTTTCACAGCCGGATCACAAGGAAAAACTGACCCTTCTGGCCAAGGTCGAACGCCACGCGGCAAACGCGATCGAGCCGCTGCTTGCGGGCCATGGCATGCAACCGCGGCCCCTCCAAATTCTGACGAAAAGCGGGCGGGATCAGGCGCGCGCCACCGCTGCGGACTGGCCCGCGCTGCTGGCTGACATGAACCAGAACTATCCCGGATTTCTTGAGGATTTCAGAGCGTTGGAGACGATGGCGCCCGCACCTGATCGTGACCGTCTGGGGTTTCTGACGGAACACGAGGTTGCCGCGATTGCCTTTCTGGCCCGCGAAGGGCAGGGCGATGCAAATAGTGTTCAACCGTTGAACGCCTATCTGGCTGCAGACCCCGCTACATGGTGCGCGGGCAGGGGATAACGACAGATGTTGCGATGTTTGATTTTGGGAATGGCCTTGCTGGCAGCCACCAAAGGCATGGCACAGAGTGAAGCAAACCCGGACCCTGCAGAATGCCAAAGCTGCACGGCACGGCATCAAAGCCTGCAAGCGCTTCAGGCCGCGCGCACAAAGCCCGAACAGGGACACTGCGAAGCGGCCCCATCTGCCCAGAACGCAGAAGGATCAGAATCTGCACCACCAGATGAATGTGCAGACCAAGCCCCTGCGGGCCTGTTGCCGCCCAGCCCAGAAGATTAGCTGATGCGGGCGTCTATTTCAGGAAATAGGACGTAATCCTGCCCACGCCCTTGACCACATGATCGCGCGCTTGCGCATCCCGTCCGTGTGGCCCCAGCGCGTCCTTGGTGGCCTTTGAAATCTGGATATGTCCGGCCTTGCCCGTGGCTTCCAGCCGGCTGGCCAGATGGCATTGTCAGAGGAAACCGGGTTGAGCCGGGCAGGGCGGTTTCGTACCTTCCGGACATGACTAAATCTGATCCATTTCGCTATTTCAAAACAAGTCGTGAGATTATCCGTCTGGCGGTGATGCTGTACGTCCGGTTTCCTCTGTCCCTTCGCAATGTGGAAGATTTGCTCCATGAACGGGGCATTGATGTCAGCCATGAAGCCGTTCGATTTTGGTGGCATCGGTTCGCCGAAAGGACTGTTGCCGGTTTCCTGAGTGCGCAAAAAGAGATATCAAACAACGTAGTCCCGTCGCCAGAACACCATCTGGCCGCTCACCAATAAGTGGGCGTGGTTCAATCAGATCGGGCTCCAAGGGAGGATCACTGGCGTATGAGAAATATCATCAGAATTGGCGTATTGTCTCAACCAGAGTTGCCAAAGCAGATTGAGCCCATGATTGAAACCATATTTCGAGAGCAGTTCAGAAAACTGAATTCGATCATCGGGGCAAAAAACATCGCTACGGTCAGCTCAGTCAATTGTAAAGTTAGTGAATTGGCTTGCATCTGTGCTTTGGAGGAGGGTTTGAATCTCGAGCTTGAGCCTTTGGATTCGAACGCAGTTCTTGATGAAGAAGAGTTGGAAGTCCGGGCCAAGATCCACGCTGTTCTTGAAAAGCAACCACAAACAACCCAACTGAATGAAAGCGTTTCAGAAGCAGCACTGATCGAATTTTCTGACATAATTGTGCTGGTGTGCGATAGGTTAGATTCAAATCAGATGTCTAGATTTGACGGCATTCGAGAACTTTTTTTGGAAAATGACGCGAAAGAAGCAAAGATGGGGAGGTTAATAATCGATGTGAGTTGCCCAATGCGCTGGGCTTCGGATGCCGATAGTGAGGTGTATTTTGATTACTTAACACGGGCTGCCGGGCAATTCGACGTATCCTCTGAAGTTGAGATTCCAAATCAATTGATAAAGCAATGGAAAGATACAATTTCCGCTGCACCTCACTAGGAGCGCCATATACAAGCCGAAAAGGCTAAAAGTTTGGCCGCTTCAGCCGTTCATGATTGCCAATGGCTAATAATTTGATCTGATCTGAACGCAGGTATCGGTCTCGGTGTTGTACATCCCGCAGCCAAGGCCCGGCCAATCGGAAACCAGCACGGCCGAGTCCGCCAGAAAGTCGGTCCACGCATCACCCTGCACCGGATCGGTCTGGCTGATGATGTCGAACTGACCATCGGCGCGGATCTCGCCGATCAGAACCGGCTTGGCGAGGTGATGGTTCGGGAGCATCACGGCGGTTCCACCGGTCAGGTTCGGAACCTCAAGACCGTACATCTCGGCGCGCACAGCGTCGACATCGGTGGTGCCAGCCGCTTCCACCGCCTGAACCCACATGTGGAAACCGATGTAGTGGGCTTCCATCGGGTCGTTGGTCACACGGTCTTCGGTGCCGATGAACTCATGCCACGCAGCGATGAACGCCTCGTTCTCCCGGGTTTCAGCCGACTGGAAGTAGTTCCATGCCGCTAGGTGCCCTTCAAGCGGACCGGTGTCGACACCGGCCAGTTCCTCTTCGCCAACGGAGAAGGCCACGACCGGAATGTCATCAGCTTCGACGCCTTGTGCGGCCAGTTCGGAGTAGAAGCCAATATTGGCGTCACCATTAATTGTGGAGATCACGCCGACCTGTTCGCCGGTTTCCCCGAGGGCCACAACGTCTGCCACGATCGAGGACCAGTCGGAGTGCCCGAACGGGGTGTAGTTGACGAAGATGTTTTCCTGCGGAACGCCGGCATCCAGCAAGTATTGCTCAAGGATGCGGTTCGTGGTCCGCGGGTAGACGTAGTCGGTGCCCAGAAGCGCGAAGGATTCAACGCCAAGCTCTTCGAGGAAGTAATCGACCGCCGGGATCGCCTGCTGGTTCGGCGCGGCGCCGGTGTAGAAGACGTTCCGCGAGCTTTCCTCGCCTTCGTACTGCACCGGGTAAAACATCAAGCCGTTCAGCTCTTCGATCACCGGAAGGACCGACTTTCGGCTCACCGAAGTCCATGCGCCAAAGATGACGTCAACCTCGTGCACAGTCAGCAGTTCCCACGCGCGCTCAGCGAAAAGCGGCCAGTCTGACGCCGGATCGACGACAACAGCCTCAAGCTCACAGCCCAGAACACCGCCGGCGGCATTCTGTTTGTCGATGAGCATTTCCATCGTGTCTCTGAGCGTCGTTTCCGAGATCGCCATCGTGCCCGATAGCGAGTGCAGGACGCCAACCTTGATTGGGCAGTCTTCGGCAGCAACAGGAGAAGACATGCCAAGCAAGACTGCAGCCAATTTGGCTAAGCTTTTGCGATTCAACGTTTGGCTCCAGATAGATCGTGGCATATTGCTAACTCCGCCGAGCAATTGTGTTTGCGATAATCGAGAGAAGAAGGCCCAGAGTAAAATATCCCAAGACCACTTCGCTGATCACGAGGATCTCTCCGTAAACGTTCTCAGCTGTTACATCGCCATATCCCAGCGTCGTATATGTAACCAACGAGACGTAGAAGGGTGTAAACCAGCTTTGCGCTGAGTTGGAATAATCCATCATTCCCCACCCCAGCCACATATCAAACGAATAAATGATCCCGTACAGCGTTGCGAGAAATAGCGCGTAAGCTCCCACTTTTAGAAGGCTGCGGCCGTGATCAAATAGTCCCCAAGCCTTGAACAAAATTTGCTCAACGGACTTCGCAAAACCGGCAGGCATATTTGAAATAGATGCTTCCAAGGTGTCTATGTAGTCCTGATCCCTAGCGTCTCTTACAAAAAGCGCGTTGCCGTAAACAGAGTCTATGCTGCGAATTCCAAGGTAGCGCCCGCTCATATCTTTTAAGTTGCCGTAGACAACGCCGGTCACATTGGCCCCTTCAACCCGAGCGGTGCAGAATGACGCGCGCGAGATATTTGCGTTTTCCAGGCAGGTATCACGAAGGTCGGCGTTTGTTAGGTTTGCATCACGGAGGTCCGCGCCAGTGAGATCCGCCCCGGCAAGATTTGCTCCACGCAAATCTGCGCCAGAGAGATCGGCCTCCGTTAGATCGGCGTTCTGCAGATTTGCAGCCGTCAGTGTGGCAGCGCTCAGCGTCGCCTTGTAGAGTCCGGCATTCGAAAGATCCGCACCTGACAGTTCCGTGCGATCCATCTTGGCGTGCTTTAAGTTTGCAGATGACAGCCTGGCTTCGAAGAGGTCTGCGCCGGTGAGGTCAAGTCCTGAAAGGTTGCGTTCCGATAGGTCCGCCTCGGAAAGGTCGGCCCCGGCGAAGACCGCCGGAGTATCAGGGTAACTTGAGAGGAAAAGCTCCCAGTCCGTCACTTCACCGTTAAGTGCCTGTAATGCCTCATCAAGCCCCGGAGCCTGTTTGCCAGCCATTTCTTTCAAATTAAAAATTCCTAACGCTCTATCGATTAACCAGCGACAGTATTTCTTCCAATACGCCCTCCACATCTCCGCCAGATTTTTGCACGACATCGCTAACACTGGTCTGAAGGCGTTTTCGGTCTTCGGTGTTCAGTTCCATCGCTGTAACAATAATTATTGGAGTGTTGGCTGATGGATGGTCGCTTGATCTGAGCCTTTCCAGAAACTCAAACCCATCCATGACCGGCATCATGAGATCCAGCAGAATAAGTTCGAATTCATGCTGTTCTGTTTTCCCAAGCGCAATCTTTCCGTTCTCCGCTTCGTCGACCTCCCAGCCGTCGCCTTGAAGCGTGCGTACCATCGTTTCGCGAGCAGCCGGATCGTCTTCAACGACAAGCGCTGTCTTTTGACCGCTCGACGCATACTTTTTAACAAGCCCTGACAGCCTGGCCTTATCAACAGGTTTTTGAAGGGATTCAACGGCACCAAGTGAGTAACTCATGGCCTTGTCTCCAACCATCGAAATCATCACAACCGGAATATCTTTCAATGTGTTGTCAGCCTTAAGTCGGCGGAGGACTGTCCAGCCGTCCATTCCGGGCATCATCACATCCAGCGTTATAAGGGCGGGCATGTGTTCCGCTGCTAGAGCCAAACCTTCAGCGCCTGACTTGGCCAACAACACCGAACAGCCTTCTGCTTCCAGGCGTTTCTTCAGAAGCTCACGAGCCAATGCCTCATCATCAATGACAAGGACTGTGTTTCGATCAGAAGCGTCCTCAATTGGCTGACTTGAAGCCGTTTCCGTCCCTTGGTCCGGTGAGGAAGGCTCGGGCGTTGCGTCTGAAATGCGCGCCTCCTCTTCAAGACCTTGGTGCTTCTTTGCGGCTTTCTTGGGCAGTGTGACGATAAAACTTGAACCCTGCCCAATTGTACTTTCGACACGGATGCTGCCGCCCATCATTTCGCAAAATCTCTTCACGAGGGCGAGCCCTAGACCGGTTCCACCGTAATCGCGTGTCGTAGATTCATCCGCTTGAGAGAATTCCGCGAATATGTGCTCAATCTTGTCTTCAGGGATTCCGATCCCGGTATCGGTGACCGCAAACCGAATTGCCGGTTCATTAGATATGGAGGCCGCATTGGCAGAAAGAGTAATCTTTCCTTCCTTTGTGAACTTCGCGGCGTTGGAGATCAGATTGAAGAGGATCTGGCGAACTTTCGTTACATCGCCGTGCATGGAGCCTAGTTCCTGATCGACATCCAGAACGAGCTCATTGGCGTTCTTTTCGATTAGGCTAAGTGCTGTACTAGCAACGTCTTCTGCAATGTCCTTGACGGCGAAGTCTTCAAGGAACAAATCCATTTTTCCAGCTTCGATCTTGGAGAGGTCCAGCACGTCGTTAATCAGGGACAGAAGATGCTTACCAGCGTTGGTAATCTTGTTCAGATCGCCGAGCATGTCTTCTAGCCCGTCATCTTCAGCATCCTCCGCCAACATTTCTGAGTATCCAATGATCGCATTCATCGGTGTGCGAAGTTCGTGGCTCATATTTGCAAGGAACGCGCTCTTTGCTTCATTCGCCCGTTCCGCCTGCTCACGCGCCTCCTCGGCTTTTCGTTCCAGTTCCAAGCGTTCCGTTATGTCTTCGACGAGCCCGATATAGAAGATTTCATCTCCGACTTGAACTTCCTCAACCCGCGCCTCCAGTTTGAATACCGATCCATCTTTTCGAACGGCGTTAACGATCCGACTTTGACCAACAACCGTTGACGATCCACCTTGAACCCGGCGCTCAAGATAAAGGTCGTGCTCAACGGCGACGCTTGTTTCCATCAAGATCTTGATGTTCTTTCCAAGAATGTCCGACGCATAGTAACCAAAAATTTGTTCAGCAGCCGAGCTGAATGTCTCAATTGTTCCCTTTCTGTCAATAGAAAGGATACCAATGGGACTGGCTTCAATAATCTTCGATATTCTCTGCTCACTAAACGCGAGATCGCCTTGAATCTTCTTTAAGTTTTCGTTCTGTGCAACGAGCTCAGCTTCGTTACGCTTGATCGTTGTGATGTCGGTAACGACCCCGACGAGTCCTCCTCCGCTGATTGGCGTTGTTCTGATTTCAATCGTCCGGCCAGCCGCCGTATTGAGGACAGCGTTTGAGGAGTGGCCCTCGGCGAGGGCTTCCATCCGCGTACGGATTAGCTGTTCAGTATCTCCAAGCCCGTAGTCACCGTTTTCCGCGTGCCAGCGAATGACCTCCTCTTCCGGCTGCCCCGGTTCGACCAGCCTTGAGGGCAGCGCAAGCATCTCGGTGTAGCGCTCATTTGCCAGGACGTAATTCATGTCGGCATCAAGCATGTAGATGCCGTTCGACATCTTCGACAACGCAAGCTGAAGCTGGGCCGAAGCCTCGTTTAATTCGGTCGTCCGTGCAGCCACGGTTGATTCCAACATCGACTTTTGGTTTTCAACTTCCTCAAGAGACTGAATAATTGATAAGCGTAATGCCTCGAAATTCTGCGCAAGCTCGCCAATCTCGTCGCTTGTTTGCACCTCAATGGGCTCGTCAAGTTCGCCAGCGGTTAGTCTCGCGGTGCTGCCAGACAGCAGCCTTAGTGGACGGGTGAGTGAAATTGAAAACAGATAGGACGCATAGATTGCGATGGCCAGAACTATGGAAGCGACCAAGATCAATCGGTCGATCAGTTGATCCGCATCGTGCAGGGCTTCTTCGCGATCGATCTCGCTCATAATGACCCAATCTAGCCCCGACATCTCAAGCGGGCGATATGAGGACAAGACTTCGACATTTCTGTAGTCGGGGAAGATCTCTGTTCCGGTGCGTCCTGAGAGAGCTGCCCGCGTTCCAACGGTATCGACCTCTTGCAAGCCAACGGAACTGTTCGTCCGTTCAATTTGGTCGATGATCGAGCTTGAAAGGCCAACCTCACCGATCAATTCGAGATACTCTTCTCGATCTTCGATCAGAAATCTCGACTGATTGCGCAAGAGCTTGTCACGGCCAACAAGATATGCTTCGCCGGATTCACCCAAACCAACGTCGCTCCAAGCCTCGTTGGAAGTCATGATCGCGTTGATCCTGCTGAGAGGAAGTTGTACGGCAAGCACCCCAATCGGTATTGCTCCATCGTAAACGGGCAGAGCGGCGAAAGCCGCCGGTGCATCGAATGAGGGGACATACGGTTCGAAATCGGCGAGGATGACTTGACCAGGACTGGCAGCCATCGCTGCCGTTACTGCTTGTGCGAGGTTCGTGTTTGAATGCGGGCCGTCTAATAGGCTCGTGCCAAAATCGATTTCACGTTCAACGGAGTACACAATGCGGCCGTCATCAGGTTCAACCAGAAAGACGTCATAAAAACCGAAACGGTTCTGAAATTCGCTTAGTGGCTGATCCAATTTTGAAAATGCAGACCCAAAATATGTTTCAAATTGCGCCTCATCCACAAGTCGTGGATCGACGATGTACTGGTTCTGCAGAAAAATCGCCAATCGGTCCTGGGGTAACAGTTCGTCGATCAGAGTATCATCTGCAGTGGAACCGGATTCCATCTCATACCGTTGTAGAAAATCCTCAAAGTAGTATTTCGTTAATTTATCTTGAGATTGCGATGTTATGAGTTCATCGGACGTCTTTAGATAAACGACACCCCGTCGCAGTTTTTGGAGGTGCTCTTTCAGAGATGCGCTTTCCGCAATGAAGTTAAGCTCATCCTCGACTTGGGAGAAATAGCCCTCAATTTGTTGCGCTTTGAGCTCACGAACGGCTGTCAGTCTTTCGAACGCCGCACGCTTCAGGGCTTCATTGGACGAGTATCCAGCCAATACGGCCGCGATACAGACAGCAGCCATGGAAATGACTATGCTGATCGCCGCCAGTTTGGTGCCGATCGTCAATCCCATTTTTGAGATTGGCCTTTCAGTCTTCATATCCCTGCTCCCTTCCTGCGGCGGCCTCTTCATATAGCAGAACTATTGCGTTCATCCTCTTGAGAAGATCTTCTGCTTGTTTGTCGACATCGAGGATGTCACCGGTAACCTGAGTTCCGGTGGACCTTGTGTTAGTTGAAATAAACTCCCTAAGCGCCGCCCAGTCACCTTGAACTGAGTTTAGACGTTCAATGACTGGCTGAGATTTTGCATCTTTCAGCGCTCCAGGTGTCACCCGGTTCAGAATATTCAGCGATATGCTAAACCTGTTCATGATTCTGAAGAGTTCCTGACGGGTATCAGGTGACGCTAATCCGCTACGAGAGAGGCATAGCAACAGAACCAGCCTTTGAGTAAACATGCGCTGTCGACCTGAGATATTGATGAGCATGGCCATTTGCTCGGAAAGCTCTGCGCTTTTGTAAACTCTCTCGATCAGGTTGACCGCGGCATCCATTTCGGCAAGCGCAGGACCGTTGAGGTCCGAAATCGCCTGCAGATGCGCTTGCTCGACGCGTCGGCGCTCGATCGCATCACGGATGGTCTGGCCATACGGGGAGAAGGCATTGTTCGCGCGTGTCAGCGCACTCAAAACCGAGGCATTGGTTTCCGGCTCAAGTCCGAGCTCGTCGTCCCCGTCCTTCAACCCAGCTTCGGCTATCTGATGCAGCGCCACTGTCTCTGCAGCAGCCGCAAGAAGTGGGGCTGGATCGGGGTTCTGATAGGCAAGACAGACAAACTTTCCGGCTCGCTGGATCAGCATCCGCTGGCGGCCTGACAAGTTGATTCTGCGAGGCCCATCAGAACGCTCTGCTTGCGCGAGCAGATCCCTCGGATGTACCAAAAGCATCGAGGCAAAGACGCCGCCGCCCATAAGCAGCGCCCGGCGTTTGAAGAGCTTCTGGAAAGACTCCATTCCACCATATCCCGTTCTGTTGACAGAGTTCTTGTTCATGGCCTTGTTCCAACGGGCGTTGATATTGAAGCTTGCAGTTCACTCTCCTGATGAATCCCGAGCTCAGAGATATTGAGCCCGGAGATTTCATCCTCCCTGGTCACCCTGAACCGGAAAATCGCGTTGCCAGCCGAGAAGACCAGAAAGGCCATTCCGAAGGTCCAGATGCCGTAGACAAGGACACCGAGCCCCTGAACTCCGACCTGTTCTAGGCGGCTCAGGCCTGTGTCGAGGGTGTCAAGATCCCCGTAGAGACCGGTTGCCAGTGTGCCCCATATCCCGGCCCCCAGGTGCACAGGGACTGCCCCGACCGCATCGTCGATCTTCAGGGTTTCGAGGACCTGGCTGACAAAGACGACGATCATGCCGCCAACCAGGCCAATCAGGGCAGCGGATCCTGTCGAGACGGCGAAACAATTCGCGGTAACGGCGACTAGCCCACCCAGTGCGCCATTGATGAACTGATCAACGTCGAGCCGCTGGTTGACCGCATAGCGAAGCCCACCGGCCGAAATGGCGCCGACGCATCCCCCGACAACCGTGTTGATCAGGATCGACGGCACAGTGTCATCCAGCACCAATGTGCTGCCACCGTTGAAGCCAAGCCAGCCGATGAAGAGAAGAAGAGCGCCAAGTGTGGCGGTGGGCATGTTTGACGGGGTGATGGCCTGGGCGTCCGAGCCGTCATCAAAGCGCCCCAAGCGCGGGCCGATAATCAAGACAAGCGCGAGCCCAGCCCAGCCGCCAACGCTGTGAACCACCGTCGAACCGGCAAAATCCACAAACCCCAAATCCGCAAGCCAGCCCGATCCTTCTGCTATGCGACCGGCCCAACTCCAGTGACCTGCAACGGGATAGAGAAGCCCGGACACGATTATAGCGGCGAAGAGATATGCGCCAAACTTCATCCGCTCGGCGACGATCCCCGATAGGATCGTGACCGATGTCACACATAACATCACTTGGAACAAGAATAAGACCGCAAGAGACGGGGTGGCCTTGGCGAAATCGAGTGCGAATAGATCCAACCCGATCCACCCTCGATAACTGAGACCATACATCAGCCCAAAGCCCACAAGCCAGAACGCCAGGACCGACACACAGAAGTCACAGAAGTTCTTGATCGCGACGTTGATATTATTCTTCGAGCGGGTCATTCCCGTTTCGAGGCAAAGAAAACCCGCTTGCATCAAGAACAACAAGGCACTGGCGATGACCACCCAAAGAAGATCAATGTCCTCCATCAACCGATCCTCCGCCGGAAGAAGCGGTGGCTTTGCAGTTGCCCTTTAGTCGCGACATATCGAGCGCGTAGAGGTTTCATCCGGCGCTCGCAAATGAATGTCGTTCTGCAGTCGTCATCTCACTTTCGTGCTGCATCCCATGTTCCGAGATATTGAGTCCGACGATCTCTTCTTCTCTGGTCACCCTAAAGCGGAAGACCGCGTTGCCAGCGGAGAAGACCAGAAAGGCCATACCGAAGGTCCAGATGCCATAGACAAGCACGCCCAGACCTTGGGCGCCGATCTGTTCGAGGCGGCTCAGCCCTGTGCCAAGGGTTTCGAGATCACCGTAGAGCCCGGTTGCCAGAGTGCCCCATATCCCGGCCCCTAGGTGCACGGGGATTGCGCCGACTGCGTCGTCGATCTTCAGGGTCTCGAGGATCTGGCTGACAAAGACGACGATCATGCCGCCAACCAGGCCAATCAGGGCAGAGGATCCTGTCGAGACGGCGAAACAATTCGCGGTAACGGCGACTAGCCCACCCAGTGCGCCATTGATGAACTGATCAACGTCGAGCCGCTGGTTGACCGCATAGCGAAGCCCCCCTGCCGACATAGCGCCGACGCATCCCCCGACAACCGTGTTGATCAGGATCGACGGCACGGTTTCGTCCAGCACCAATGTGCTTCCACCATTGAAGCCAAGCCAGCCGATGAAAAGCAAAAGAGCGCCAAGTGTGGCGGTGGGCATGTTTGACGGGGTGATGGCCTGGGCGTCCGAGCCGTCATCAAAGCGCCCCAAGCGCGGGCCGATAATCAAGACAAGCGCGAGCCCAGCCCAGCCGCCAACGCTGTGAACCACCGTCGAACCGGCAAAATCCACAAACCCCAAATCCGCAAGCCAGCCCGATCCACCAGCGCCGTCAAGGCCAGCCCAACTCCAGTGCCCGGCAATTGGATAGAGAAACCCCGATACGATCACCGCGACGAAGAGATAGGCCCCGAACTTCATCCGCTCGGCGACAATCCCAGAGAGGATCGTGACCGCGGCCCCACAAAACATCACTTGGAATAAGAAGAAGACAGCAAGAGACGGGGACGCCTTTGCAAAGTCGATGGAGAACAGGTCCGATCCGATCCACCCTTGATAACTCAGCCCGAACATAAGACCGAAGCCGAGAGCCCAGAAGACCAGCGTGGACAGACAAAAATCAGCGAGGTTCTTGATCGCGACGTTGATGCTGTTTTTTGAGCGGGTCATCCCGCTCTCAAGGCATAAGAACCCACCCTGCATCAGGAAGACCAGCGCACTGGCAAAGATGACCCAGAGCAGATCAATATTCGACATCAGACGAACTGCCAGAGGCAGCGAGTATTGGTGCCTTGCAGCGTCACGCGTTTAGCCATTGTTCAACCTTTTCAAGAAGTCGCTTTATGTCGACCGGCTTGGTATCATAGTCATCGCAACCCGCACCCAGGGCCTTGTCACGATCACCCGCCATGGCATGTGCTGTCAGCGCGATAATCGGAATGCTCTTTGTTTGGTCACTGGCTTTGAGGTGCCGTGCCGCGTCCCAGCCATCCATGACCGGAAGGCTCATATCGAGCAGAATTATGTCGGGGCTTTCCTCTGACGCCATCTCGACACCGCGCTGGCCGTCAAACGCCATCACGACGTCGTAGCCCTTCTTCTTGAGCCTGCGAGACAGCATGTCTCGGTTCATCTCATTGTCTTCAACCAGAAGAATTTTTGCCATCTTGTCTTCCCTTTCTTTTATTCCTGACCAGAACATCGGTACGAAACCTTAAGCTGCGTCTGTTTCCGTCGATGTATCCGCTGCCAGCCGAGCCTCAACGAGTTTCCGTAGATGCATCTCGAGCATTGAATCGAGTTGTTCCTCTGTTTCAAACATATGAAAAGCTCCGATATAGGAGCCGTCTTCGCCAATCAGCCAGCGATCGAGATACCGGGTGAGCTTGTCGATCTGGTCGAGCCTGTCGAGAACAACGTCACGATCCTCGAGCGACAACGTCGGCGCCCCCTGCTTTCTGTAGAGAAGCATCTCCGGAGAGCCTTGCTGCTTAAAACCGCCTAGTGCGTCCTCGAATTCAAATGCCGTACCAGATTCGTATCGGGTCCCGTCAGGTCTCAGGATCGTATCAGGTAGAGGCGAGCCGATGCGAGACCAAAGAATACCAACGTAGATTTCCGTCTCATGCGGTGGGTGGATCTGAGCCTGGAAAGTCTCAGAAGCCAGCATGGGCTCCTCTTCCCAGAGAATTGGGATCAGATAGGCACGCCCAAAGAATTCCTCGTTAAGACGCCCAATCACAGTTTTTGCCACTCGCCGTTCGGGAATGACGTCGCCGGGTGAAGAAATGAATATTCTGAATTGCTTTGAGATGTTCTGGCGGAGGCGGACCTTTTCAAGACAAGCACTGATCCGCGCTTGAAGCAGGATCGGATTGAACGGCTTAAATATGTAGTCTTCGGCACCCTGAAGGATACAATCGACCATCATTTCAATATCGTCAGACGCAGACAGCATGATCACCGGGATCGTGCGCAGGCGAGAAGACGCCTTCATTCGCTGCAGGGTCTCAAGGCCAGTCAGGCCGGGCATCATGTAATCAAGCAGGACAAGGTCAAATCGATCGGTTTCGAGGAGGGCAAGGGCCTCCTCTCCGCTGGACACCGTCCGCGCCGAGTATCCCATGCGCTTAACACGCCGCCTTAATAGCTCGCGGTTTGACGGATCGTCGTCTACCAGCAAGAGTTCGCCCCCTTGGCCGATTTGACTGGTAATTATCGACATGTCTTGTTGCGGAGAGAATTTGCCTTTTTTCTTTGGCGCGGTTTTTTTGTTTGCGTTTTTTTCGAGCAAACGTTGCGGGATGTCATCTACGAGACTTAGCGCTGCTCGCCCCGCGTCGGCGATATTTTCCAGGTCAGATATGAACTCGGCTTCGTCGAGGTCTGTCGCCTCCTCGAAGATCATTTCCGAATAACCGTTTATGTGGTTGAGTTGCATTCGAAACTGAAACTGAGCGTCACCTACATTGACCTCCTCGGGCGAGTCCGTCGAAGCGCCCAAGAAATCTTCTATAAGGGCAAGCATTTTGTGACCTGCATTCTGGATTGCTTGAAGGTCTCCCGAAAATGTCTTCAGGAGATCAGGTGGCAGATCCTCCTCAATCATCTCGGCGTAGCCGATGATATGGCCTACCGGTGTGCGAATGTCGTGGCGCAACTTTGAAAGTTGCGCCTTGAAATCGCTGCTATCTTCCACCTCCTTGTTCATCCTGCAGATGGCGGTTCGTGTTCGCGGTGGTAGCGGTGTGTGCTCCACTGGACCACGTCCATGAGCGAGCGTTCCGCCAAATCCGAAATCACATCCTGTGCGTGGATAGGGTCGGAGATTGCCTCGAGACGCCGCTCAGCGAGTTCAAAAAGCTCTCCCTGATTTGCGTACTGCCAGAGCAGCTCACGCGTCGCCATTTTCGTTTGGTAGATCTCCCATATTGCAAGCCAAAGCGGCAAAAGCCCCATGAGGAAGACGACAATGGTCTTCCCATCAAGATCGCCGATATGAAAACCGTAGAGAGACTTCTTGAAAAAAAGCAGCGACACTGCACCGAGAAACGCAGCAAGAAACAGGAACTTCTTTACTGTTTCCAGACGTTCATGCTCACCGTGTAACTGGTGATGCTTTCGTGAAAAATATGCCGCTTGATCCTTGACCCATCTTTCTGATGCCGTCGCAACCCTATCTTTGGCAGGCACAGTGCTTTCGTAGGTCAAGGGTTCTGTGCATCGGATTGCATCGCCAATCCATCCGAAGCCTTTGAAACGCTCAATGCTGGTTAGTCGGAAAAGGCGCCTTGTCTGGCCTGTTGCACCACCTCCGGACAAGACGAGGAAAAATCGGATTCGGAGTGCCTCGGCCAGCGCGCGGAAGGCGAGGTGACGTCCAAACCAGCCGCGCCTTGAGCCAATGGCGAAAAGTATGAAACCTCCCGCAAACAGAGCCACATAAGCGATGAGAAACAGTTTCAGTGCGGCAATCTTAGCATAGAGCAGAAATGTCAGCCCCATCAGGGCGGCCATGAGGCCGAAAAGCTTAAAGAGACGATCCGATTGACGCTGATTTGCGAGAGCAAGTTGATCCGCACGCAGGAAATCCACGTCGATCGAGGAAGCGACTTCTGATATCTTGATATCATCCGGGGTAGAGATCGGATAGGCGGTCAGATCGGTGCCTGTTTCTGTGTCCCGTTCGATGGCATACTGGTCAAACTCGCTCCAGCGCTCCAGTACGAAATCAGGGATTTGCGGCAGGCGACAGATAAGGCCGGTAGCACCCGCCTGTACCAGATAGCTTGTCTGCACGTCGGCCTGCTCAACTTCGCCCGCCTGCCTAGGTGCTTTGATCCAAATCGCGAGGTCGGATCGATCATCGGCCAACTCGGCGTCACCGACCGCTTCGAGTTTGCGAGCCTGCCGCGTTTGTGGCTCTAAACCGGAGAGGTAGCGAACGACCACGTCGGATGATCCACCAGTAAGCCCCGTCACCTCTCCATCCCAAAGCGCGATAAGGACATTTGAACGTCTAACAAGGTAATCCATGAGCCGCGCATAAAGGGCATCACGAGACGCGTCACCTTCGTAATTGTCCTCCACAGTGCCAAAGGGAAGAGGCAACTCCTGCACTTTGACGCGCGCGTCATTTAAAAGTCGAATAAAGTCCGAGTGCGCTTCGCCCTCAAAGTCTGCCTCGTAGAGAGCACGGGGCATTGGCAGAACCGCGCGCACGGGCAATCCTATCTCAATTGCAACCTCGGTCGCGAGTGTATCGGCGCCCTGAGCCAGTCCGGTCACAAGCTCGACCGGAAGGGCAGCAAACCGTTCTCTGAGAGCCTCAAGTTCATTTCGTAGTGCCGCACGTATGTGGGCGACAGCTTCAGGATGAATGTCACGGTGCCCTGTAAGGCCAATGGTGAACACAAACCCTGATTTTGCCACTTCGTCACTCATTCTGCTATCCCTCGACTCCCAGTGCCCATTTCGGCGCTTCCAGGTCGAGTCGTTTCGAGATGTCCACAAGCGCCTCGCATTCCTTCTGGGTCGGCGTTCCGTGGACGCCTGTCATCCCGACGGCAATCGCGTGGGCGATCTGCGGTGCGCCCTTCATCTCGCTTGCCCGGTCGAGCATAGCGAAAACCTGACCGTTCCGCGCCATAACATCGTCTGAGGCCGCAAACTCGCGAAACAATTCCAACCCGTGATCAATATCCATGTGTCTGAGCAAGTCAGCCTCCGCCATAGTGCGTCGGAGAAACAGTTCTTCCTCCTCATCTACATCACCCCGGCAGGCTGCGATGATTGCAGCGCCTGCCATTGTTGCCTTGATAATATCTTCATGGCGCACCTTGGATGACAGAAGGCTCATGAAATGGTGCAAGGCCGGACGTTCCAGTAATTCTCCCACGTTCTGTCGTAGCTCTTCGGAAAGCTTTCGACGCTCTTCAGCATGCATAGCCGCCAGAAGTTCTTTGTGAGCAACCTTGGCATCCTTTTCGCGTTGCGGAGCACGCTGCGCGAGCGCGTCTTGTAGTTTGAGTTGGATTTCAGGGCTATCGGACATCAAGCTTCGGAGTGCGTCCTCGGGAAGATGTGCGACCACTGAATATTGTTCCGCCTGTGCTAGGTAATTTCGAGGTGTGCCATTCAGGAAGCTTTGCAGGCCAAATATCTCTCCACTCGGGCAATTCTCCACTTTGACTTCGTTCACTCTGTCATCTTCTATGCGCTGATGAAGCGCGACATTTCCGCTAAGGACGAAATAGAGCCCATCTGACGGCTCGCCCGGCTCATAATAGCAAGCCGGTGGATTGAGCGTTATAATTCTAGCGGCTTCGGCCAGCTGAACCAGATTTTCCTCAGTGCATTCCGAGAATATTTCTGATTTTCCGAGCTGGTCGGCGACCTTGTCTTTCCCGAAATCAGCGGCGCCTTCCCGGTCGAGTTTCTCCCACTCGTCGCCGGTACCCAGCCAATGTCGGTTGATCGCGATGCGCAGCCGATGCTTTCTCATCGCACTCCAGATAGCCATAACCATCTCATTCTGTGCATCCCACCAATGATCGTCATCATCGAAATGCCAACGAACCCTCACTTCAATGCCCTCACTGGTATATCCAAGCATATTGAAGTCAGGTTTCGGGTCACGGCGAACGAACCTCGAGTTCTCAAGCTCTTTTGCGATCGCACGAATGGCGAGTTCCGGAGGACAGGACAGTTCCAAAGTAAAAGTGAGGTAATAGCGAAACCGACTAGTGGGTTCGCTGAAGTTCAGGATGGTTCGATCAGCGACACCACTGTTGGGAAAGATATAAAGCGAGTTGGTATGGGGGTTTTTGACCGAGATCGAGCGCCAGTTGATCTCATGGACTTGACCATAAACTCCATCGATCTCGACATAGTCGCCGATACGCAAGGCCTGAGTGGCATTGAGAGCAACGCCGGAGAAGACCTCCTTGAGTGTTGATTGCGCCGCGAAGCCGAGCACCAGCGCCGCCACGCCCGATGTGGCCAGCAGACCTCCAACCGGCTCATCGTAGACGAAGTGCATAACCAGCAAGATTGCTGCAAGATAGAACGCAACCCCGACGCTTCCCGTAACAATGACTGGGACCTTCCTCTCGCCATGATCCGAGAGCAGTCCATCCCAAAGGACAACCCGAATCACACTATTTAACAGAAAGGCAAAACCGATGGCTGTCGCAGCAATAACAGCTCTCTCTACAGGTGCGACAAGCGAATCTGCACCTAAAAAACGAAGCCCGGGGCCGATTGTGAAATCGAGCAACACCAGCAAGCCAATGAGTTCCGCGGATGCTCGGATGCGGTGAACGCGCCCGGACACATACACGGTCGCAATGCGCACCAATAAAAGGGTGGCGCAGGCCAGAAGCCCAAAAAGACCCAAGGCAGGTATCACCTGTTGTATGGCATCCATTTTTCGCCGATTCCCCCCCCAAATATATTGATTATTGAATGCTAGTATGTAACGTGTTGGTGAACGGTGTCAATTTGCCGAGGGCTTTCGTAGGGAGCGGGCAGGTCGACGGAAGGCAACATAAAAAGGGAGAGGGATTTCGAGTTCAACTGGGATGACGAAGCCGAAACCAAGGCGGGATACACCGCCGCTATTGAGGCTGTGCTTGGCTTGGCCGCACAAAAGATGCCAGTCACAGAGAAGGCCGTCGCTGAGCGGCATTGACGGACATAAGCACATCCGTAGTCATGCCATGGCGTACGCTATGCGGATGATCCGTGCGCCGATGCATCCGCCAAATTGAACTTGTATTTCGCACGATCATTATTCTTTTTTTCTTTCAACTATTGGCCGCATAGACTGCAGGACATCAGGAGCCGCTACCGTCTACTTGATAAATCAGAGCATGTCGTTAGTTAACAGTCGCAATCTGTTTGTCTGAGAGTCTCCAGGAGACAAGGTCAAACCGCTCGATCCGGGTGAGATTTAGAAGCAAAGAACTCGAATGGGTGAAATCTGCTGAGATCGCTTCGTCGGAGTACGGAATGGCTGCATCTTACTACGTCAATACTTTTGATTTGCCGCCAGATCAGGCGCGAGCAATTTGGCGTGAGATAACCGACGAAACATACGAACTAGCTTCAGCAGCCTGTGCGGGGAACGACTATAGATTTGCCACGCGTATGTGGCTTGCACCGGATATCTTATTTTTCAGGGTCCGAGCGAAAGCGAACACCATATTCAGACCGAGCAAGCTAGTCGAGGGGCGCCCCACTCGCCTCATAAAGGTTAAACTGTATCAGTATGGCGGAGAAACCATTCAGTTAGATGGTGAGAAATTCCACTTGGATAGCAGTGCACTCCACTTTATCGATCAACATCGATCCAAAAGCGAAGCTCACACAGATCACGAACTGGTTTCGATCTTTTTACCCTATCACGCACTTGGATATGACCCGTCGACCCATCCGCCCGTCTTGAGTTTCAGCCTAGACTCCGCCCTCGGACGTTTTCTTTTGGCGAGCATTGACGCCGCATTTCAGGAGCTTGACCATCTGAGCCAAAATGAGCTTTCGGTTCTTGCAGAAAGCATCTCAGGGACGCTCAAAAGCGTTCTATCTAATAGAACGAGACATAAAAAATATAAAAATGCCCAAAATGACCAAGTTAATGCCATCAAGGACTTCATTGAAAAGAATCTTAAATGTACTTGGCTTGGCGCGGGTAGGATATCCCAAGAATTGAAACTGTCCCGAGCGACACTGTTCCGCCACCTGGAAGAATACGGAGGAGTGAACCGGTACATTGTTTCGCGCCGGTTGAGCAGAGCATATCGGGATTTGTCTGAGGCACAGCCCGTGCGAGGCGTCGTTAAGGCCGTTGCCGAACGTTGGGCATTTTCTTCACAAGCTCACTTCAGTCGGGTGTTTAAGGAAGAATTTGACGTAAGCCCCGTGTCTTTGGTCGGTCGGTGGGTTCAAAAGCCTCATGATGCGGCAGCAACGGACAACGCTCATGAGCGAGGGAACATCTCTCAATATGCGCCCGACATCGCTGCGCTAAAGTGGGCGTACGAACGTTACAGATAGTCGAGTGGCCCTTTGTTTATCCACTTGAGACTCTCAGACAAGCAGATTGCGACTGGCAACTAACGACAACCAACGAATGAAAGAGTAGAATTTTATCGGTTTGATATCGGCCAGTTGATGGCACGAATAAGTAAAATGAACTAAAGGAAGAATATCATGGGAAACGCTCGTCTCGACTACATCTGGCTGGACGGTTACGACATCGCGAACATCCGTACAAAAGCACAAATCCACCCAGATAGTTCGTACAATGGATCTGTTGAAGACACCCCGAAATGGGGTTTCGATGGCAGTTCCACTCAGCAGGCGGAGGGCCATGACTCTGACTGCATTTTGCAGCCCGTTCGTGTCTATCCGAACCCCTTCAGGCAAAACGCCTACCTCGTTTTGTGCGAGGTTTTTCATCGAGATGGGCGCCCGCACGAAACCAACACGCGAAATCTGATTGATCGAGAAGCCGAAGCTGAATTCTGGTTTGGTTTTGAGCAGGAATACATTTTGATGACCTCAAATGGTCGACCTGTTGGGTTTCCCGATGGCGGCTTTCCCGAGCCTCAGGGACCGTATTATTGCGCCGTGGGATCGCATCGCGTCGAGGCGAGAGAATTGGTTGATGAACACTGGGACGCTTGCCTAACCGCCGACCTGGGTGTGACTGGGATCAATGCCGAGGTCATGTTGGGTCAGTGGGAATTTCAGTGTTTTGGAAAGGGAGCCCTTCGTGCGGCCGACGATTTGATCGTAGCGAGGTTCCTACTTCAACTAATCACAGAGAAGTATGATCTGATTGCAACCCTCGACCCAAAACCGATCTCTGGGGATTGGAATGGCTCTGGCATGCACTCAAACTTCTCGTACGACTACCTGCGGGATGTCGGCGGACAGAGCTACATTGAAGCGCTATGCGAAGGCTTCCGCCCATTCCACCAAGATCATATCGATGTTTATGGTGCTGGAAACGAACGCAGATTGACTGGGTCTCATGAAACGGCCTCTATCGATCAGTTCAGCTTTGGAGCATCGAACCGAGGTGCATCAATCCGCATCCCGCTCTACACGACAACGCATGACTGGAAAGGGTATCTTGAGGACCGGCGTCCTGCATCTGATGCTGACCCATATCTCGTCGTCGACCGCATCATGCGCACGGTCAAAGTGGCTCACGAAAAAGCGCTAGAAGCCGTCTAGCTGCAAGGCTGGAGTGTGATATGGAGAGAATTGTAACTCAAAAGACGATGTTCGTAGGCGGGAAGGAGGTGCACGTTTCCGAACGTGCATCTGTCGCCGATGCGGCACACTCGGCCCGGGGCGAAATGAAGGCTCTCACTGATAAGCTCGGCTGGCGCATAGACTGGCAGTTCCACATTTTAGTCGCAGAGGAGAACCACGCTCTGGAATCGAAGCTCGAGGTCTTCTGAAAGCCTCTCCCTCAGCGGGCCAAGAGAAATCAGCATCAACCAAGTGGCTCGACTTCGATTTAAGGCAGTCCTCGTAGCGCGGAAAATTCACCGATCCGCAGAATTCGGGTGCTTCAGCTTTATTTCTCCGGGGTTAGGAACGCCCACTAAAGTAAGAAAGAGGGAACGGGATTTGCCCAAGTACGAAACTCAGCGGAACAGCCTACCCATAGGCCCAAAGTTTCTTGTCATATTCGTTTTGTATTTCTTTGTCAGTTTGGTTTTGGGCATACTTAGCCTGACATTAGCGGCTAACTACGACGGTGTCGCGATCATCTGGTTGCCTGCCGGTTCTGCTGTTGTTGCGCTGGTCTTTATAGATATGCGGCTTTGGCCAAGCATTGCTTTGGCATCCTTTGTTTCAAACCTGTATTTTGGATCAAACATCCAAGCCGCCGTTGGAATTGGTATCGGGAGTGCTCTGGGCGCAATTATAGCCACCTTGGCCCTGCGTGCTCTGGGCCCTTGGAATGAGCTTTCGATCTTTTTCAAAGCTCTAAAACTGGGCACCATCGGGGCAGCAATAAGTGCAAGCATTAGTGCCGGATTTGGTGTTGCATCACTTTATTTCTCAGGCATTGTGCCAGCTTCAAATATGGCAAAAAATTGGACGCGGTGGGTGTTGGGGGATTCAGTCGGGATCTTTTTGTTTAGCTCATTCATCCTGATCTATTACATGATTGAAGACCGTAAAAGCAACAATGCCGAGCCCTAACAGACGGCTAAGCGTGAGGTTTCTCGAACAAGTTGATGCGCCACTAAGATTGGAGGCAATAGGTTCGAGAAACGGCCACCCTGTAAAATGTTCGACGATAATGCTGAGTGGGAATTAGGATTGATGCAGACTGGCTGGAAACAGGAACTCAAGGAAAACTTGCGTGGCCCCGTTGTTGTCCCAAGTATCACCGCCGGACTGGTTGCGGGTGTCCTGACGGTCACCTTCATGTTTTCCTATTCGGCCGTGATTTTTACCGGTGAACTCTCCGGCTACGTGCCACGAGCGACAGGGCAACTCCTCTTTGGTGGTGTTGTAATTGCGCTTGTCATTGGGCTCTTCAGCGAGCTTCGCGGCGTCGTGGCTTTGCCACAAGACAACCCAACGGCAATCATCGCTGTCATGATTGCGACTCTATCCCAACTTCCCGGGAGCACGCTCTCGCCAGAGATGCTGTTTGCCCAGGCGGTGGTAATAATGGTGGCGTCGACAGCTCTTTCGGGTGTGATCTTCTACCTCGTCGGCCGGTGGCGGCTCGCAGCCTTTGTCCAGCTGATTCCGTATCCGGTGATCGCTGGTTTTCTGGCGGCAACGGGGTGGCTGCTTTTCAAGGGCTCCTTCAGCGTAATGGCGGATCAAAAGTTTGATTTTTCCCAGCTCGGTGCACTCGGCGAAGTCACGCATCTTTGGCTGCCCGGAGCCGCATTCGCTATCATTACGTTGTTCGTGTCCCTCAAGTACTCCAATGTTTTCATCATGCCGGGGCTCATCTTGGGCGCGGTAGCTCTTTTTCACGTAATTCTAATTCTCAGTGGTGTTGCGAGCCAGGAAGCCATTGACGGAGGGTGGTTGCTGCAACCATTTGGGGAAGGCGCGTTGTGGCAGCCTGTACCTCTTTCAACATTTCTTGCCGCCGATTGGACGTTGTTTGTGACAGAATTCACAGGGTTGGCCACTATTCTTTCGATTGCGCTCATCTCTGTACTTCTTAACCTCACAGCTCTCGAGTCGGCCTTTAACCGTGACATAGACGTCCACCGCGAGATGCGCCTGGCCGGACTTGCAAACATGCTTGCTGCGCCTGGCGGAAGTCTTGTTGGATATCACTACGTAAGCCTCTCCACTCTCGGGCGTCGTATGCGTGGAGACAGTAGGCTCGTTGGGGTCGTAGTCGCAGTATTTTGCCTTCTTACAATGACGGTCGGCGCAGGTGCTCTGTCTGTATTCCCAAAATTTGTGCTGGGCGGCTTGGTAATGTTTATCGGACTAGGTTTCCTTTTCGATTGGGTTGTTAAAAGTTGGTCCAGTCTACGGCGCGGTGACGTCGCCATAATATTTGTGATCCTTTTTGTGGTCGAGTTTATCGGATTTCTCGAAGGTGTTGCGACCGGCGTAGCCGCAGCCGTAGTTCTCTTCGTGATTAGCTACAGCAAAATTAACGTTGTTCGCTTAGCCATAGAGGGGAGTAATTTTTCGAGTGCCGTTGATCGCCCGGAAGACCAGCGAAACGCCCTGACTACCGAAGGCAAAAAAATTCTATATCTTAAACTTCACGGTTTCATTTTTTTCGCGTCCTCAATTAGGTTGTATGAGGAAGTGGCTGGAGCTCTATCTAAACAAGAGGCCGCACCAGAGTTCGTAATTTTGGACTTTCAGCAGGTTTCCGGATTGGATACGTCTGCCGTTCATGGCCTCGTCAAAATTAAGAAAAAGGCTCTCGAAGTCGGAACGCAGCTTGCGCTGGCTCACGTCTCAGAAGAAATTGATCGACGGTTGCACGAAGAAAAATTTCTAGATGGCGATGCTGTTATCGAGCCGATCTTCAAGGATGCAGACAGTGCCTTGGAATGGTGCGAAGATTTTCTTCTAAGAACGGCTGGTTTTGATCCAAGCCCAAAAGCGTTGCCGATAGACGATCAGTTGAACAAGGTTTTCAAGAGAGAGATCGATGTCCAAAAATTCCGGAGCTACTTGGAAACGATTGAGTTCTCATATGGTGATGTTGTTTCAGAACCTGGCAATGAGCAGCGCATGCTGTACTTTATCGAACAGGGGACCATTTCGATTTATCTCGCCGAGTTAGACGGAAAAAACCGTAGAATACGAAGTGCGGGCTCAGGTTCGATGGTCGGCGTGGCAAGCTTCTTCAGGCAAGGAAATATCGGCCCGCTTGTGCTAGGTATAGCGGACACAGAAGGAACCGCTCACGTTATGACAGAATCGGCATTCGAACGTATGAAGTCCGAAGATCCGGAATTGGTCCTTTCGTTCCAAACATTTGCGCTCGAATACGTTTCAGAGCGGTTGGCAAGTAACTTGCGAACACTTTCATCGATCCTTCGCCTCGAAGAATAATACTTTAGCCTAAAATTCTTTTTCCATCGCTTGTGACGTCAGTGAAAGAGGAACTTTCTTGTCGGCTGAGTTCGCGCTGACTAGCGTCACCGGATGACAAAACGCAGCCCTTGTCGTTATTTCAAGACGAGCCCAGAGAATATTCGCTTGGCGCTTGTGATGTATGTCCGCTCTTAACACCTCGGATGGCATTGTCATTTGTGGACGGCCCCGGTTTTGCAAGGGTTGACTTGAGCGGATTTTGATCGTTGCGGGGTTCGGTCATGTGTCCGGCCTTTGTGTGCGGTGCATGTGACCGTTGGCCCTTCTGTGGTTGTCGCTAAAAATGCAAGAAGTTTCTGAAGCATGGATTTGAGATCGAGTGCGGTCTTCTATCAGGCCTCGTTGTGCGGTCTTTGCCGTCCTTTCCTCTCAGTGGCTGTAACACCACCATTCTGGCACATTGCGATGCCGTCGAGGGAGGGCGGCAACCACCCCATCTGATGATGTCGGCGTGCCGGATCCCAATCAGACAATCGACGCCCTGACAGTATTTCGGGGTGTCACCTTCAGTTGGTTTGAAGGTCCGGTCCTGCAGAGCCCTGCAGGGAGATCAAATTTCAAGAACAGATTGCGCAGTTTTGATGTCGGAAAAACGTGCTCAGGCTGCGACCGGGGCGCCCTTGCAAAAACCGGTTCCGCGAGCCAAGATTGGCGCTGTCAGCCAATAGGATCCGACCATGTCATACCAGAAACCCGCAGGTCTGGGCGCGCTTGTCCAGAAGTGCCAGCCCGGTTTTGCCCTGCCGCGCGATTTTTACACGCGCCCCGATATCTATCAGCACGACATCAAGACCTACTGGAACGAAAGCTGGATATGGGTCGGGCATGTCAGCCAGATTGTGGAAAAGGGCGCGTTCTTTCTGTTTGAATACGGGCATGAATCGATCATCGTGGTGCGCGACGGATCGGACCGGGTGCGCGCCTATCTGAATGTCTGCCGTCATCGCGGATCGCGGGTATGCGTGGAACACCAAGGCACAGCGCGGGTGTTTTCGTGCCCCTATCACGCATGGACATATGATCTGGATGGCAAATTGCGCGGCGGGCGCGAAATGGGCCCCGATTTCGATCCGGCACAATACGGCCTGTTCGAAGCCCATGTGCGCGTGTTTGAGGGGCTGATTTTCATCTCGACCGGCGCAAATCCACCCGACATTGATGCGGGGCTTGATCAGCTGCGCCCGCTGGTCGCGCCGTTCGATCTTGCCAATCTCAAACTCGCACATACGGCATCCTATCCGGTGCCCGCCAACTGGAAACTGGCGATCGAAAACTACATGGAATGCTATCATTGCGCGCCAGCCCACAAGGATTATTCGCGCAGCCACAGTTTGAAAGATCCCGCGTCGATGACCGATGAACTGGTCGGGGCGATGCAGGACAAGGCGCGTGCTGCCGGGCTGGATACGACCGAGATCAGCCTGCCGGAACAGTCGGGCGGGGGAATGAATTTCTATTTCCGCCGTTACCCGCTTTATTCCGGCTATGTCACCGGGAGCAAGGACGGCACGCCGGTTGCGCCGCTGCTGGGAACGCTGGGCGGTTATGATGGCGGCACCACCGATCTTCAGATCGGGGTTCTGAACAATTTCCTGATCTATTCCGACTACGTCGTCGGCTATCGTTTTGTCCCGACCGGCGTGCAGGAAACCGATATTCAGGTCGTGTGGATGGTGCGCGGCGATGCCGAGGCGGGCAGGGATTACGACCCTGACACCCTGATCTGGCTGTGGCACGAAACATCGCTGGATGACGAACGGATCATACGTGTCAATCAGGAAGGCGTGAATTCGCACCACTTTGTGCCGGGTCCGCTGTCGCACATGGAATGGGGCATTCAATCATTCTACGACAGCTATCTTGGCATGATCGCGCCCTCCGTCTGATCGGGAAAACTTCGCGGTCAGTACCTTGTGCTCATCCGGTATCCGGGCTGAAAGGTCATGCGCACAAAGGTGATCGGCTTGCTGCGAAACCACGTTGTGCGTTCCAGCTGGAACAGCGGGGTGCCCTTGGGTGTTGCCAGAAAATCCGCCATTTCGCCACTGGCACCAACCGCAGAAAACGTGATTTCGGCGTTGGAAAATGGCACGGCTTCCAACAGCCATTCATTCGGGCCGATGGTTGAAAAATCGGCGTCTACCACCGATTTCACCGCATCGATGTTGATCCAGCGGTCTTCGAACTGAAACGGCTGGTTGTCGGCGTAATGCATGCAGTTCAGATGCAGGATCTGCGCGCCTTCCGCGACATTGATCTGCGCGCGCAGCCATGCGGGCACATCGATGATGCTGCGATGCACCAGCGCATAGCGATAGGTGGCGTTCATGTCCTCGATGGTGCGGCGCACCACGGAGATTTCGAATTTGGCCTGTTTTGACGGCGCGCTTTTCACGCGCGTGCCGCTTTTGCGTTTGCGATCCACCAGCCCCTGTTCGGCCAGTTCGCGCAAGGCCCGGTTTACCGTTGCGCGCGCACAGCCGAACTCTTCTGCCAGTTCCATTTCGGTGGGCAGCAGGCTGCCCTGCGGCCAGACGCGGTTTTCAATGCGCGCTTTGACCTCTTCCTTTATATCGTGAAAGCTGACTTTTCGTTGCAAGGTCATGCATTTTGTTCCTTTTGGTGGATGTTTATGATGTGCATAACCGGCAAATGTCCAATATTTATTGGGATCAAGGGGATGGTGCGATGCGGTTCGATCTGAATACTTGCCCGAAACAGCCGTGGAAAAACGGTGGCGGGACCACTCAGGAACTGGCGGTCGGCTACAGTGGCGACGCACTCCTCTGGCGGCTGAGCATGGCGCAGATCTTGGCCGACGGGCCTTATTTGGTGTTTCCCGGTTTGCGGCGTATCCAGACCATCGTGGAGGGGGCGGGCCTGCACCTTTCTGGCCCGGATCAGATGATCGCTGTGCGCCCCTTGCAACCTGTGGCCTTTGACGGCGCGGTGTCATTTTACGCTGCATTGCGTGATGGTCCCTGTCAGGCATTGAACCTGATGTTCGATCCGACCCGCGTGCAGGCCGATATGACCGTTCTGTTCGGGCCGCAATGCTGGTCGGGCATTGATGAAACCCTGCTTTACTGCGCCCGCGGATCTGTCCGGTGTGGCGCCGAAACACTGGCGCAAGAGGCGGGTATCCATTGCACCGGACCTGTAGACATAGATGTATCATCCGGCGCGGTGGCGGTGCTGGCGACGCTGAAACCGGTCAGATAAGCGCCAGCAAATCCTGCACTGTTTGTTTGTAACGTGCGATGATGCGGTCACGGTGAATATGGTGGCCATCCTGCACGCAATGTCGCCCCGCGCTCCACAGGTCGGTAATGATGTCGTCGCCCGCAGCAAAACACAGCCCGTCCAGAACCTGACCATCGTTCAGGGCGCACAGGGCCGGTGTGTCGCTGTTGATCGCCACCAGATCGGCCAGCGCACCCACCTCGATCTGTCCGCTGCCGCGGTTCAGGGCTTGCGCGCCGCCCTGTGCCGCGCCCAGATACAGGTGGTCGCCCACCGATCCGGCTTGCGGCACCAGAACATTGCGGGCCAGATCGCGCAGGCGTTGCGAATATTCCAGCATCCGCAATTCCTCGGACAGCGCGATGCGCACGTTGGAATCCGAACCAATACCAAATGCCCCGCCCGCTGCAAGATAGTCCACACCGTTGAACGGACCGTCGCCCAGATTGGCCTCGGTGATTGGGCACAGGCCTGCCACGGCACCGGACTGCGCCAGCGCGCGGGTTTCTGCGTCGGTCATGTGGGTGGCATGGATCAGGCACCAGCGGGGATCAACACCGGCATTGTCCAGCAGCCACTGTACGGGCCGCGCCCCCAGCCATGCCGAAATATCCGCCACTTCCTTTGGTTGTTCGGCCACATGGATGTGGACAGGCCCGTTCGGTGCGTCCGCCAACACAACCGACAGATCATCGGGGCAGGTGGCACGCAGCGAATGGGGCGCGATGCCCACCTGAGCGTCTTCCGGCAGATCACGGGCGGCCCGGTCGCGCGCCTGTGCCACCAATGCGCCAAACCGGTCGACATCATTGCCGAACCGCAATTGGCCGCCGTTCAATGCGGCCATGCCCGCGCCGCCATAGCTATATAGCACCGGCAGATGGGTCAGGCCGATACCGGTATGCGCTGCGGCGGCGAACACACGCGCGCTCAACTCTGACAGATCGTCATAAGGCTGCCCGCCCGGCTGGTGATGCACATAGTGAAACTCGCCCACGCTGGCATATCCGGCCTCTTGCATTTCCATGAACACGAGTGCCGCAATCGCTTCATAATGATCAGGCGTGATGTGATCCATGAAGCGGTACATCAATGTCCGCCATGTCCAGAAACTGTCTTGTCCGGCGGCGCGAAATTCGGTCATACCGGCCATTGCACGCTGAAAACTGTGCGAATGCAGGTTGGCCAAAGAGGGCAGCAACGTATCAACCGCTATGGCATCGGGTGCAGCGGATGCACCGGCTTTCACGTCCGCGATACGCCCGTGTTCAAGGGAAAGACGCACATTCTGCGCCCAGCCAGAGCTTAGTCGCGCGCGCTTGGCAAAAATTGTCTGCATGGGATCACTTTTGTCTAGACATAAACTGTTTAAAGGCGCCCGATCCGGTAATCAACTTAATTGCGCCGATCAACCGCGCGGCAGGGCGGTTTCGATCTCGTCCTGATAGGCGAACAGCGCGGCCAGACCGCCGGTATGGACAAACAGTACATTGCTGCCCTGCGGGATTGATCCCGACCGGACCAGTGCGGGAATCGCGGCAAAGGATTTGGCGGTATAAACCGGGTCCAGCATGATCCCTTCGACCTGCGCCATCCGGGCCATGGCATCGGCGGCAGCAGGTCCGATCCGCCCGTATCCGGGGGCCAGCGCACCGTCCCAGATTTCGATCCGGTTCTGGGGAACAGGCCCGCCTGTGTCCGTCAGTTCAGACAGCGCCGCCAGAACCCGTTTCAACCTGTCGGTTTGCAGGCCCGCATCACGGCGCACGCAACTGCCAATCACCCGTGCGCCATGGCCGGCGCGGTGCAGCCCCGCGAGCAGGCCCGCATGGGTCAGCCCGCTGCCGGATGCCACGACGATCACGTCAAATCCGGCGTTCTGTGCAATGATTTCATCCGCCGCGCGCATGTATCCTAGCGCACCCAGAGGCGGGTTTCCGGCCGCCAGCGGGATCACATAGGGCACACGCCCCGCCTTTTGTTCCTGAACCGCGCGCGCCCGCAGCGCCGCGTCGGCACCGGCTTCGTCCTCGCCATCAGGGTAGTGCATCACCTCTGCCCCCAGAATACGCGACAGCAACACATTGCCCGAGCGGTCATAGGTGGGCCCCATATCCGGCACACGGGATTCCAGTTGCACGATTGTGCGCATCCCCAACTGCGCCGCCGATGCGGCGGCGGTGCGCACGAAATTGGATTGAACGGCCCCGGTGATCAGGATCGTATCGGCGCTGGCCGCTTGCGCCGCCCCAAGGTAATATTCCAGCTGGCGGGATTTGTTGCCGCCAAAGGTCGTGCCCGCCAGATCATCGCGTTTGATGTGCAGCGTGATGCCTAGCTGTCCAGACAGGCGCGCCAGCGGTTGGATCGGTGTGGCTGGGCCAACCAGTTCGGCGCGCGGCTGTGCCATTACGTCAGCCCCAGTATCGCCTTGGCCTGCTGCGGTGTTGCAACGGGCCGGTCATAACGCACGCACAGATCGGCAGCGCGCCGGATCAGGGCGGCATTCGATGGGGCCAGCCTGTGTTTGTCCAGCCGGACATTGTCCTCAAGTCCGGCGCGCGTATGACCGCCTGCGGCAATGGCCCATTCGTTCACAACGATCTGGTTTGCCCCGATCCCTGCGGCACACCAGGGGGCATCGGGGGCAAGCCGGTGCATTGTGTGGACATAGTAATCGAACACATCCTTGTCGGCGGGCATGGCGTTTTTCACCCCCATGACAAACTGCACGTAAAGCGTGCCGTAAAGACGCCCCGCCTCGTGCAGGCGCACAGCCTGAAGAATGTGCGACAGATCAAACGCCTCGATCTCTGGCGTGACCTGATAGGTCTGCATTTCACCCGCCAGCCAGTCAACCAGATCGGGCGGGTTTTCATAGACGCGGGTGGGAAAGTTGTTTGATCCCACAGACAGGGATGCCATGTGCGGGCGCAGCGGCAGCATACCGCCGCGTTCACGCCCGGCGCCGGATCGCCCGCCTGTTGAAAACTGGATGATCACATCGGGGCAGTGTTCTTCCAACCCCTCCTTGAGCCGCGCGAACTTGTCGGGATCGGATGATGGTGTCTGATCGGAATTGCGCACATGGGCGTGAATGATGCTGGCCCCCGCCTCGTACGCGGCGTGCGCACTTTCGATCTGTTCGGCAATGCTGATCGGAACGGCGGGGTTGTCTTCCTTGCGCGGAACCGACCCCGTGATCGCGCAGCACAGGATGCAGGGTTTGCCCGCGACGCTTTGGTTCGGGTTGGTCATGTCTTGGCGTTCCTTTCGTTGTGCGTGCAGTTTCGGCTATCCGGCCTTTTGCGCTTTGTACTGCCGCGAAGGTGCGGTCGAGCGGCGCACGACATCGGCGATTTTCGTCAGCTCTGTGGCAAGCGGGTTTGTCTTGCGCCAGATCATTCCGATTATACGGGCAGGCTGCGGGTCTTTGAACCGTGTTACTGAAACCGGGGCCGAGCGTGTTTCGACATCGACCGCCATTTCCGGGATGAGAGTGACACCGATACCCGCGCTGACCATCTGCACAAGTGTCGCAAGCGAACTGGCGTCCAGCCCTTCGCGTTGGCGGCTTGTCTGGATGTTGCAGAACGAAAGCGCCTGATCACGAAAGCAATGGCCTTCTTCCAGCAACAAAAGTTTCATTTCCCGCAAAGCGTCGCGGTCGGGCACCGGTTTGCCCTCGTCCCCCAAGGGGCGCGCCAGTACAAAATTTTCCGTGAACAGCGCAACCTCGGTCAGCGACGGTTCCGAAACAGGCAGGGCCACAATGGCGGTATCGATGCGCCCGTCCGCCAGTTCCTGTATCAATTTGTGCGTCATCGTTTCACGCACATGAATGTCCAGCCCGGCATGGGTGCGCGCAAGGCCGGTGATGATACGCGGCAGAAGATAGGGTGCGATGGTCGGGATCACCCCGATGCGCAACCGCCCGACCAGACGGTCCCGCGACGCGCGCGCCAGATCGCCCAGTTCGTCAATCGAGCGCAAAATCTCGCGGGTGCGCAGGGCAAATTCTTCGCCGAACAGGGTTAGCCGCACCTGTCGCGCACCGCGTTCAAACAGGACCGCCCCCAATTCCTGTTCCAGTTCCTTGATCTGGACCGACAGGGCCGGTTGCGATATCGCACAGGCCGCCGCCGCGTGCCCGAAATGGCAATGCCGCGCCAGCACTTCGAAATACCGCAACTGTTTCAGCGTGAAATTTATCATAAGCGCAGGTTATTGCAGTCATCAGTTTTTTCAACTTAAATAAATTGCGCCGGTTTGATATAAGCAGGGTCAGACCGCATGACTTTCCGGCATTCTGGCTGGGAATCGCTGCGGATAAATCTATTCAGTCATCACAACCAAAATCGGAGAGCGCCATGGACGGAAATGATATTGGAACCGGGGGCAAATGCCCTGTTATGCACGCAACTTTCGGGACGCGATCGAACCGGGATTGGTGGCCGAACCAGTTGAACCTCAGAATTCTGCACCAGAATTCCCCGCTGACCGATCCGACCCGCGGGCGGGTGAACTATGCCGAAGCCTTCAAGAAAGTTGACCTGAAAGCCCTGAAGGAAGACATCTACTCACTGCTGACCGATTCACAGGACTGGTGGCCGGCGGATTACGGGCATTACGGCCCATTCTTTATCCGGATGGCATGGCACAGCGCGGGCACCTACCGTACCGCAGACGGCCGTGGCGGCGGTTCGTCGGGATCGCAGCGCTTTGCGCCGCTGAACAGCTGGCCAGATAACGGCAACCTGGACAAGGCGCGCCGCCTTCTGTGGCCGATCAAGAAAAAATACGGCAACAGCGTTTCCTGGGCGGATCTGTTCATCCTCGTCGGCAACTGCGCCATTGAATCGATGGGCGGCAAGACTTTTGGCTTTGGCGGCGGTCGCGAAGATATCTGGGAACCCGAAGAAGACATCTACTGGGGTGCCGAGGAAACATGGCTTGCCACCAGCGACAAACCCAACAGCCGCTATAGCGGTGATCGCGTACTGGAAAACCCGCTGGCGGCTGTCCAGATGGGCCTGATCTACGTCAACCCCGAAGGTCCGGATGGCAACCCCGATCCTCTGGCATCGGCGCGTGACATTCGCGATACTTTTGCACGCATGGCGATGAACGATGAAGAAACCGTGGCTTTGGTCGCGGGTGGTCACACCTTTGGCAAGGCGCATGGCAACGGCGATGCCGCTTTGGTCGGGGTAGAGCCGGAAGGCGGCGACATGGCCGCGCAAGGCTTTGGCTGGCTTAGCACACATGGATCGGGCAAAGGCGTCGATACAATCACCAGCGGAATTGAAGGCCCGTGGACACCCACACCGACCACGTGGGACATGAGCTATTTTGACGTTCTTCTGGGATATGACTGGGAACTGACGAAAAGCCCGGCAGGGGCCAACCAGTGGACACCGAAGGCCTGCCAGAACGCCGCCGAGGCGCCGCAGGTCGATGGTAACGGAACCGTGCCGCTGATGATGACAACCGCCGATATGGCGATGCGCATGGATCCGTCGTACGAGAAAATCTCGCGCCACTTCCATGCCAATCCGGATGTGTTTGCCGATGCGTTTGCGCGTGCGTGGTACAAGCTGACCCACCGCGATATGGGGCCAATCTCGCGGTATCTGGGGGATGAAGTGCCTGCAGAAGAGTTGATCTGGCAGGATCCGATCCCGGCCGTTGATCACGATCTGGTCGACGAAGCGGACGTTGTCGCGCTGAAAGAAAAAATTCTGGCGTCGGGTCTTTCGGTGTCTGAACTTGTGACAACGGCATGGGCGTCCGCATCAACCTATCGCGGGTCCGACATGCGCGGCGGAGCCAACGGTGCGCGTATCCGGCTTGCCCCGCAAAAAGACTGGGAAGCGAACCAGCCCGACCAACTGTCCAAGGTTCTGGGTATACTGGAAACCATTCAGTCAGAGTTCAACGCGGCGCAAACCGGCGGCAAGAAGATATCGCTGGCCGATCTGATCGTACTGGGCGGTGGCGCGGCCATCGAACAGGCGGCCAAGGCGGGTGGTCATGATGTGCAGGTGCCGTTTGCACCGGGGCGCATGGATGCCTTGGAGGAGCAGACGGACGTTGAATCCTTCGATGTGCTGGAACCGGTTGCAGATGGCTTCCGCAACTACCAGAAAGCCAGCTATTCTGTCTCGGCAGAAGAAATGCTGGTGGATCGCGCGCAATTGCTGACATTGACCGCCCCGGAAATGACAGCGCTTGTCGGCGGGATGCGGGTGCTGAACACCAATTTCGGCGGAACGGATTACGGTGTTTTCACCGACCGTCCCGGCACGCTCAGCAATGATTTCTTTGTGAACCTGATGGATATGGGCACGGAATGGAAAGCAACCTCTGAGGCCGAGGACGTTTTTGAAGGCCGTGACCGTGCCAGCGGCAAGGTCAAATGGACAGGCACCCGCGTGGATCTGGTGTTCGGATCAAACTCGCAATTGCGGGCCGTGGCCGAAGCCTATGCCTGCGACGATGCCAAGGACACCTTTGTTCAGGATTTCGTCGATGCGTGGACCAAGGTCATGAACGCCGATCGTTTCGATCTGGCCTGATGGGCTGACTAAGAAATGTCTGGGGCGCGGTCTAATTTGGCCGCGCCCTTTTTTATGGCTTGGGGCAGGGGCCCAACGATCCGCGCAGGCACAGGCGCGTATCAAGTTCGATGCTGGTATCGGGCCCGTTTCCTGCCACCATCGCAATCAGGTGTTTGGCCGCCTGGCGGCCCATTTCGCGATGCGGAACATGCACTGTGGTGATTTCAGGGGTCAGAACTGTCGCCAGTTCGATATCGTCAAACCCGGTGATCGAAACATCCTGCGGCACCCGCAGACCCATCTGGATGGCCTGACGCAACGCGCCTGCCGCCAGCACATCGTTGCCGCACATCACGACTGTCGGGCGATCCTTGGCTTGCATCAAATCACGAAAGGCGGTGCCACCTTCCTCAATGCCATAGGGAACTTCGGTCAGTTTCATCAATTCGGGCGATACCCCGTAATCCGCCATCGCCGCCCGAATACCTTCCACCCGGGCGCGGGCGCGGTCATTTGCGGCCTGTTGTGCTGAAATGACGCCGATGTGGCGATGGCCCATGTTCAGGACCGCAAACGCCAGGGATTTCATCGCCTGCTTGTTGTCAAATCCGATCGACAGGTTGGGGTGCCCTGCATCATAGACCCATGCGCTTAGCACTGGCACGGACTGGCGTTGCAGAAACCGGTAGATCGCGGGATCGCGGTGGTGCCCGATCAGCAGCAGCGCATCGGCACCGCGGGCCACCAAGGTGCGGATCTGTTCGGTTTCCAGCTCTTCGCGGTAGGACGAACACGCGACCAGCAGCGTGATACCATGTTCGCGCAATTCTTCCTGAAAGGCGTGGATACCCCGCGCAAAAACCGCGTTTTCCATGGTCGGGATGACAGCACCGATGGTGTTCGTGCGTTTCGCTGCCAGCGCGCGCGCCCCGAAATTCGGTGAATAGTTCAGTTTCTGAACCGCGGTCATCACCTTGCTGCGGGTGTGTTCCGCCACCTGACTGGGCGAATTCAGACAGCGTGAGACCGTCGCCGTCGAAACGCCGGCCTCGCGCGACACGTCTTCCAGTGTGGGCGTCGATATCTTGTTCAATCCCTGACTTTCCCGTTGCCTGTGTGCATCACCCTACAGCAGCCATTCGCAATTGCGAAGCGCAGGCTTTGCTTTGAGTTGTAAATGTAAGCGCTTGCAAATTGAAATGTAAGCGCTTACAGATAAAAAGCAGACGGCGGCGCGAACAACCGCAAAAACGGACAAGGGGGAGGTTTAATCATGTATATGGCAATCGCCGCAATCTTGTTCGGCGTCTATTTCCTGAACGTCACACTCGGTGCCTTCGGAGGAGGAGGGTTTCTGAGTGATGTGCCCGAACTGCTATTGCTGACAGTTTCGGTGCTGTTTTTCGTTGCGGCCATTCTGCTGCGCGAAGCGGCGGAGAAAAACAAACCAAAACAAGACTGAACCAACCCGGGAGGAAGACTTTGGACAACGAACTCAAATCGGCATCACGCCGCAATTTTCTGAAACTGACAACTGGCGGTGCCTTCACTGCGGCAATGGTCGCGGGCGCCGCAGGTACCCTTTGGTCGACCCAGGCTGTGGCCCAGACCGCCAAGGAAGAACAGGACCGCGAAGCCGCCGCAGAACACACGATGACAATCGCCACGGCCTATGTGCTGGGCGCATCGCGCAGCTATCCGATTCTGCAACTTGATCTGAAAGAAAACATCCAGAACGCCACCAACGGCAAGGTCTACGTCAAGCTGGCGCCGGGCGGCCAGTTGGGTGCAGGCGGTGCTTTGGTGCAGAAGGTGCAGGGTGGCACTATTCAGGCTGCGCAACATTCGCTGGCCAATTTTGCCGCGTTTGCACCGGCGGCCGACCTGATCAACATGCCGTATTTCTGTGGTTCGAACCAGCGTTTCACTAATCTGGTGCATTCGGATGCGTGGAAAAGCGATGTCGAGGCAAATGTCGAGGCCAAGGGCTTCAAGGCGCTGTTCTATGTCGTGATCGACCCGCGCGTCGTGGCCGTGCGCAAAGGTGGCGCAGGGGCCGTGATCACGCCCAGCGATCTGGCCGGTGTCAAATTCCGCGTACCGGGATCGAAAATGCTGCAACAGTACTATAAGATGGTTGGCGCAAACCCGACACCTGTGGCGTGGGGCGAAACACCGTCCGCGATCAAGCAGGGTGTGGCAGATGCGCTCGACCCGTCTGTTGGTGCGCTTTATGTCTTTGGCTTCAAGGATATCCTGAGCCACGTGACATTCACGCAGGCCGTACCGGACAGTCAGGTGTTTTCCTGCAATCTGGAATGGTTCAACTCCATGCCCGCCGATGTTCAGGAAGGCATCATGGTCGCCTCGGAAATCACCGGCCACCAGAACCTTGCCAAGGTACCGTCGGCCCGCAACTACGCGATGGCGGAACTGCGCAAATCCGGTGTTGAATTCCATTCCCTGTCCGATGACCAACTGGCCGAATGGAAGGCTGCAGGTGGCTATCAGCGGTCCGAATGGGACGAATTCAAGGTCGAACTGGCCGGATCGATGGAGGCCTTTGGCAAGCTGGAAGAAGCTGCCGGCACCCAGGGGCGCTATTACGTCCACGACGCCTGATCCTGACGCCGCCGGTGCAGGCCACCGGCGGCGCACTTCCTTCTTCAGCAGCACTGCGTGAACCGGGCCATTTGCCCGATCCCGCCTGCGCGCCATGAAAGTGAATGAAATGGGACAATTCCTGAGCAATTTGAACAAGAACGCAGAGCGCTGGGCGCTGCTGTTTTTCTACGTGCTGCTGGTGGTGACAATGTTTGTCGAAGTCATCCGGCGCGAAGTGTTTTCCTATTCGTCGATCTGGGGCGAAGAGATTGTGCGCTATTCTTTCATTTATCTGGCATGGATCGGTGCCGCATCCGCGGTACGCGAACGCGCGCATATCCGCATCGACGTGATCATGCATTACGTGTCACGCCGCACCAAGGCGATGATCTATATCCTGGGCGATATCGTGATGTTCGCGGTCGCTGTGATCGCGCTTTACTGGTCGTTTGAAACGGTACTTGTCTCGCTCAAATTCGGCTCTGTCAGCCATGGCCTGCGGGTTTCGATGGTGTGGTTCCTTGCGGCGGTGCCTATCGGGTTTTCGCTGCTGATCCTGCGCCTAGTCCAATCCTTCCTGCGCGATGTCGCAGACCTTCGTGCGGGCAAGCCCGTCTACGAAGGTGACAAACTTTTTGATTGAGGGGCGGGGCCATGCTTTTTCCAACATTACAAGACCAGACCGTTGTTCTGGGATGGGATTTTTACGGACCGGTTCTGCTGTTCGTGGTGCTGTGCGCCCTTGCCATTCCGATCTGGGCCTCGATCGGGGCTGCCGCCATTCTGATGCTGTTGCTGTCAGGCGCGCTGCCGTTGTCACTGCTGGGGGAATCCCTGTTTGACGGCATTGATGCCTTCGCACTGACTGCCGTGCCGCTGTTCATTCTGACGGGGGATGTGCTTGTTCGCACCGGGCTTAGCCGGAAATTCCTGAACGTCGCCGAAGCGCTGACCTGCTGGACCAAGGGCGGCTTCGGATCGGCCACGGTGCTGGTCTGCGGTATGTTTTCCGCGATTTCGGGTTCCGACGCGGCCGGGGCTGCGGCCGTCGGGCGCATGACAATCGACCGGTTGGTCGAATCCGGCTATCCGCGCCCCTACGCCTGTGCCCTGGTTGCGGCGGGCGCCTGTACCGGCGTTCTGATCCCGCCGTCAATTGCCTATATCATCATCGGTCTTGTTCTGGGGATATCCGCATCCACCCTGTTTATCGCCGCGCTGATCCCCGGTGTTGCGATCCTTGTCGCCATCCTTGTCACCAATCTGGTGATGAACCGGATCTACGCCTATGAAGGTGGCGGCCAGATGACGATGGGCGAATGGGCCGGCAATCTGGGCCGCGCCATTGCCAGCGGATGGTACGCTTTTCTGGTGCCGGGAATCATTTTCTACGGCATCTTTTCGGGTCGCCTGACACCGACCGAAGCGGGCGCAACAGCGGTGATCGTCACCATCATTCTGGGTTTCATCCTGCGCACGCTCAGGTTTTCGGATTTTCCGGCGATGCTGATCAGTTCGGCCAAGGTGAACGGTGTGATCCTGCCGATCATCGCGTTTTCCCTGCCGCTGGCACAGGCGCTGGCGATCATGGGGGTGCCGCAGGGGTTCGTGTCTTCCGTATCGGCCCTGACCGATGATCCGACAATGTTGATCCTGCTGATGATCGGTATCCTGATCCTTGCCGGCTGCGTGATGGAAACCACGCCCAATATCGTGATCCTTGCCCCGATCCTCAAGCCGCTGGCGGATTCGATCGGGATGCACGAAATCCAGTTCTGTATCATGATGATCACCGCGCTGGGTGTCGGCTTCATCACACCACCTTTGGGCCTTAACCTGTTTGTCGTGTCCGGAATTACGGGAGAATCCGTTCTTCGCATTGCGTCACGGGTGGGTCCGTTTGTATTCTTCATGCTGCTCGTGACTTTGCTGATTGCCTATGTTCCGGCAATCTCGCTGACGATGCTGCCCGACAACTTGCGATAACAGGAGGCCTGAATGGCACGTGAATATTTGAAAAAGGCCAAACTGACGGCCAAATCCGACGCTTCGGACGTGCATCAAACGGTCAGCACGATACTGGCCGAAATCGAAGAGGGTGGGGACGCCAAGGCGTTGGAATACGCCGCCAAATTCGACAACTACAATGGCCCCGTTTTGCTGAGCGCGGAAGATATCGCGGCGGCTGCGGACAAGGTGCCGCAACGCCTGAAGGATGACATCGCATTCGCCCACGACAACGTGCGCCGCTTTGCGCAGGTGCAGAAATCGACGATGACGGATGTCGAACTGGAAGTTGTACCGGGTCTGATCGCGGGGCAAAAGGCGATCCCCTGTCAGGCGGCTGGATGCTATGTGCCTGGTGGGCGTTACAGCCATATCGCCAGCGCCATCATGACAGTCACAACCGCCAAGGTGGCCGGATGCAAGCACATCGTAGCCTGTTCGCCGCCACGCGCGGGTGAAGGTATCGCGCCTGCCATCATCTATGCCGCCAACCTGTGCGGTGCCGACAAGATCCTGTCGATGGGTGGTGTTCAGGGCGTGGCCGCGATGACATTCGGACTGTTCGGATTGCCCAAGGCCGATATTCTGGTCGGCCCCGGAAACCAGTTCGTCGCCGAAGCCAAACGCATACTGTTCGGCCGTGTCGGCATTGACATGATCGCCGGTCCGACCGACAGCCTGATCCTTGCCGATGCAACGGCTGATCCGTTCATCGTGGCCACCGATCTGGTCGGTCAGGCCGAACACGGCTATAATTCTCCGGTCTGGCTGGTGACAGACAACCGGGCGCTGGCGGAAAAGGTGATGGAACTGGTGCCCGGCCTGATTGATGATCTGCCGGACGTGAACCGCGAAAACGCCACCGCTGCGTGGCGCGATTACGCCGAAATCATACTGTGCCCCAACCGCGAGGAAATGGCTGCCACATCGGATGATTATGCACCCGAACACCTGACAGTACAGGCCGCCGATCTGCCATGGTGGCGCGACCGTTTGCAATGCTACGGTTCGCTGTTTCTGGGCGAAGAAACCACTGTCGCCTTTGGCGACAAGGCATCGGGTACGAACCATGTGCTGCCCACATCGCAATCGGCCAAATATACCGGTGGCCTGTCAGTACACAAATACATGAAGATCGTGACATGGCAGCAATCCACCCGCGACGGATCAAAACCTGTCGCCGAAGCGACAGCACGCATTTCCCGACTGGAAGGGATGGAAGGGCACGCCCGCACCGCAGATGCCCGCCTTGCCAAGTATTTCCCCGATGAAACCTTTGATCTGACAGGCATCGAATAACCTATGGCGGACCTGTTCGATGTCAGCGGTAAAACGGTCTGCGTGACCGGCGCCAGTTCCGGACTGGGGCGGGCTGCTGCCACATTGCTGGCGGCGCGGGGCGCAAATGTCGTTGGCATCGCGCGGCGCGCCGATGCTTTGCAGGGATGGCAGGATGATACCGCAGGAAAGACAGCCGCCGTTGTGGCTGATCTGTCAGATCGTGCGGCCTTGTCCGGCATTGCAGAACAGGCGGCGCAGCCTTTTGGCGCGCCTGATATCCTGATCAATGCGGCGGGCCTGAACAATCGTGAACCGGCCGAAGACGTAAGTGCGGCGGGCTGGGACGACACGATCAACCTGAACCTTGCAACGCCGTTTTTTCTGGCTCAGGCAATGGTGCCGGCGATGAAGGCGCGCGGCTGGGGGCGGATCATAAACTTTGCGTCACTGCAATCGCGCCGCGCCTTTGCCAATTCGATCAGTTATGGCGCGTCCAAAGGCGGTGTGGAACAGCTGACACGGGCCATGGCCCAGGCGTGGTCGCCCCATGGCATTACCGCCAACGCGCTGGCCCCGGGTTTTTTTCGCACCGAACTGACCGGACCTGTCTTTGACAACCCCGAATTGGCGCAAAGGAATGCCGATCAAACCTGCATCGGGCGCAACGGCGAACCCAGTGATCTGGATGGTCCGTTGCTGTTCTTCTGCGGGGCCGCGTCGGATTATGTGACAGGGCAACTTCTGTTTGTGGACGGGGGATTTACCGCAAAATGAAAGCACTGGTTTACACCGGCGTGCAAACACTGGAACAGCAGGATGTGGCCCGCCCCGAACCGCGACAGGGCGAAAGCCTGATCCGCATCATGGCTTCGGGCATCTGCGGGTCGGATATGCACGCCTATCTGGGCCATGATGCGCGACGCCCCGCGCCGCTGATACTGGGCCACGAGGCAGCAGGCATCGTTGTGGGCGGGGTCAGAGACGGACGCCGCGTTACGGTCAATCCTCTGGTCACATGCGGGCAATGTTCAAACTGCCAATCAGGGCACACTAACCTCTGCGCCGACCGCCAGATCATATCCATGCCGCCGCGTCCGGGGGCATTTGCCGAATATGTCGTGATGCCCGACAGCAATCTTGTCACCGTGCCGGGCAGCGTGACGCTGGAACAGGCCGCACTGGCCGAACCTTTGGCCTGCGGATGGCACGGGGTGCGTCTGGGGCTGGCGGCGGGTGCACCGGATGCGCGCGCCGTGCGCGGTCTGGCTATCGGGGGCGGTGCCATCGGGCTGGGGGCGGCGCTTTCAATGAAGGCGCAGGGCATCAGGGATGTGACGATAGTTGAACCCAACGAAACGCGGCGCGCGTTTCTGGTGGAAAAATGCGGCTTTCCGGTGATTGCACCGGATGCGCTGTCAGAGGATGACAGCTTTGATCTGGTGGTGGACGGTGTCGGCTTTGCCGCGACCCGCGCCACCGCATCCGCGCGCACCCGCCCCGGCGGGGTGATCGTGCATATCGGACTGGGCGAAGACACCGGTGGGCTGGATATCCGCCGCATGACGCTGCAGGAAATCACCTTTATCGGCACCTATACCTACACCGCCGAAGATTTCCGCCAGACGGCCGCCGCGATATTTGACGGGCGCTTTGGTGCACTGGACTGGATCACGACCCGCGCACTGGCTGACGGGCAGGCGGCATTTCACGAGATTAGGGCTGGTCAAGTGGCTGCCCCCAAGACCATTCTGGTTCCGTCCCACGCGGCCCCGGGCTGACGCCCTTCGGCTTCGCCCGCATACCCTTAAACGAGGAATGACCATGTATAAAAAAATCATCATATCCCTGTCGCTTGATCACGGTATCAGTGCGCGTGCCATCGAAGTTGCCCGCGCGCTTCTGGCCCCCGGCGGTAAAATTCAGGCGGTTCATGTCTATGAACCGATGCAGGGCTCTGTCAGCGCCTATGTGAACGAAGAAGCGGTCGCGCAAGCCATGAAAGGCGCAACACGCGCGCTGGCCAAGCGGGTTGAAAACGCCCCGGACGTAGAGCCAGTGATGATCGAGGGCCATTCCGGTCGCGCTATCACCGATTACGCCGGCGATATCGATGCAGACTGCATCATCGTCGGATCGCACAAGCCGGGATTGCGTGATTTTCTGCTTGGCTCTACCGCGGCGCGCGTCGTGCGTCACGCGCCCTGTTCCGTACATGTTTTGCGCTAGGCAGGGCAAGATTTAACAGACTGAAACCCAGACCATAAACAGGAGAAGCCCCTTGTCCATCCACTCGAGGATCGTGGACGATTTCGTCGCCAATGGCGTTGATTTCATTACCACGGTGCCATGCAAACAACTGGCGGGCGTCATTGACGAAGTCGATGCCCGACCCGAAATTTATCACATCCCGTCAAACAAGGAAGACGAAGGTATGGGGCTGTGCGCCGGTGCGCATATGGGGGGCAAACGGCCTGCGATCATCATGCAGAACACCGCCATCGGCGTAACGATCAACACCCTAGCGACGCTGATCCAGTATTACCGGATGCCGCTGCCGATGCTGATTTCCTATCGCGGGGAATTGCGCGAACCGGTCGCCTGTCAGGTTGAAATGGCGGTGCACACCAAGGCGCTTTTGGCGCAGATGAACATCCCGACCTATCATTTTCACGAAGAAGCGGATGTGCACGAACTGGATACGATCCTGAAATACACGTTCATGTGCAATAAACCTGTTGCGATCCTGACGGACGCATCCTTTTGGGGAGGCTATGGGGATCAATGATCAGATCTGAAATTCTGCGCGAGATCGCGCCCATCCTGCGGGATCATCTGGTGATCTGCAACATCGGCCTGCCCAGTCAGGAAATGCACATGATCGATGACCAGCCGACCAATTTCTACATGCTGGGCACGATGGGTCTGTCTTCCAGCATCGGGCTGGGGCTGGCGCTGGCACAGGACAAGACCGTAATCTCGATCGACGGGGACGGTTCGGTTCTGACCAATCTGGGGACCTTGCCGACCATTGCCAACAATGTGGCCGACAATTTCATCCTGATGATCATCGACAACGGCAGTTATGGCTCGACCGGCGATCAGCCGACCTATGCGGGCAAAAAGACATCGCTGGCCGCCGTGGCAACGGCCTGTGGTTGCGAAAACGTTGTCGAATGCCGCGATGTCGATACCGGTGCTGCGCTCTCGGCGGCGATCGCATCGGGCAAGATGACCGTGCTTGTGGTGAAATGTGACAGTGGCAACGTCAAGGTGCCGGTGATCACAATGGACCCTGTGGTGATCAAGGACCGGTTCATGAAAGCGGTGCAGCAATAGGGCAGGCCATGTCGCGCGCGGCGCAGATACAATCCTACGGTGATGCGCGCCGCCTTGCGCGCCGCGCTTTGCCATGGATGGTATTCGACTATATCGACGGGGCTGCGGGCACAGGCACAGGCGAGGCGGCGAATATCGCGGCCTTGCAAGCCATCCGCCTGCAACCCCGCGTGCTGGTCAATGTGGCGCAGCGCGAACTGGGTGTGCGTGTCTTTGATCACAATTGTGCGCTGCCCTTCGGGATCAGCCCGATGGGCATGTGCAACCTGTCGGCACCGGGGGCCGATCTGATGCTGGCGCGGTTGGCGGCGCGGTGTGAAATGCCGGTGGGCGTGTCTACCGTCGCTTCGACCGCGTTGGAAAAGATGATTGAAACGGCGGATGGGCACGCGTGGTTCCAGCTCTATTACAGCGCTGATGGCCGCGGCAATGACCGTCTGATCGAACGCGCCAAAGCGGCGGGCTATCGCACCCTGATCCTGACCGTCGATGTCCCCGAGGTCGGGCGTCGTCCGCGTGAATTGCGGCGCGGGTTCAAGATGCCGTTCCGCATCGGGCCGCGCCAGTTTGTCGATTTCGCCCTGCATCCGCGGTGGTCGCTGACCACACTGCTCAAGGGGCGGCCCGAAATGGGCAACTTTACAGAACCCGGGTTCGCATTTGATCGCACCGCTAGCAGGGCAGGGGCCGACTGGGATTTCCTGGCACGCCTGCGCGACGGCTGGGATGGCAATCTGGTGATCAAGGGCGTCACATCCGTCAAGGATGCGGTACGTCTGAAATCGGTCGGGGTGGACGCCATTCAGGTTTCCAACCACGGCGGGCGGCAACTGGATTGTGCGCCCCCGCCGATCCTTGCGCTGCCCGCCATCCGCAAGGCGGTGGGGCAGGATTTTCCGTTGTTTTTCGACAGCGGCCTGCGCTCGGGCGAGGATGTGATCAAAGCCTACGCCATGGGCGCCGATTTCGTGTTCTTCGGGCGTGCCATGCAATTTGCCATCGCCGCCGCAGGGGCTGCGGGTCTTGACCAGATGTGCGATGTGTTCGCACAAGAGGCCAGCCTGACACTGGCCCAGATCGGGCGCACGAACCTGACCGGACTGAACGCCTGTTTCAGCGAAACCTGATCCGGTCCCGCCAGCGTTCGTCTGGGTGTCAGTCTTTGACACCTGCAGGGTTTTCCACGTCACGCCCTAAGGATGCCAGATCGGAATACCGGTCGCCGATGCGGTGATGCGGACGCCCGCCCGTGGCCGCACCCAATGCCACGACCAGTTCATCCGCCGCAGGCGCATCGTAGATCGAAAACTGCACCGTCAGATAATGCGACCGGCGTCCGGTATCGTGTTTGTCCATCAGCGGGATGTTGATCTGTGTATTGGCCGGCCCGCGTGTGTTGGTGAACCCCAGATAGCTTTTTGCGCCAACCGCCTCGCGGTAGAAATTGCCGAAATGCAATGTGTGGATCAGGGCCGAGGCATGTTCCAGTTCGCAATTGGTGCCTGCGATGCAGGCTTTGCCATAGGCCTCGATCGCGTCGCCGGAACCCGCCAGCGCAATCAACCGGTCTGTCAGCATCTGGCCCAGAGGCGGGGCCATACGGCGGATATCAGGCGACAGGTCCTCGACATATCCCTTGCCGGCCCACGGGTTTGCGACCACGGCTGCCACACCGATCATGCGCAGGGGCGGGCTGGCTTCGCGTGCGCCTTCGCGGTGGACATCTTCGTCAAATGTGACGACTTTTCTAAGTTCTGGAAGCATGTTGCGGTCTCTTTTTCTGTCCGATTAGTGTTTTGAAGGTTGGCGCGCCGCGACCTGATGCACCATTCCGGTGCTTTCGTCGCCCTGATAAATACCGAAACTGCCGTGGCGGAATTCTTCGCGATACCGCGCCAGCATGCTGCGCTGTGCGCGGCTTTGGATGCGGTCCAGCGGGATGTCTTCCAACGCAAAATACGCCATGTCAGACGGGGGATCACCGCTGACGGTGCCATGATAATAGATGCCGTGATGCGCCGTTTCGCTGTCACGATAGACGGCGTAAAGATAATCCAGCCGCGCGTTCAGGCCGGACGCTTTCAGCCCCGCAACCAGCCCGTCCAGACTGTTGCGATCTTCTGCTGCCATGGGCACGCCATAGGTGCCGTCACCGTGGCGTTTCAACAAAACCTTCTGGTCCCGTTCCATCACCGCCCCGATGGCAATGGTGCCGCCCGCACTGGCCACATCGACCAGCGGGTCTTCAAGTCCGATGGAAAAATACGATCCGCGAAAATAGCCCAAAGGCTGGCTGTCGGTCACACCGTATTCCTCGACCCGCCCGATCAGAACCAGATGATCCCCTGCATCCACGACCGAGTGGCGCGCGCACACGAACCGGCCCAGCGATCCGTCCAGAACCGGCATGTCCGCATGCCCGCTATGCCAGTCGGCCAGTTCGAATTTGTCCGCCGCGCGGGATGCAAACAGGCCGGAAACGGCCTTTTGCGCTTCGCCCAGTACGTTGACGGCGAAATGCGGCGCGCTGGCAAACACATCGCAACTGTGCGCGGATTTGGCGATGCATACCAGTACCAGTGGCGGATCAAGCGATACGGATGTAAATGAATTGGCGGTAAACCCGCGCGGTGTGCCATCGGGCTGTCGCGTTGTCACCACTGTCACGCCGGTTGCAAAAGTTCCGAATGCATTGCGCAAGGCGCGTTTGTCTTCATCCGTCATCACGGGCGGGGCCGCAACTACCCGATCCAGAAAACCGCGCAGGGGCGCATTGATCTGATCCGGCGCTTCGGCCAGTGCCATGTGGCGCAATCCCTTCAGGATGTGCAGTTCTGATCCGGCAATTTCAGCGGCGATAGCCTGCGACATCTCTGGCCCGTTGCCATAATCCTCGTCGCCTGTAATCACCAGCGCCGGACAGGACAGCGGCGGGACCGGGTTGACAATCTCGTCAATCCCGTCTGCCAGAACCTTGTAATTCTTATAGTAAATCTCGATCGGATTGGCAGTCACCCAACTGCGCACAAGATCCATCATTTCGGTGTTGTCTGCACGGAACCCGTCTGTGAACCACCGTTCCAAGGCCGCATCGACCGTTGCTGCCGGTCCATCCCGTTTGGCCTGTTCCACGCGTTGCAGAATGGCGCCTTGTGCCTTGGTGCTGCGCCTGTGCGGGGAATGCAGGATCGCCAGCGCGCTGATCCGCTGCGGCGCGTCCTGCGCCACCCGCCGCGCGATCATTCCGCCCAGCGAAAATCCGACAATGGCGGCAGCGGGTGTATCCAGATGGTCCAGCAGGCCGGTCAACTGCCGCGAAAACATAGACAAAGACGGTGTTTCGGGCGGCGGCGCGCTTTGGCCATGGCCGAAAAGATCATAAGTCACAACGCGGTAGCGATCCGACAGGGCTGGCAGCGTCCATTGCCAGCACGCCCGGTTCAGGCCCAGCCCGTGCACCAGAACCACGACAGGCGCGTCCGGCGGGCCGGCCACATCAAAAACGGTGCCGTCTTCTGTCATATTCATTCGGCGGTGCCCGTCAGCGGACGATAGGCAACCACTTCTACCTCGACACGGGCATCAACCAGAAGATCGCTGACAACAGCCGACCGGGTCGGGGGCTCGACCGGAAAATACTCGCCATAAACCGCGTTGAAACCGGGAAAATCGGCGCGGCTGCGCAGCCACACCATCGATTTCACGACATCCTCCAGCACGCATCCCGCTTGCGCCAGTGTCGCCTTGATATCTTCCAGCACCGCGCGGGTCTGATCCTCGATTGTGCCGGTGGTCATTGGCACACCATCCTGCATCGGAATCTGCCCTGTCAGGAAAACAAAATCACCGGCACGAATGGCGCGCGATAATGTCAGAACGCGCCCGTCGATTTCCAGCGGTCCGCCTATGATCTGTTTGCTTTTGGACATACCCGCGCCTCCCTTGGTGCAGGGTAGACGTGAATTTGGGGCGGCGTATGCTTTTTTTTCGCCATATGGTGTCGAATTTACGCACGTTTGCCGCGCTGAACCGACAAGAATGGGAATCACGCGGATGAAGGGAGCAGGCGACATGACAGATATCCGGACCTACAAAATGCTGATCGACGGGGCATGGGTCGATGCCGCCGACGGCGCGGTATTTGACAGCATAAACCCGACAACCGGTCAGGTCTGGAGCAAAATCCCCGAAGCCACCGCCGAGGATGTCGACCGTGCCGTGCGCGCAGCCCATGATGCGTTTCTGACGGGGCCGTGGGCGAAAATGACCCCGACAGAACGGGGAAAATGCCTGCGTAAACTGGCGGAACTGCTGGCCGATCAATCCGAAGAACTGGGGCGCACGGAATCTGTGGATACCGGAAAAATGCTGAAGGAAACCCGCTGGCAGGCCAAATATATTGCTGAATTCTTTCAGTTTTACGCGGGATGCGCCGACAAGATCAGCGGCGAAACCCTGCCCATTGATAAACCTGATATGTTTGTCTTTACTAAGCGCGAACCACTGGGTGTGGTTGCCGCAGTGGTGCCGTGGAATTCGCAACTGTTTCTGGTGGCGGTCAAGATCGGGCCGGCGCTGGCGGCGGGCAATACCGTGGTGTTGAAAGCGTCAGAACATGCATCGGCCGCAATGCTGGAATTTGGCCGGCTTATCGAACAGGCCGGCTTTCCACCCGGCGTGGTCAACATCGTCACCGGGCATGGTGATCCGTGTGGCCGTGTGCTGACCGGCCATCCGCTGGTGGCGCGCATTTCCTTTACCGGCGGGCCGAATGCGGCGCGCCATGTGCTGGAAAACTCTAAAAACAATTTTGCCGAAGTGTCGCTGGAACTGGGCGGCAAATCGCCGTTTATCGTGTTTGACGACGCCAATATAGAAAGTGCCGTGAACGCATCAATTGCCGGTATTTTCGGGGCCACGGGGCAAAGCTGTGTAGCCGGGTCACGCCTTTATCTGCACGATGACATCGCCGATGAATTCCTCGACCGGATGACCGGGCTGGCCCGCCAGATCAGAATGGGTGACCCGCTGGAAGAAGAAACCCAGATGGGCCCGCTATGCACCACCGGACAGCTTGAGCACATCAAGGCCGAAGTGGCCCATGCCCAAAGCCAAGGCGGCACGGTACTGACCGGCGGCAAGCAGCCCGATGACATGCAGGGTTTGTTCTTTGAACCCACGATCATCGATTGCCCGCGGCAGGATTTGCGCATTGTCGACACGGAATTGTTTGGCCCTGTCCTGTGCGTGCAGCGGTTCAAGACCGAAGACGAGGTGATCGCGCTGGCCAACGATACCGAACACGGGCTTGCGGCAGGGATATTCACCCGCGACAGCGCCCGGTCCTTGCGGATGGCGAACGCGGTGCGCGCAGGCATCGTATGGGTCAACACCTATCGCGTTGTTTCCCCGATTGCCGAATTTGGCGGCATCAAAGGGTCTGGCTACGGGCGCGAAAGCGGCTTTCAGGCCATGTATGACTATACCCGCCCCAAAACCATCTGGATGAACACCTCGGACGAGCCGATGGCAAACCCGTTCGTTATGCGCTGAGCAGGAGACAAACACATGAAATTCCAACTTGCGATCAATATGGAACGTCTGGACGACAGCGCCGACATGACTGATGTGGCGCGCCATACCCTTGAAATGGTGCAAATGGCCGATCAGGGCGGGTTCAATATTGTCTGGGCGGCAGAACATCACGCGCTGGAAATGACTATCGCGCCCAACCCGTTTTCGATCCTGACGTGGTGGGCGGGTGAAACCAATAATATCCGCCTTGGCACGGCGGTCGCCACGGCTGCCTACTGGCACCCGATCAAACTTGCGGGCGAGGCGGCGTTTCTTGATCTGATCAGTGGCGGGCGGCTGGAATTCGGTATCGGATCAGGCGCCTACCAGCGCGAATTTGACAGGATGCACCCCGGTTTGCTGCAAACGGACGGGTATAAATACATGCAGGAAATGCTGCCCGCCGTTCTGGCGCTGTGGCAGGGCGATTACGCCCATGACGGCGAATTCTGGCAATTCCCGACATCAACATCCGTGCCAAAACCGCTGCAACAGCCGCACCCGCGCATCTGGGTCGCGGCGCGTTCACCGATAACCTATGATTATGCGGTGGCCAATGATGCAAATATCATGTGCTGGCCCTTTACCCGCCCCCACGCCGAGGCGGAACTGTACAAACGCCAGCTGGACGAGGCGATCGCCAAACAGGGCGGCACGGCCAACCCGATTTTCGCACTGATGCGCCACAGTGCGCTTTATGAAAACGCGGCAGGCCGGGACGAGGCGATTTCCGCAATCACCCGTGTTCTTGGCCAGTTCGAAAATCTTTATCGCAATCTGGGCGACGTCAAAAACGGCTTTCCCAAGGAAATTCCGCTGAACGAACTGGAAGGGCGCGAACAATATGATCCGGCGATGCTGGAACAGAACCTGATGTTCGGATCGCCCGAGGATGTGATCAAGAAAATCAAGATCTACGAAGATCTGGGCGTCGATGAATACATCTACTATGCCAGCTTGGGCCTTGGGCGCGAGGCGCAGAAACGCTCGCTCAAGCTGTTTATTGACGAAGTCATGCCCGCGTTTCAGTAAAAGGACATTCCCCCATGACAAACGGTGTCACCACCACCCGCAACGGCCACGTGCTTGAGGTTGTTCTGGATCGCCCCAAGGTCAACGCCATTGATGTGCCAACGTCGCAAGCGCTGGCGGCGGCCTTTGCCGAACTGCGCGATGATCCCGAATTGCGCGTTGCGATCCTGACCGGCGCGGGCGACCGGATATTTTCTGCGGGCTGGGATCTCAAGGCGCTGAACGAAGGCGATATGCAGTTGGACAACTGGTGGGAAACCGATGATTACGGCGAAGGCGGCTTTACCGGCCTGACCGAAAACTGGACGCTGAACAAACCGGTCATCGCGGCGATCAATGGCCACGCCATCGGCGGCGGGTTTGAAATGGCGATGGGCTGCGATCTGCTGATCGCGGCTGAGCACGTTGAATTCGGCCTGCCGGAAATGCCATTGGGGATCGTGCCGGATGCCGGTGCCCTTCAACGCCTGCCGCGCCGTATCCCGCACAACATCGCAATGGAAATGTTTCTTCTGGGGCGCCGCATGCCCGCGCAAGAGGCGGCGCATTATGGTCTGGTCAACAAGGTCGTTCCCAAGGACAAGTTGATGGAAGCCGCGCGGGAATGGGCAGCGTCCATTGCGTGGTCGGCCCCGCTGGCCATGCAATCGGTGAAAGAGGTCCAGCGCGAGATTGAATGTGTGCCGCTGAAACAGGCGTTTCACAAGATGCGCACCGATCCGATGCCGACCTACCGGAAGATGCTGAAATCATCCGACGCCGCCGAAGGTGTGGCGGCGTTTGTCGAAAAACGCGAACCCAAGTTCAAAGGCGAATAGCGATGTATCCCGATCCGCAATCCATCACCCGCATCGCCAGCATCGGCGGCGGGCCCATCGGCGGTGGCTGGGCCGCCCATTTTCTGGCCCGCGGCTATGACGTGACCAGCTATCTGCACGACCCTGCCGAGATTGGGGCGTTCCGTGCGATCCTGGACACGGCCTGGCGCAGCCTGACTGATCTGGGCCTTGCCAAAGGCGCGTCGCTGGATCGGTTGACGATTGTCCACAACTTGAAGGACGCGGTGCAAGGCGCACAGTTCATTCAGGAAAGCGCGCCGGAAAATCTGGCGATGAAACAGGCGCTTTACAAAACGTTGGGCGAAATTGTTCCCGCCGATGTGGTGATCGGATCCTCTACATCCGGGTTGATGATGACAGATATTCAGGCCGAATGCGCCACCCCCGAACGCTGTGTGATCGGCCACCCGTTCAACCCGCCCTATCTTTTGCCACTTGTCGAAATCGTTGGCGGCAAAAAAACATCGCTCGATGCCGTGGCATGGGCGGGCCGGTTTTACGAAATAGCGGGCAAGGCCCCGCTGATGATGAAAAAGGAAATCCCCGGTTTTGTCGCGACCCGCCTGCAAGAAGCGCTATGGCGCGAGGCGTTGCACATGGTCGCCAATGGCGAGGCAACGCCGGAAGATATCGACATCGCCCTGATGAACGGCCCCGCGCCGCGCATGGTGGCTCAGGGCCAGTGCATGGCATTTCACGTGGCCTGCGGGGCAGGGGGCATGGCCACCAATCTGGATCAGTTCGGTCCGGCCCTGAAATTGCCATGGACGCGGCTGACCGCCCCCGAGCTTACGCCGGAATTGCGCAACCGGATGGTGGATGGCTGCAATGCCATTGCCGGCGATCGCCCCTTTGAGGACATGGCCGCGCAGCGGGATCGCGAAATCGTCGCCGTTCTGAATGCGCTGCGCGACGTGCGCGCGGATCAGACACCCTAGGATTTGCGCGCCTTGATCGGGCGCGTGTTCAGAAACTCGGACAGGGTGCCGGGCCACGTGGGCGCGGCTTCGTTCTGGGGCCATGCCTCGCGGTATTCCGACGGGCGGCGGCCAAAGAACTTGCCGAACGAATAGGCGAAATGCGACAGGGTGTTGAACCCTGATGCGGTCGCAATCTCGCGCACGCTCAGCTTGGTTGAAATCAGCAGAACCCGCGCGTTCTGTAGCCGCATCAACAGGCTGAACTGGATCACGGTGCAGCCGATGTATTTCTTGAACTGGCGTTCCAGCTGGCGTTGCGAAATCCCCAGACTGCGGGCAATTTCGGGCACGCCCAACGGTTCTTCTATGTTGCGTTCGATCAGACGGATGGCCTGCCGGACCACCGGTGCCATGGTTTCGGTGCCCTGACCCATCGTGCGCCGTTGCGGAGTTGTTTCCGTGCGGATCGGATGGTGCAGCATCTGATCCGCAATTTCGCCCGCAAAGCTGCTGCCGTGGGATTTTTCGATCAGCCGCAACATCAGATCAACGCCGGCCAGCCCACCGGCGCAGGTCATCACCTTGTCGCCGATCGTGAACAGCTGTTCGCTGCACTGGACCGTGTCAAAGCTTTCCTGAAATCCCGACATCCATGACCAGTGGGTCGTGGCGGATTTTCCGGCAAGCAATCCGGCGCGCGCCACGATGTAGCAGCCCAGTTCGACAGAGCAGACCCGCTCGCCCTGCCGCGCGCGTTTGCGCAGCCATGAAATCAGCGACTTGTTCGCGTAATGCTCTGTGCCCCAACTGCCCAGAACAAAGATCAGATCGGCCGGGCCCAGGCTGTCGGTATCCGCGTTCACTTCGGTTTTCATGCCGTTGCTGGCGGTGATGGATGCCCCGTCGAACGATACGATTTCCCACGAAAACGCCCGGATAGAAGACAGATAATTCGCAATGCGCATGGTTTCGATGGTGGTAATCAGGGTCGCGATGTTAAAGCGTGGAACGACCACGAAAATGGCATGTGACTGCCCGCGCGCGCCGCCGCTTGTGCCGTCGAGATTGATGTTCATGTCGCGGTCCGCTCTTTCAAATCCAGTAAGGTTTTTCGTCACTATGACGCAAAATAAGTCGAAAAATCGACATTTATTTTGCCTGTCTGGCCGCCAAACTGATAAAAAACGGGAGGTGCGGCCAATGAATTACGAAGTGATTGTAACCTGTGCCGTCACGGGCGCGGGGGATACGACAGGGCGCAGCGCGCATGTCCCTGTGACCCCCAAACAGGTCGCAGATGCCGCGATAGAAGCGGCCAAGGCCGGCGCGGCGGTGGCCCATATCCACGTGCGCGACCCCGAAACCGGCAAGGGATCGCGCGATCCCAAACTGTTCAAGGAAGTCGTGGATCGTGTGCGCGACAGTGGCACTGACGTGATCATCAATCTGACGGCCGGCATGGGCGGCGACTGGGTGCCTGATGCAACCAACCCTGCCTTGCCGGGGCCGGGTACGGACATGATCAGTGCCGAAGACCGGCTGATCCATGTGCATGAATGCATGCCCGATATCTGTTCACTGGATTGCGGTACGCTGAATTTCGGGGATGGCGACAACATCTATATCTCGACCCCGCCAACGTTGCGTCGGATGGCCGAACTGACGCTGGAATGGGGGGTAAAGCCGGAACTGGAAGTGTTCGAGCTGGGGCATATCCGTTTTGCCCGCCAGATGATTGCCGAAGGCCTGATCGCCGATCCGCCGATGTTCCAGATTTGTCTGGGTATCCCGTGGGGGGCCGATCAAAGCGTCGATACGATGAAGGTGATGAAAGACCACCTGCCAGATGATGCAAGCTGGGCCGGTTTTGGGATTTCGCGCATGCAGATGCCGATGGCTGCCGCCGCGGTGGCGATGGGGGGTAATGTGCGTGTCGGGCTGGAGGATAATCTGTTTCTGGATCGGGGTGTGCTGGCCACAAACGGGCAGCTGGTGACACGGATCGTTGAAATCATCGAAAGGATGGGCGCGCGGGCCATCACCCCGCAAGAAGCGCGCAACAAGCTGAATTTGCGGGGGGCAAACGCGTAACATGGCAGCCACCACCGTCGATCAGGGCAGTTTGCAGGTTCGGGATTTATCCAAATACTTCGGTGCGTTCTGTGCCGTTGATAAAGTAAATCTCGAGATTCAGAAGGGTGAGTTCCTGACCCTGCTGGGCCCGTCCGGTTCGGGCAAGACAACGCTTTTGATGATGATCGCGGGGTTTCTGGATATCACCTCGGGCGATATCGCGCTGGATGGCAATTCGATAGCGGATGTGCCCGCCGAAAAACGCAATTTCGGCATGGTGTTTCAGGGCTATGCCCTGTTCCCGCACATGAGCGTGCGCGACAATATCGGCTATGCGCTGTCGGTACGAAAACGCCCCGCTGACGAAATAGCCCGCCGCGTCGACGAAATGCTGGAACTGGTACAATTGCAGGATTTTGCCGATCGCAAGCCCGGCCAGTTGTCAGGCGGGCAGCAACAGCGCGTTGCCCTGGCCCGCGCGTTGTGTTTCGCGCCACCCGTTCTGCTGCTGGATGAACCGCTGGGCGCGCTCGACAAAAAACTGCGCGTCGAGGTGCAGGAACAGCTGAAAGACATCCACAACCGCGTTGGCACTACATTCATATACGTCACCCACGATCAGGAAGAGGCGCTGTCGATGTCGGATCGTGTCGTGATCATGCGCGACGGTGCAATTGAACAGGTCGGCACGCCTGTCGAACTTTACGAAAACCCGAAAACCGAATTTGCCGCCAGCTTTCTGGGCAAAAGCAACTTCTTGCACCGAAGCGACGGTATCTATGCGCTGCGCCCCGAAAAGATCGATATCCACCCCGCCGGACAAAGCCAGACAGATGTGCGCCTGTCCGGAACGATCAGGTCCATCACCTATTTCGGATCCATGCAGCGCATCATCGTGGCCACGACGGACGGGGCCGAGCTTGAGGTTGATATAGATGTCTGGCGCAACGAGGCGCCGCTGGAAACCGGCCAGTCGGTCGATCTGACTTGGCGCAAGGGGGCGGCTGTCAAACTGGAAGACGGATAAAAGCACGTAATCAGAACGCCAGCCAATGGCGTCATTTTTGCCAACGTCCGGCACCAAGCCGGGCACAACAACAAGGAGAGATATAATGCAAGACAAGCAGTTCATGCGTGAAACGCTGCAAGACGGGGCCAAGGCCTTCAAAGCCGGAAAAATGGACCGGCGCGCGTTTCTGACCCTGTGCGCGATGACAGGATTTGCGTCGGCCACGGTTCTGGCGGGCAAGGCCGAAGCGGCGGCGGACGAAATTGTAATGTGGAACTGGGGCGGCCAATCCGAAGAATGCCACGGCAACGCCATCGGGAAACCGTTCGAGGCCGCAACCGGTATGCCGTTGCGCTTTGACACGTCCGGTCCGCTTCAAGGCAAGATCCGCGAAATGGTCGACAGCGGCAATGTCACCGCCGATGTGTGCGATGCGGACCTGTTTGATTCCATCGCGTTGGGGCCATCGGGACATCTCGAACCGATCGATTACAGCGTCGTCAGCAAGGAAAAGACACTGCCGCAATACGCGTTGGAATATGGCGTTTCGATCATCCTTTACGGCTATGCGTTCGTCTATGATACCGAAGCCTACGGCGACACGCCCCCCAACAGCTGGGCGGATTTCTTTGACACTGCCAAATTTCCCGGCAAACGCTCGCTTTACAAGTGGGCCAACGGTTCGCTTGAGGCGGCATTGATGGCCGACGGTGTGGCCAAGGATGCGCTTTATCCGCTGGATATGGATCGTGCGCTGGCCAAGATCAAATCGATCAAGGATGACAGCCTGTACTGGGGCTCAGGCTCCGAAGCGCACTCGATGTGTGTGAATGGCGAGGTCAGCATGGGCATGATCTGGCAGAACCGCGGCAAGAACATCGAAGCGGACACAGACGGGCGCTATAAACTGGTGATGAACGAGGCGCTGGCGATGCCGGGCGCTTATATCGTGCCCAAGGGCAACCCGGCCGGGCGCGAAGCGATCATGAAATTCATCGCCGTCGCGCAAGAGCCAGAGGCGCAGTTGCAGCTTCTGGATTGTCTGGGCATGACGCCGTCCAACCCTGCCGCGTTCGCACAAATTCCGGACGGGCAGCAGGCTTATGCCATCACGTCGGCGCAAAACATCGACGGTGTCGCGTTTAACGATCCGGTCTGGTGGGGCGAAAATTCGGGCGAGGCGGTCAACGCCTTCCTTGACGCCATCAGCTGAACCCTGCGCGATCCGGCGGATTATGACCCGCCGGATCGCGTGACCCAAACCCATGTGATCGGGCCGAACCAAGATGAACGCGCTGCAAAAACACATAAGTCCGGGATGGCTGCTGGTCGCGCCGTTCCTGTTGCTTGTTGTGGCACTTTATCTTGGCCCGATCGCGAATATCCTGTGGCTTAGCGTGACAGACCCCGAACCGGGTCTGGGCAATTATGCCAAGCTGTACGAAAGCGATGCCTTGCCGCGCATCATCTGGACCACCTTGCGGATTTGCATTGTCACAACGGTATTTTCCGTCCTTCTGGGGTATTCCATTGCCTACGCCATGGTGCACTGCCACCAGAAGCAAAAGAATTACATGCTGACCCTGCTGTTGGTGTCCTTCTGGATTTCGATCCTTGTGCGCACCTTTTCCTGGCTGATGCTGCTGGGGCGCAACGGGCTGGTCAACAACACGCTGGAAGGCATCGGGATCATTTCCGAACCGATCGCCTTCATGCGCAACGAGCTGGGCGTGCTGATCGGGATGGTGCATTACATGGTGCCCTATGCGGTGCTGCCGTTGCTGGTGAACATGCAATCGCTGGATACGCGGGTCATGGATGCCTCGCGCAATCTGGGGGCGACGGGTGCGCAAACCTTCTGGCGGGTCTATCTGCCGCTGACCACACCGGGTCTTGTCGCCTCTACGCTGCTGGTCTTTATCCTGAGCCTTGGGTTTTACGTGACACCTGCGGTTCTGGGCGGCGGCAAGGTGCTGATGATCGCCGAATACATCTCGGTCCAGCTTCTGGTGACGCTGCAATGGGGCACGGCAGCGATGCTGGCAGCGCTGATGCTGTTCGGCGTGCTGTCGATGCTCTACATCATGTCCAAATTCATGAAGCTCAGCACCGTGTTCGGGGGCAGCGCGTCATGAAAACGGGAATTTTGTCACGGTTCAACAGGGTTGGCGCATGGGTTTTGCTGCTGTTTCTGGTCACGCCCGCCTTGATCGCGATCCCGGTGTCACTGACACCAAAACGGTTCCTGTCAATGCCGGGCGGCGAACTGTCGCTGCGCCATTTTGAAAAACTGTTCACCAGCCCCGAATGGATGTCGAGCTTTTTTCAAAGTGCGGTGATCGGGTTGGCGACGTCTTTTCTGGCCACGGTTCTGGGCACGCTGTGCGCCATCGGATTGTGGCGCGTGTCATCGAAATACAGCGAGGTCGTGCGCGCCTTTCTGTTGCTGCCGCTGATCATTCCGCAAATCATTTCCGCCATGGCGTTTTACCGGCTGTGGATACCGATGGGCCTGCTGGACAGCTACGCCGGCCTGATCATCGCCCATACCATTCTGGCCGCGCCGATGGTGCTGATCACGGTCAGCGCGTCGCTTGCGAACTTCGATCCGAAACTGGAACAGGCGTCCAAAAATCTGGGCGCGTCGAATTGGACAACCATGCGCCGCGTGATCCTGCCCTCAGTGCGCCCCGGCGTGTATGCAGGCGCCTTGTTCGCCTTTATCCTCAGTTGGGATGAAATCGTGGTGACGTTGTTCATTTCCAAATTCAACGTCTACACGCTGCCACGCCGGATGTGGAACGGCATCCGCGAAAACACCGACCCGACAGTGGCCGCGGCCGCCGTCGTCCTGATTGCCATAACGCTGATTGCCTTTACCGCATCGGCCATCATGTCGCGGCGCAAAGCCGCGCAATCCAACCCCTGAAGAGGAGCGAGACATGAACAGCATCACCTCGCACGAAAACGAACTTTTGCTCAACACGGTGCGCAGTTTTCTGGAAACCGAGATATATCCGCACGAAGACATGGTCGATCGCGCGGGCGAAGTGCCCGAAGACCTGGGCCGCCAGATCGAAACCCGCGCCAAAGAGGTCGGGCTTTATGCATCCAACCTGCCGGAGTCAGTCGGTGGGGGCGGGTTGAACTATTCCGCGATGGCACTGGTCGAACGCGAATACGGCAAGACGACACATGCCCTGCACAGCTGGATCGGCCGCCCGACCGAACTGCTTTTAGCGTGTCAGGGGGATCAGATCGCGCGCTATCTGGATCCGTGTGTAACGGGCGAGAAACGCGAATTGTTTGCACTGACAGAACCCGAGGCCGGATCGGATGTGATGGGCATGAAAACCAATGCGCGCCGCGATGGTGACGATTGGATACTGAACGGATCAAAGCATTTTATTTCCGGCCCGTGCATGCCCGATTTCGCCATCGTGTTCGCCGCAACGGGTGTCGATGAAACAAAACGCGGCCCGCGCAAACGGGTTACGGCATTTCTGGTCGATGTCGGCACGCCGGGGTTTGATTGCCGCGAAGGCAACAAATGCGTCAGCTATCGTGGCTACAAGACCTTCCAGCTCAGCTTTGACAATGTGCGCCTTGGACCGGGGCAGGTTCTGGGCGAAGAAGGCCGCGGGCTGGAGTTGTCAGGCAAATGGCTGGGTATGGGCCGCATCTGGGTCGGGGCGACCTGTTGTGGCAAGGCCGAACGCCTGATGGAAATGGCCACCGACTGGGCGGCCAACCGCAAACAGTTCGGCAAACCCATCGGCACGTTTCAGGCCACTGGTTTTCGCCTTGCCGATATGGCCATCGGATTGCGCACCGCGGATCTTTTGGTGGCGGACGCGGTGCGCCGTGCGGATGCCGGAATGATGGAAGATGCCGATGCGGCCATGGTCAAGGTTTACTGTTCGGAAATGCTGAACAAGGTTGCCGATGACACGGTGCAGATTTACGGTGGCATGGGCCTGATGGAAGAATTGCCGATCCAGCGTTTGTGGCGGGATTCGCGGCTGGAACGGATCTGGGACGGCACCAGTGAAATCCAGCGCCATATCATCACCCGTTCGATACTAAGGCCGCTTGGTGCATGACGCCCGCGCAGCGCCGGAACTTTGACAGGTTACTGAACCCGCGCCACATTGCCTTTGTCGGCGGGCGTGATGCGATCACGGCCATCAACGAGGCACGCCGCCGTGGATTTGCAGGCCAGATGTGGGCCGTGAACCCGACGCGGCCCGATCTGGCCGATGTGCCCTGTTTTGCCAGCCTTGATGATCTGCCCGATGCACCGGATGCCGTCTATCTGGCCATCCCCGCTCAGGCGGCGGTTCTGGCGGTGGCGCAACTGGCCGCGATGGGGGCAGGGGGTGTCGTATGCTATACCGCCGGTTTCAAGGAGGCGGGGCACTCCGGGGCCAAGGCCGAAGCTGCGCTGAAACGTGCAAATGGCGACATGGCCCTGATCGGCCCGAACTGTTACGGCGTAATCAATTATCTGGGCAATGCGGCGCTATGGTCTTTCGAACATGGCGGCGCGTCGCCGGGATACGGCGCGGCCATCATCACCCAGTCGGGTATGTTTTCCTCTGACATCACAATGAGCCAGCGATCGTTGCCGATGGCCTATATGATTTCTGCGGGCAACCAGACCGTTCTGGGCCAAGAGGATTTTCTGGATGTCCTGTGCGAAGATCCCCGCGTACGCGCCATTGGTCTGCACATCGAAGGCTTGCGCGATGTGGCCCGTTTTGAACGCGCCGCACTCAAGGCATTGGAACACAACACACCGGTCGTGGCGCTGAAAACCGGCAGTTCCGCAATTGGCGGAGCGCTGACGGTCAGCCACACCGGATCGCTGTCGGGCGCCAACGATCTTTATCAGGCGATGTTTGAACGCACCGGCTTGATTTCCGTCACGAACCCTGCGCAAATGCTGGAAACATTGAAGTATCTTTGTGTCGTCGGCGCGCCGAAGGGACGCAACATTGCAGGCTTTACCTGTTCGGGTGGCGGCGCCACGATGCTGGCGGATCACGGCGAAACGATCGGCCTGACCTATCCCGACTTTAACGGCGATAGCGCGCAGCGTCTGGGGGCGCTGTTGCCTGATATAGCCACCGTGTCCAACCCGCTGGATTACACAACACCGATCTGGGGCCAGCCCGAACATACCTATCCGGTGTTTGCGGCCGCGATGCAGGGGCTGGTGGCCGATGCGGCCGTTCTGGTGCAGGATTATCCCGCTGCCGGTCTGGATGCGTCCAAGATCTACTACCAGAATGATGCCGCAGCCTTTGCGCGTGCGGCAGCGGAAAGCGGTGTGCCCGCCGCGATCTGCGCGACCCTGCCGGAAAATCTGGATCAGGACACGCGCGATGCCCTGATCGCACAGGGCGTTGCCCCGATGCAGGGCCTGCACGAAACGCTGAATGCAATGTTGGATGCGGCGGGCTGGGCGCAGGCACGTGCGCGCATCCTGACACACCCGCCTCAGCCATTGGCGCCGCCACAGTTAACGGGCCTGGTGAAAATGGTGAACGAGGCAGAAGGCAAGGCATGGCTGCAAAAGGCGCGCGTGCCGGTGCCGCGCGGAAAATGTGTGCCGGCATCGGGGCTTTTGGCCGCCGCTGCTGAACTCGGCTATCCGGTTGCGCTAAAGATGATGGGTCCGAAACTTGCCCACAAAACCGAGGCGGGCGCGGTTGCGCTGGGGCTGTCATCGTCTGACGAATTGTCCGCTGCCATCTGCCGGATGAAGCAGGACGTGGCCGCATTTGATGCGGATGCCGTGAACGACAGTTTTCTGGTGGAACAGATGTCACCGCCGCCGCTGGCCGAATTGATCGTGTCCCTGCGCCGCGATGCGCAGTTCGGCTGGGCGCTGACACTGGGCAGCGGCGGTATACTGGTCGAACTGGTGGGCGATGCCGGAACGCTGTTGTTGCCAAGTTCGCCCGCCGACATTCAGACCGCGCTGGCCAGGTTGAAAGTGGGCCATTTGCTGGGTGGGTTTCGTGGCCGGCCAAGGGCCGAACTGGCGGCAATCGCTGACGCCCTGCACCAGCTTTGCAGCTATGTTCTGGCTGGTGATGATCCCATAGCCGAAGTCGAAATCAATCCGATGTTTGTCTATCCCGACAGCATCATGGCCGTTGATGTTCTGCTACACCTCGAGGACCGGACATGAACCGTTTGCGAACACACCCCAACCCGGATCTGAGTGTTGGGGCAGACAACAAGCAAAGATGGAACCAACCCGCGCATCGTCGCCACGGTTTTCACAATGCCCACAGCCTGTTTCGCCGCGCGTTGATGGTACGCGCGCGCAATGTGCTGGCACTTGATCCGGTGCCGCCGCGGGGTATCAGCACGCCGGCGCTGGACAAGTTGATGGACCATGTGGCGTTTTCCGCCTTTGTATGCGCACGGGACAACAAAATTCTGCTGGACCACTCCGCGCCCGATTTCGATACACGCCACCCCCATTCCATCCAGTCCGTCACCAAGATGCACATTCATCTGATCGTGGGGCGGTTGTTGGAAAAGGGGCTGCTGGATCTTTACAAACCGGTGCGACACTATTTGCCCGATATCGGATCAGGCTATGCAATGGCGCGGGTTCAGGATCTTCTGGATATGAACGTCGCGAATGATTTTTCCGAAGATTACGACGATCCGCAATCCGATTGTTATGCCGAAGAGGCGGCGCTTGGCTGGCGTCTGCCCGAATCCGGCACGCCTGAGATCACGCTGCGCGATTTCACCCATGCCATAACGGGATCCGATCTGAAAAACCGCACGGGCCATGCGGATTACAAATCGGCCAATACCGATGTCCTGACCCTGATCTGCGCCGCCGTGTCACCAGTGCCTCTTGCCGCGCAGATCGAAGCCATCGCAGATGCCGCCGGGTACGAGGATACGTTTCACATCAGCCTGTCGCGGGACGGTTTTCCGGCATTTTCCGGCGGCGGTTGTGTCTCTGCGCGCGATCTGGCGCGCTTTGGGCTATTGTTTGCCCGCGGCGGGCGCGACATCCGCGGCCGCACCTTTGCCAATGACGCGTTCCTGCGCACGTCGCTGCAACGCGCGGCACCGGCGCTGAACCCGCCGCGCGACTGGTTGCGCTATTCCAATCATCTGATGACAGACGGGCGGTTTCTGGGCCACGCAGGATATGGCGGCCAGTTTCTGATGGTTGATACGGTGTCGCGCACGGCCTGCGCGTATCTAAGCGTTCTGGAAAACGATGCCGGCTATGACGAGGATTACATGCTATCTGTCATTCTGGCCCTGCGCGAAGTGTGCGAGGCTGTAGGGCAACAATAGCGATGGGTTTAACCCTTGATGATCACGGCAGAAAACCGGGCTTTGTATGGTAACCCGATGCCCCAACCCTATTCACGGTGCCCCAGCAGAAAATTGCGGACCTCCAGCGTGGCGGGCGCGCAATTATCGCGATGGGTCAGATAATAACCAAGCCCCGTCCGTTTGAGAGCCGGCCCAAGGCGGATAATCTCGCCTTTTTCAACCCATGCATCATCCAGCCCCGCAACACCGATGGCCACACCTTCGCCCGCGCGCACCATATCCAGAAGGGTGGGAAAATTGCGCACTTCGGGCTTGGGGATTGCGGGCAGGGGGGGCCGTGATGGCGGAACCAGGATTTCCATGTCATCCATCCCACATTGTATTGATCGCCGTGTTCCAGCAACCATTCCCCGCGCAGAGTGAATGGCAGGTTATCGGCGTCAATCTCGGGATGCGCGGCCAGAAAATCCGGTGACGCGATCACATGGGTTTCCTCTTCGAACAGCAGGTCGGAATGCACACCGGCCCATTGCCCGGTGCCAAAGCGGATCGACAGATCAACCCCCTGCCGATCAAAGGCATCATAGTTTTCGGATGTCACAAAATTGATGACCGCGCCGCCCGCCGCCATGCGCAACCCGGAAATCCGCGGGATCACCCACAGATGCGCCATGCCAAAGGACGCGCCGATCACCACTTCGGATCGTGGCGCGGCGCGAATTGCGCCCAGCCCGATCTCAAGCCGGTCAAGGACCGAAATCGCCAGATCGGCGGCCTCCTGTCCGTCCTTGGTCAGCGAAACCGCATTGCCGTGGCGGTGAAACAGCGCGACGCCCAGCCAACCTTCCAGATTGGCGATGTGGCGCGTAACGGCGGGTTGCGCCACAGTCAGTTCCTGCCCGGCGCGGGTAAAGCTGCCATTGCGGGCGACCGCGTCAAACGCGATCAGGGCATTCAGGGAAGGCAGGCGACGACGGCTGGCCATATCTGCGGCTCCATAACAAAAAGGCATGATGCCTTGCCTGTTTTTGGGCCTATCAGACGCGAATGGAAAGGCCTATTGTGTCGGCAAGCAATCGTTCAGCGAAAAAGGGCGCCCGCGTGCAAACTGTAAAATTCACCCAGATGAAAGAAGGCGACAAGGCGGATTACGATCTGCTGAACGCGCATGAAACCGAATATGCAAGCCATACGGCCACCCGCCTGTTGGACGCATTGGAAAGCCTTGATACATCGCTTTCGGGCTATCAGATCACGCGGCTGGGCCATTCATTACAATCCGCGACCCGCGCATGGCGCGACGGCGCCGATACCGACTGGCTGGTTTCGGCATTGCTGCACGATATCGGCGACATCTATGCACCGTACAACCATGATGAATATGCGGCTGCGATCCTGCGGCCCTTCGTGCGTGAACAATGCGCATGGGTGGTGGAAAAACATGGTGATTTCCAGATGCTTTATTACGCGACCCATGTCGGGGCTGATCCGAACAAACGTGACGCCTACAAGGGCCATGCCTATTTTGACGATTGCGCCACGTTTTGCGAGCGTTGGGATCAAACCAGTTTTGACCCGGATTATGATACGCTGCCACTGTCGTTTTTCGCGCCGATGGTGCATCAGGTTTTCGCCCGCAAGGCCTATGACCCGGGCGTTATTCAGGCCGGGGTGCGCGTCGCACTTCAAAACCCCGAGATTGCATCACAGCGCGCCTAGCGCCAACCCCGAGATCCGATCATGACCGATGAAACGCCCCAGACCGGCGCGCCCCGCGCCGTGCGAAAGATATGGAATTACACACCGGCCCTGCCGCTCAGGCTTGCGCCCTACTGGGACTGGCCTTTGGCACCTCTTGCCTCGCTCAAATATCTGGCGCGCAGTTGGAATCCGGTGGCGCAGCGCTGTCTGTTTCTGGTCTGCGCGGTTATCACCTGGCTGTATTTCACTCCGGAACTTGAACGCGCGCAGACATGGCAGTTTGACTGGGTGTTCGAAATCTGGCTGCGCAATCTGGTGATCCTGCTGGTGGTCGCGGGCGGATTGCATCTGCTGTTGCTGCGGTTTCGTGCGCAGGGCGATGAATATCGCTATGACATGCGCCCGATGGCGAGGGGCGCCAAGGTGTTCTATTTCAAGAACCAGGTCTGGGATAACATGTTCTGGACGCTGGGGCCGGCGCTGGCCTTCTGGACCTTTTGGGAAAGCCTGATGTACTGGGCCTATGCCAACGGCTGGGCCACGCTGATCACATTTACGGATAATCCGGTCTGGTTCGTGGGCCTGATTGTGCTGATCCCGTTATGGGCAGGGTTTCATTTCTACTGGCTGCACCGGCTGCTTCATGTCGGCCCGCTCTATACACGCGTGCACGCGTGGCATCACAAGAACGTCAATACCGGCCCGTGGTCGGGTCTGGCGATGCATCCGGTTGAAAGCTTTTTCCTGATGTTTGACACGATGATCTTTTTCATCGTCGCCTCGCATCCGGTGCACGTGATTTTCCTGCTGTTTCACCATGGCATCGGCGCGCCCACATCCCATGCCGGATTTGAAAACCTGAAGATCGGGGAATCTGGCCGTTTCCAGTTGGGCGATTTTTATCACCAGCTGCACCACAAGTTTTTCGATTGCAACTATGGCACATGGGAAACGCCGTGGGATGCGTGGTTCAATACATTTCACGATGGCACGCCGCAAGGCGACGCGCTGGTCAAGGAGCGGCGGCGGAAAATCTGGGCAGGCAAAGGCGATTGATACCCTTGTTTACAAAGGCCGGGCAAGGAATTTCCCAACAAAAATAAAAACCTCTGGTCAATCGAACCTATTGCGATAACCTGTCCGGACGATCACCGGGGGAGTCGCTTGCACAGTGCGGGATTTTCGATCACCGGCCGTATTTGATGGCCACAATGATGTATTGCTTAAACTGTTTCGCGCGGGCGGACGGTCTGCTGTTGCGGGTTTTCTGACCGGGCGTGACGGCGCGATTGATGCGGTTTCGGCGCAAAAGGGCGGCTTTGGCGGCGGGTTCTTTGCCGTCTACGTACCATCCGACATGGATCAGGACGTCAAGGTCGACGAGATGACCAAACCGGCTTACGATCTGCCATTGCCGGACCCGATCCCCCAGCAGGATGCCTTGCCCGTCGTCATGGAGCAGGCGGCAATCCTGTTCGAGATGGAACGACAGGGTGCTTTGAAAATCTGCCGGACCGCATCCGACCTACGCACTTGTCTGGCCGATGGCATCATGGCGGCAATCTTTCACATCGAAGGGGCCGAGGCGATCGATCCCGATATGCACGTTTTGCATGTGCTCTATCAGGCGGGTCTGCGCTCGGTCGGTCCGGTCTGGAGCCGCGATACGACTTTCGGATATGGTGTGCCGTTCCGCTATCCCAGCACGCCGGATATCGGTGACGGGCTAACCGATCATGGCAAGCGGCTGGTCAAAACCTGCAACGAATTGCGCATCATGCTGGATCTGTCGCACCTGAACGAAGCGGGGTTCTGGGATGTGGCGCGACAATCGGATGCGCCGTTGGTGGCGACCCATTCGAACGCCCATGCGATCTGCCCGCACAGCCGCAACCTGACCGACAGGCAGTTGCACGCCATCCGCGAAAGCGATGGTATGGTAGGGCTGAATTTTGCCGTGGCGTTTCTGCGCGCGGATGGCCGCATGCTGGCCGATGTGCCGTTGGAACAGATGTTGCGCCATCTGGATCATCTGATGACGGAACTGGGCGAGGATCGTGTCGGCCTGGGGTCGGATTATGACGGGGCGGTGGTGCCGGATGATGTCACAACCTGCGCGACCTTGCCCAAACTGAAACAGGCGATGGCACAGCATGGGTATGGCGATGAACTGATCGCGAAGCTGTGCCATGAAAACTGGCTGCGCGTTCTGGAAAAGACATGGGGGTCATAACCCCGCGCATTCGATACAAGTGAAACCAAAACAGGAGAGGACAGAAGATGACGATAATGAACAAATGGCTATCCAGCGCCGCATTGGGCCTTGCGCTTAGCGTGACGTCGATGGCGGCCTATGCGGAAACGCCTGCCAACATGCTGGTCATTGCCAACCGGATTGACGATATCACCACACTGGACCCGGCGGAATCCTTTGAATTTGCCGGTTCTGATGTCAGCCGCAACGTCTATGGCAAGCTGGTCAACTTTGATCCGCTTGATCTGGCTGCGGGCTATCAGCCCGATCTGGCCGAAAGCTGGGAAGTCAGCGAAGACGGGATGACAATCACCTTTACCATGCGCGAAGGCGTCAGCTTTCACTCGGGCAATCCGGTGCGTGCCGAAGATGCCGAATTTTCGCTGCGCCGTGCGGTGCTGCTGAACAAGACACCGGCGTTCATCCTGACGCAGTTCGGTTTTACCCCCGAAAACATCGAAGACACCATCAGGGCGGATGGCAACAAGCTGATGATCACAACCGACAAACGGTATGCGACATCGTTTGTGCTGAACTGCCTGACCGCCACCATCGGCGGGATCGTCGACAAAGAACTGGTCATGGCCAACGAAGTTGACGGCGATATGGGCAACACATGGCTGAAAACCAATTCGGCCGGGTCAGGTGCCTACAAACTGGACAGCTGGAAGCCGAACGAAAGCGTCACACTGTCCTCGAACCCTGATTTCTACAGTGGCGCACCGGCCATGGAACGCGTCATCGTGCGCCACGTTCTGGAAAGCGCGAGTCAGCGCCTGCTGCTGGAACGCGGCGACATCGACATCGCGCGTAACCTCAACCCCGAAGATATCGCAGGGGCCACTGAGGCGGACGGCGTGAAGATCGTGGACGAACTGAAGGGCCGATTGATGTATGCCTCGCTTAATCAGGCGCATCCGGTTCTGTCCAAGCCCGAAGTGCGCCAGGCATTCAAGTATCTGGTTGATTACGAAGGCATGCGCGACAGTTTTCTGAAGGGTCAGTACACGATCCACCAGAACTTCTTGCCGCAGACCTATCTGGGCTCGACCGATGAAAATCCGTTTACCCTTGATGTGGCCAAGGCACAGGAACTGCTGACGGCAGCAGGTGTTGACAGGCTTGAAATCGAAGTGGGCGTGCGCGAGGCGCAGGAACGCATCGAAATCGCGCAATCCTTGCAGAACACGCTGGCGCAGGTCGGCATCACGATGAACATCACGGTGGGGACGGCCAAACAGATACTGGGCCGCTATCGTTCCCGCGAACTTGATGTCTATCTGGGCGCGTGGGGGCCGGATTATCCCGATCCGCAAACGAATGCGGGCACATTTGCCTACAACCCCGACAATTCGATGGAAGCACAGGCCACAGGTTTGCTGGCATGGCGCAATTCATGGGACACCGGCGGTCTGACGGCCAAGGTGGACGCTGCCGTGGTTGAAAACGATCGCGATGCACGGGTGCAGATGTACAAGGATATTCAGGCCGAATTCCGCGAAACATCGCCCTTCGTGATCATGTTCCAGCAAATCGAACAGTCCGCCATGCGCGACAATGTCACGAACTTTTCGACCGGACAGGCCATTACATCAGCATCCTACTGGCAAGTTACCAAGTAAATGGCATTGACTGAAAACCAGCAAAAGGCGCGCGAAAGCGCGCCTTTTGTGCCGGCGATCAAGACTGCCGCGCTGACATTGGGATCAATCGCGGTCACGATGCTGGGCCTGTTGTTCGTCACCTTCGTGATCGGTCGCGTCATGCCGATTGATCCGGTGCTGGCCATTGTCGGGGAACGCGCGTCGCAATCGACCTATGATGCGGTTTATACCCAACTGGGGCTGGATAAGCCGTTAATCGTGCAGTTTCTTTATTACATCTGGGATGTGATGCACGGCGATTTCGGCATCTCCCTGCTGAACGCGCGCCCCGTGTCCGAAGACATCGCCCGCGTCTTTCCCGCCACGCTGGAACTGGCCACGCTGGGCGTGATCTTCGGCATCGTGTTGGGAGTGCCTTTGGGCGTGGTTGCAGCCGTCAAGAAGGGATCGTGGATTGACCAGATCGCGCGTGTTGTCGCGCTGGTGGGCTATTCGATGCCGATCTTCTGGCTGGGCCTGATGGGGCTTTTGATCTTTTACGGTATTCTGGGCTGGGTTGGCGGGCCGGGGCGTGTAGGCATTTTCTATGTGGATGTTGTGCCATCCGTCACCGGTATGATCCTGATTGACAGCCTGCTGGACGGCAACTGGGACGTGTTCAAGAACGCGTTCAGCCATATCATTCTGCCCGCATCGCTGCTGGGCTATTATTCGCTGGCCTATATCAGCCGTATGACGCGTTCTTTCATGCTTGAACAACTCAGCGCGGAATATGTGACCACTGCGCGGGTCAAGGGCATGTCGGAATGGAATGTGGTCTGGAAACATGCGTTCCGCAACATCCGCGTGCAATTGATCACCGTTATTGCGCTAAGCTATGCGACCCTGCTGGAAGGGTCGGTTTTGACCGAGATCGTGTTCAGCTGGCCGGGCATCGGCAGCTATATCACCACGGCTCTTTTGTCGGCGGACATGAACGCCGTTCTGGGTGGCACTGTTGTGGTCGGGCTGATCTTTATCCTGCTGAACATCTTTTCCGACCTGCTTTACAAATTCTTTGATCCGAGGGCGAAATAATGGCCGAACCGCAAAGCCTGCGCGCGTGGCTGTTGACAGATACGCCCACATCAAGACAGCACGCGAAACTGTCCGCACTCTATCAGGGCTGGCTGTCGTTTCGCAGCAATACGATGGCAATGGTCGGTCTGATCATTCTGGTGCTGCTGGTGCTGATTGCCTTTGCCGCGCCGATCCTCGCCCCGCATGATCCCTTTGCACAGGATCTGGGCAACCGGCTGGCGCCTTTGGGAACAGAGGGGCATGTTTTCGGCACTGACAGTCTGGGCCGGGATATCCTGTCGCGGCTGATCTATGGTGCGCGGATCACGCTTTACATCGTCGCACTTGTCGCGCTGATCGCGCCGGTTGCGGGGCTGCTGGTGGGCACAGTATCGGGCTATGTCGGCGGCTGGACAGATATGGTTCTGATGCGCATCACCGATATCTTTCTGGCCTTTCCGCGCCTTGTTCTGGCGCTGGCCTTTGTGGCGGCATTGGGCGCGGGGATCGAAAATGCGGTACTGGCCATTTCGCTGACAGCATGGCCGCCCTATGCGCGGATCGCGCGCGCCGAAACGCTGACCATCCGGTCATCGGATTACATCAGCGCGATCCAGTTGCAGGGGGCGGGACCGCTGCGCATCATCACCAAACATATCTGGCCGCTGTGCATTTCATCATTGATCGTGCGGGTGACGCTGGACATGGCGGGGATCATCCTTGCCGCTGCGGGCCTTGGGTTTCTGGGGCTGGGCGCACAGCCGCCCTCGCCGGAATGGGGCGCCATGATCTCGGAAGGGCGCCGGTTCATTCTGGATCACTGGTGGGTTGCCACCGTGCCCGGACTGGCGATCTTTACCGTGTCGCTGGCCTTTAACCTGCTGGGTGACGGGCTGCGCGATGTGCTGGATCCAAAGGCGGGTGAACAATGACCATTCTGGATGTCAAAGACCTGTGGGTACAGTTTCCCACGCGCAACGGCGTGTTCGATGCGGTGCGCGGCGTGTCGTTTTCGCTGGGGCGCGAGCGGCTGGGCATTGTCGGCGAAAGCGGCTCGGGCAAATCCATGACCGGGCGCGCCATCCTGCGCCTGATCCGCCCGCCCGGTATCGTCAAGGCCGCTCATATTGCGCTGGAAGGCACTGATCTGATGGGGCTGAGCGAAAAAGAAATGCGATCCGTGCGCGGCAGCCGCATTTCCATGGTCATGCAGGACCCGAAATTTTCGCTGAATCCGGTGATGACCATCGGCGACCAGATCATGGAGGCGTACCGCCTGCATAATTCGGTCAGCAAATCCGAAGCCTACAAGAAGTCGCTCGAAATGCTGCAAGCGGTTTCGATCCGCGATTCAGAACGCGTGATGCGCGCCTATCCGCATGAGATGTCTGGCGGTATGGGCCAGCGTATCATGATTGCGATGATGCTGATCCCGAACCCTGAAATCCTGATCGCGGATGAACCGACCTCGGCGCTGGATGTGTCGGTGCAGCGGCAGGTGCTGGATATCATGGACAAGCTGGTCAAGGATCGCGGCATGGGCCTGATCTTTATCAGCCACGATCTGAACCTTGTGGCGGATTTCTGTGATCGGGTACTGATCATGTATGCGGGTCGCATCGTTGAGGTGTGCGATGCCGACAAGCTGCATCAGGCAAAGCACCCCTATACCCGTGGCCTGCTGAATTCGCTGCCGCGTCTGAATGCGCCGCGCGAGCGGCTTGAGGTGCTGGAACGCGATCCTGAGTGGGCGCTGGCCGACAGCGTCAGCGGGCAGGTGTAGGCGATGACAATGTTGCACATCAACGGGTTGAATGTCTGGTTCGGATCGGGGCGCGACCGGGTGGATGCGGTGCGTGACGCAGCATTCGATGTGGCCATGGGCGAAAGCTTTGGTCTGGTCGGGGAAAGCGGGTCAGGCAAATCCACGATCCTGCGCGCGATCGCCGGATTGGCCCCGAACTGGTCGGGCAACATCCGGGTGGAGGGTACGGAACTGTCCGGAAAGCGCCCCAAATCCTTTTTCAAAACGGTGCAGATGGTGTTTCAGGATCCCTATGCATCGCTGCATCCGCGCCATTCGGTGGATCAGGTGCTGGGTGAAACCCTGCATCTGCACGGGTTCACCGATATCGACACGCGCGTTGTCAAACTGCTGGATGATGTCGGACTGGGGCAGAAATTCCGGTTTCGCTATCCCCACCAGCTGTCCGGCGGACAGCGGCAGCGTGTGGCCATTGCCCGCGCGCTGGCCCCCGAACCGGAACTGGTGCTGCTGGACGAACCCACCTCGGCACTGGATGTGTCGGTGCAGGCGGAAATCCTGAACCTTCTGGCGGATTTGCGCACAGATCGTGGCCTGACCTATCTGATGGTGTCCCATGATCTGCCGGTGATCGGGCATATGTGCGACAGGCTGGCGGTGATGAAAGACGGCGAGATCGTCGAAACCATGGATGTCGCCCAATTGCGCCAGATGAAGGCCGTGCATCCCTATTCGCAGGAACTGCTGGCGGCCTCTGTGGTTTAGGGGGGTGGCCTGTTGGGTCAAAAGCGCTGTCTGGCGGGAGAGTGGGCGTTGGTGCAATCGGTGGGGAAGGGGCGGTTTGAGCCTTTAGTGAACAAAGCTACAATTTTGCATTATCGTTTGGATCAGATTGGAAGACGGCTGCGACTTCGGTTATTTGAAGGTTGCAGCGTACCGCGGCGCAAAGAACTTGGTGAAAGCTTTGACCTCGGGGCGTCGGTACGCGGCGGGTGCAATCAGCATCATATTTGAACTCGACAACTCTTCAATATTGTCAAAACAGCGGATGAGCGTATGGTCAGCTTCAGCCAACCTCAGGTTAACAAGACCCAAACCATGACCTGCCCGTATAGATGCTCTCATCAATTCCGGTTCACTAAAAGACTTAACGATTTGATCCGGTGACACGTGGCGCAAAAGCCATCTGCGCTCATAATCCGGCACGTCGAAGTGCTCGAAAGTTACAAAGCGGTGGCCTTGAAAATCGTCCACGGACTTTGGCAAGCCGAACTTATCAGCATAGCTTTGCGCTCCAAACAGAGCCCATTTTGCGGTGCTAATTTTCCGGCAGATGAGAGTCTTATCCGGTTCACTTCCGCCAATTCGAAATGCAATGTCGGCCTCGCCTGCAGACAGGTCCAAGACTTTCAAGCTGGGAATGAATTCGAATGCAACGCCAGGATTCAATGTTGTAAATTCGCTGAACATGTCCATCACCCGGTCCGAGAAAATTCCGGGCGCAGTGATGCGGATTGGCCGTAGTTCAGCTAGATCTCGTGTTTTGCTGGCAAAGGTTTCTGCAGCTTCTTCAATGGCCTCGACCAGCGGAATAAGACTGCGCGCTTCTTCCGTTGGCTTGAAACCCCGCGTATCGCGCTCAAACAGCTTGAGTCCAATCTCGTTTTCCAACGCTTCGATGCGCCGTGCGACAGTGGGCTGGGCAACGCCCAGTTTTCGCGATGCCGACAACGTCGAGCCTTCTCTGACAACCGTCAGAAACACTCGAGCATCTGACCAATTTCGAAACTCTTTCTTCATTTTTGTAGAACAGCGCAATATCTAACACGATACCAGACGTGTTGGGCTGCAAATATAGTGGGAGTCGAAATGTAAAGCCAGAAGGACCTTGCCATGACTTCCCTTACTATGACGCGACCCATTGTCTGGAAACGTATTGAAGAAATCTGGAAAGCCTTGAAGCCATCGAGGAATTGCGCGGCTTCAACCGACGATGCGCAGAAGGATTCACGTGCCGAGCGGGATTTCATCCTTGAGATGCTGGATAGGAATCCTGAGGCTTTTCAAAGCGAGTTCGACATTCAAAGCTTGGCGCGTTTGTATCGTTGCAAATTCTAGTCCCCTCAAATGAAGTTAGCCTACCAGAACATTGAGACGGTAGGTCGTTAGGCCCGCAAATCAGTCACTGGTGCTGACTGCGGCGAATGACTGGTGAGAGCCCACAGCCGACATGCCGGTTTCTCGCCGCGCGTTGGTAGCACAAAAATTTCTGCGGGAGCGCAATTTTTCATGCTGCTTGGCAGCGAGGAGAGCAGCCGTTCGAGTGAGGCGCAGCGTAAAGACAGCCGCTATGAACAGTTCGCGGACAATCTCGCTGGTCAACCGGGTCGATTATTCGCCGGCCCCACCGACAACGCCCGTCGAAAAAAATATGTGGCTTGTCCTCATCGGAGGTGCAGCGCGTTTATTCGAGGTACGGCTCGACAGACAGGTCCAGGAAACCATAAGATCGGGAGACACCAGGATTGGGGCTCCAATGGCGAGACAATCGACTGAGACTGACTACCTCGTCATCGGGGCTGGGGCGATGGGCATGGCGTTCACCGATGCGCTTATCGACAACGCCGACGTTCACGTCACCGTCGTTGACCGACGCCATGTCGCCGGAGGACACTGGCAAGACGCCTACCCGTTCGTGCAGTTGCACCAAGCGTCGCTCTTTTACGGAGTCGCATCGACCGAATTGGGGACCGGCACCATACAACGTGAAGGGCCGGAAGCCGGGTTGCACGAACGCGCCCATCAGCCGGAGATCCAAGCTTACTACCACGATATACTACATCGCCGATTCCTCAGCTCCGGCCGCGTCACTTTCCTCGGAGGTTACGAATACCACGAAGAAGAAGGTCATCACGTTACATCAGTGGTTTCGGGCGAGAGTTTTCAGGTGAACGTCAGGCATCGGGTTGTCGATGCAAATTACCTGTCGCCAAACATTCCCGCGACCACGCCGCCGCCGTTCGGTGTCGCTGACGACGTCCGCGTCGTGCCAGTCAATCAACTCGCGCGGCTGGCTGAGGCGCCGAATGATTTCGTCATCGTAGGTTCGGGTAAGACTGCGACCGACGCAATCATCTGGCTGCTGGCAAACGGCGTGCAGCCAGATCGCATTGTGTGGGCCCGTCCCCGCGACCCGTGGATGCTCAATCGTGCGGTGGTCCAGCCGGACCCGGCCGTGGCGCTCAACCTCGCGGCGGCCACCATGGCGTCCGCGATCGAAGCCGGGTCGGTCGACGAAATGTTCCTGCGCCTCGAGGCCGCTGGCGTGATGCTCCGGATCGATCGCGACGTCGTCCCGACCATGGCGAAGACGCCGACCCTCGGACAGTGGGAACTCGATCTGCTACGCACCATCGATCGCGTCGTCCGGCTCGGTCACATCAGGAGCGTCAACCGACGCGAGATTGTGTTCGAGAAGGGCTCTATCCCATTGGCTCCGCGTGCGCTCGTCGTCCACTGCGCGGCCTCCGGACATCGCTATCCACCGCTCGTCCCGATCTGGGGGGCTGACAAGATACGCCTTCAGACCATCCGGGCAGGCTTCCCGTGCTTTTGCGCAGCACTGGCCGGTTACGTGGAGGCCACCCGCGACGACGACCGCGAACGCAACCGGCTGTGTCCGCCGAACACGCTTCCCGACAACCCAACGAACTGGGCAGAAATGCAGATGCGCGGCATCTTGGCGAGCCGCTCGTATGGCGCCCAGCCGGACATTGCTTTATGGGCTAACCAGTGTGCCCTCAACCCGGCGCGTCTCGACCCGTCGCGGGCTGAAGACCTTCCCGTCACGTCAGCTTCCGCTCGTCTTGCCTCTGTATCTGGGCGAGGCCTAGAGCGTATGTCTGCGCTAGCAGGCATGCCGTTTCCCAGCTTTGGGACCTAGACGAGCCAGCGCTTGCGTCCACGTTCCCCTGCCTCAAGATGTGGTAGCGCGTTGTTTACGCCAGTTGGCGTCACCTGACAGAAGGTCCGGCAAGTCCGCTAGGCGGTCATGAATGCTGAGTGTAGCGAACGTCTGGTGCCGGTGAAAGCAGTCGTTCAGAACCAAAACTTCGAATTTCCAGTCGCGAACGTCTGCTAAACGGGACACAGCAGGCACCCGCCAAGAACCTACGAAGGTCTGTTCCGAGCCCTGATGCAGACATTTCCTTATTTACCAAAACTGAAACGACGATCCGCCGAGCTGAACAAACTCTCTAGTTTTCCTCAAAAAAATCACCTTGTTTTCACTCTCAAGCGGGGCCTGTATTTCACACTGGGCGATCGGGCTGACATAACCAAAGTAGCACGCTAAGTTCTAATTAACAGGGAGATGGGAATGGACAGACGGCTCACGACGGTACTGGCGGCTGATATTGTTGGGTATTCAGGGCTTATGGATCATGATCGCGAGGGCACTATTGCAGCGCTCAAATCATTTCGCGAAGAAACGCTCATGTCGATCCTCGCGGCCCATAATGGGACCTTGATCAAAAGTATGGGGGACGGCTGGATCGTCGAGTTTTTTTCGACGTCCGACGCCGCCGATTGCGCCATCGCAATACAATCGTCCCGCAAATCAAACGATATTCGACTCCGAATTGGCATTCACACGGGCGAAGTGGTCACCGATGGCGACGACATATTCGGTGATGGCATCAATATCGCCGCGCGGCTTGAATCTTTGGCCAAGCCGGATCAGATTTTGATTTCGGATACCTCTCACAACAGCCTCGACCGAGGCAACGCAGCCTTGTTTGACGGCGGAGAGCAAACGGAACTGAAGAACATCACCCGCCGCATCGGCGTCTGGTGCTGGCCCAAAGGGACGTCGCCAAATCTTGCCGAAATGTCAGATGTCAGGCCTGGAATTGCAGTCCTTCCGTTCGACAACATGTCGGGGGATCCCGAGCAGGAGTTTTTCGCTGATGGCATCACTGAAGACATTATCACCGAGCTTTCACGGTTCCGTTGGCTGATGGTGGTGGCGCGAAACTCTTCGTTCACATTCAAAGGCCAAAGCACGGATATTCGCGAAGTTGGTCGAACCCTGGGCGTGCGCTATGTGCTGGAGGGGTCGGTCAGAAGGGCGGGTCAACGAGTCCGTATTACGGGGCAGCTCATTGATGCTGATAACGGCAGCCATCTTTGGGCTGATCGCTTTGACGGGGTGCTGGATGACATTTTCGATCTTCAGGACAAGGTCACCCAAGAAGTGGTTACTGCAATTGAACCGTCGCTCCGGCACGCCGAAACCAATCGTGCACGGGCGAAGCCAACGGAGAACCTGGAAGCCTATGAGCTCTACCTCCGGGCACAATCGCACTTCCACCTGTTGACGGACAATGACAACAGAGAGGCGATCAAGCTGACCGCACTCGCTTTGGAGCGGGATCCTGATTACGCAGCCGCAGCGGGGCTGATGGCCTGGCTGCACATTCAGCGCATGGTTCAGGGCCTCGAGCCCGTAGGTGAGGGGCCAAAATCAGCCGTTGCTGCAGCTGAGAAGGTTCTGACGAGCGATCGCGCCGACGGGATTGCCATGGCCTATGCGGCACACTCGATCTCTATGTTGGCACGCGACTTGCCACGGGCCAGGGAGGCCTTCAAACAGGCGTTGGCCGAAATCCCGAACGCGGCGACCGTTCATATGTTGGCATCTATGAACCTGTTCCTTCTTGATCGGCCGCAAGATGCGTTGGAACATGCGTCTCAGGCTATCGTCCTTAGCCCGCACGATCCGCTGCGCCATGCCGCCTATCTCGTCCAAGGCTGTGCGTTCTTTCACATGGGACGCTACGAAGAGGCCGCCGAGGCTTGCCGCAATGCTTTGGCGGTACGCTCAGGATTTGTTATGAGCCACCTCATGCTCATTGCGTCACTCGGACAACTGGACAAAGTCGATGTGGCGCAGGCGGCGGTGAGTGACCTGCAGGCGCTGCGTCCGGAAATAACGGCCTCGTCCCCGCAGGCTCAGATGCCGATATTTACCGTTCCCGCCTCCGCAGAAAACTGCCGCAAAGGCTGGTTGAAGGCTGGTTTGCCACAATGAGTGGACAGGAAACCAGAGAGAAGGTCATATCCGTCACGATCTTCAGTGCACGCTGGGTGCGGCATTAGTCGGCCGCGAAACAAAAACGCAGTCCGAAACATGGGTGCTGTCAGACGAATTCGAACCCGTCTCAGGTTGCCGCCAAATGCCGGAACCTATGTGGAACAAAGCTGGCGCCACTCGGCAAGAGCGGCGCCTCGGTTGATCTTGAAATGGTCTCTGTTGTAGAGGGCGCGCTCCTGATTGAAATGGTTGAAAACGGTAGAATGAACAGCAGCGAATTTTTGCAGACATCGCATCTGTCGAAAGCGGAGCATTGCGCGTTCTCGTCGTCGAAACGGCAGATGAGAGTTCTCCGCCCTGTTGTTCAGCCAGCGCCCCGTTTCCTGCTTATCTGCTGCGCCAATTTCTTTTAGTGCAGCACCGTATGATCGCAGCCTGTCGGTTACGATCACTTCGGGACTACCGTGCTTACGCATTGCTTTCTTTAAGAATTTCAGAGCAGCCTTCTTGTCGCGGGTCTTCGTCACAAAGCTTTCCAGAACCTCGCCTTCGTGATCCACGGCGCGCCAAAGATAATGCCGCTCACCGTTGATTTTCACGAACACCTCATCAAGATGCCAGCGCCACTTACTCGATTTCATGCCGACAATCCGCCGTTTTCGGATCTCGGCAGCGAACATCGGGCCGAACCGATGCCACCAATATCTCACCGCTTCATGGCTCACATCGATGCCCCGTTCGTGGAGCAGATCTTCCACATTCCTTAGCGACAACGGAAATCGGACATACATCATCACAGCCAATCGGATGATCTCGGGGCTAGTTTTAAAGTAACGAAATGGATCAGGTTTGGTCATGTTCGAAAAGTACGGAACCGCCCAGCCCGTCTCAAGCAGGTTTTGTCTGACAATGCCAATTGGAGCACTGCTGTTACTATTGCTGACCGCTCGATGCCTCGGAGCGCTCGCAGAACGGACCTCGATGAGTACCCTGCTCTGAGCTTATGGGGCATTCGTGGCTGGTGCAGCGAAAGTCTGGTCTAAGCTCTATCTTTCGCGCCGGACAGCGAGTCAAAACGTTATTTAATCGGGATGCCGGCTTTGGTGGTCAGTTGAAGGCCGTCCAATGCGATACAAAGGTTCATTGTATCAGAGCTTCAAAACCGTTTTGACGGCGGTGTCTACAATCCCTGCCAGCAATCCTTTTCTGTCTGCTTCGCATCCAGCCCGCAGCTCTTCAATAAATTCAGCGCGCAGTACCGCACGTTCTTCCTCCGTATCTGCATAGTCCGAGAGATCGATGTCACGGTTCGCAAGGGATACGATCACCATTTTGCGGACAATATCCACAATCGCCTCTTCGTTTCCGCCGGTTTCCTCAACCGCGGTGTCGCAAGAGTGTTGCATGACTGGTAGCGCTTCTTTGAGCATCTGGTCTAGTTCCTCATCTGCGGTCGCGGTCACCGCAGATATGACAAGCGCAGTTGCTCCAATACCGAGTAATCTGATTATAGCCACTATTTCAGCTCCCTTATGATTGTGGTCAGAACCGGCACAGGTTGCCGTCAGGAATTTTTCCCAATGATCGCTCCGGCAACTCCTCCGGCAACGGCTCCTTTACTGCCCCCGACGAGACCGCCGACGCCCGCGCCGATAACGGCTCCTTTTGTAGTCTTACTTAGGGCATGCGCTGAAGTGACTGAAGCAAGCGCAACCATCAGCGCTAAAGCGCCAGAAATGAACACGATCTTTCTTTGAGTGATAATCATAACAAGCTCCAATTGTTTGGCATTCTCCAAGTAGAATGCCCTCTTTTACATGTTGTCCCTATTTCGCGCGCCTATCAAGCGTTTTGGGCTTGCTGTGTTGTAACAGCGACACCTAGCCTACAAACTGAGCGCGGTTCTCGATCTCGGTGGGCCGTTGGTTGGGATATTTTGGTCGACGCATGGTTGGGCTAGCCCGCCGATGCAAAATGTCCGTTCGGGCCGTCATGCCGATGTCATATCGGCGAACTTAAACGGCGGCTCCGTCCCGCAACTCGGAAACTCGCAATTTTTTGACGAACATCCGCTAATGGTAAGAGCGGTCCTTCAGAACGAAACGTCGAATTTCCAATCGTGAACGACTTCTTCACGCGGCATTGCAGTCAACTTCAGAAATTGCGCTCGTGCGCAGTTGCTTACGATCACACCCAAAGTCACCAGCCGAATTCAGAATTTAAGCGCCGCCCTCGACCTCGATATAGATTTCAATCGGATCGATCACTGTGTGTTGGGATTTGCTCGCTGCGGCCTCTGATGATCCGAGTGTGGTCTTCATCTTTTCAAGATCTACGCCTTCGAAGACAATTGACACTTGATCTTTGTTGGAATGCTTGAAAATTCGGTGACCTGAACAGAAGTTGGAGAAAGTTTGCGTGCGCACTTCTCCCCCGCCTAACCATGTGTCCATGTTTCCAACAGCATGCGTTACAACAACCGTAGTCATGATGAATCCCCCTGTTTCTGCCGCGCTTTGTATAGCTACGGCAGTGTCCACTCTAACACATCTGACTGATAATCCCTATAACTCATGGAGTTGCCCTTTGTTGTCGGTATTGACGAACCTGGCTCATTCGTGGCGTCCAGTTGGTTTGGACGCCTGTGAATTTTGCAGTTCTGAAGGCCGCTTCGAGCACGTTTACGCTGACTTTCCGGTTTGTCCGCAGAACAGTCATTGATGCACCGTGCGGCGTAGGTCTGCTCCAGCCCAGAACAGACGTTTATAGGGAGTTTCCACGCCACATCGCGGCTAATAACTGTTTTGAGCCCAAAGTCGGCCTATCGGGAGAACGTTGACAGCTTATTCGTTGAACCAATTCCAGCTGTGATATAGCGTATTTCTCGGTGGCACATGCTGTGTCCAACGGATCGATTTAAACAGAATTTGAGGCCTTTACAACGCGCCACCATCTTCGGAGGAGATCAGACCACTTGTCGGACGTTTACAATGATCGGCTGGAAGCTTCTGATGTTTGATCTCATCCAGCGAACCATCGATCTCGTGCTTTGGACGCCTCCGGGGATCGATGGTAAAGAGGCGCGATATTACATGTTTCACCGCCTCGGACCGTGGGTTGCGAGCTTTTCTCATGGTTTATGGGCAATCACTTTTGCACTGAATGGTGTAACCGTGATGGCGAACTATAACATCGCCGTAACGCTTTTGTTTGCTGTGTACGGATTTCTTTGGCCGCGTCGCCAAGGCCCTATGTGGTACATCCACTTCCTCTATTTCGGAGAAATACCTCTGCATGCTTTGCTTGGCACGCTCTATGCAGGGGTCGGAGCAATGTTTTGGCTCTTCCCGCTTGTGTCTGCCATTGTGTGCTTGGTTACGCCGCAGTTTTCATGGGCGCGCAAAACTCTGATCTGCTCAGGACTCGTTGCTTATGCCGTCCTTGTTGGTGTCCTGGAAATCACATCGCAGCCCTGGGTGATAATGCCCGACGCGTCTATTATTTTCCTCTTCGTCTTAAATACGATCAGCGTGAGTTCGGCATTGGTCTTCTATCTGGGGCTTAACCAGTATCTGGTTGAAACCGCAGAAGAAGGTATGAAACGTGAATATGAACGGGCCGAGAATTTGCTACACAATATTTTGCCGACCCCAATTGCTTTGCGTTTAAAGAACGGCGAACGCGTCATTGCAAATGAGCATAGGGAAGTTTCGGTCATTTTCGCAGATATCGCGAACTTCACAGCCGCGAGCTCACAACTTTCGGCAGGCGAGCTTGTTGAGTCCCTTAATCTGATCTTCACTGAATTTGACAATCTAGCAGACAACTATGGCGCAGAAAAAATCAAAACGATTGGTGATGCCTATATGGTTGTTGTCGGGGTACCTGAAGACAAACGGAACCATGCCGAAATCGCTATCGAGCTTGCGACGGAGATGCATAAGGCCGCAGTAGCCATAAGCGCGCACACGCATTTCAATGTCAATTTGAGAGTTGGGGTCAATTCAGGACCGGTTGTGGCGGGCGTCATCGGCAAGCGCAAGTTTGCATATGACCTCTGGGGGGATGCCGTGAACTTGGCGTCACGCATGGAAAGCCAAGGATTACCCGGGCAAATCATTGTCACCGAGAATACGGCCAAGCTTTTGTCCGACCGTTTCACGGTGACCCCAGAAGGCATTCGCGACATCAAGGGCAAAGGTGAAATCCCGATATTCAGCGTAAAAACCAACACCTGAAAGGCCTTAGATCTTGCGATGTAGATCCAGGTTCCACGTGAGTTGCGCCAGCTTCGAGAACGCGTTATCGAACCGTCTGCTTTGTCCGGCGGTTTCAACGGGTCGACGCAACACATGCATTGAAACGCTCGGCTGGTGTTTCGTAGTTTAGCGTCTTTCGAGGTCGTTCGTTGAGTTGTCTGGCGACGGCGCTGAGCTTCGCCTGACTATGTATCGACAAATCTGTGCCCTTTGGGAAGTACTGTCGCAGCAGACGGTTGGTATTTTCGTTTGTGCCGCGTTGCCATGGCGAATGTGGCTCGCACAGAAAGACGTCAATATCCGTGGCCAGGGTGAAGGCCTTGTGTCCAGCCATCTCCGTTCCGCGGTCCCAGGTCAGCGAGCGGTACAGCTCTTTTGGCAACTTGCGAGACTGTTTGATCAATGCCTGAATGACACTGTGGCTGTCCTTGTTGCTCACCTTGGCCAGCATCACAAAGCGGGTGTGACGTTCGACCAATGTCGCGATGAAGCTGTTGCCAGACCCTGCAATCAAGTCTCCTTCCCAATGGCCCGGCACTGCTCGATCCTCAACGTCCGCAGGTCTGTCACGGATCGATATTGCGTCGTTGAACTTACCCAGGCCGCTGCGCTTCAAGGTGGCATGGCGGGATCGGCGTATGGATCGTGTCGCCCGCAGATGCGCCAATAATTCTTTCTTAAGTACGCCTCTTGTCTGGATAAAAAGGCTTCGGTAGATCGTCTCATGGGAGACCCGCTTGTTGTCTTCATCGGGATGTTCACGCATCAACCAGCCTGCGATTTGTTGTGGAGACCATTTGCGCGTCAGCTTGGCCGATATTGCGCGGCACAGATAGTCATTGCCCGCCAACTTGCAGAGCTTTGGGCGATGGGCGCGGTCCCAAGCAGCTGCATCAGACACCGCTGCTCGATAAAGTTTGGCGCCGCCATTGCGCCTGACCTCGCGACTGATTGTGGATGCCGGTCGCTTCAATGTTTGAGCAATTGAACGCAGCGAGACCTGCGCTCGCAAGCCTCTGGATATCTCTTCGCGGTCGGAAAGCGTCAGAGCGAGCCGAGACCTCACACGGTCCGGCGGGCGAATGCCGCCAGTGCGCGCAAGCAGCGGATAGATCGACGATGACTCGCGTTCAAACAAACGTCCGATCGAACTCATCGACTCGCCGCGTTGCCATCGATCCCATATCTCTGACTTCTGTTTATCTGTGAAAAATATCCGGCGACGATACTTCATTATGCTCACTCCATCTTTGGTCAAAGATTAAAGTGTTGCGTCGACCCGTTGAAACCGCCCCGCAAAGCTGCCACCAAAACACCAGACACCTAACGGCTGCTATCAATCAACCACGATCCCCAGCGACACGGATTGCAGCGGTCTTCACCGCCGCAATCCGCTTTGGGCAAGGCCGATCAGCGCAGGGCGGCTGTGACGATGAATTCCACCAGATAATCCGGTGTTGCCAGTTTCGCCTCGCCGCAGGCGCGGGCCGGTGTGTGGCCTTGGGGCACCCACGCGTCCCAGACTGCGTTCATGGCCTGAAAGTCCGACATATCGGCCAGCCAGATCACGGTTTGCAAAATCCGCGTCTTGTCGGTTCCGGCCTCGGCCAGCAGGGCATCAATCTGTTCCAGACAGGTTTTGGTCTGTTGGGTCACGTCATCTGCGGCATTGCCAACCTGACCGGCAAGGTAAACCATGTCCTTGTGGATCACGATCTGGCTCATCCGGGGGCCGGTATGTTTGCGGGTAATATCGCTCATTCTGTTTTCCTTTTCATGTCCGGAACCGTTCCGGATGCAATGCGTTCAGGATCGCGGGATCCAGATCACTGGGCTGACCCAGGCACAGGCGGGCGCAAATCGCCGACAGGGCCGGGGCCGTTTGTACGCCGTATCCGCCCTGACCCGCCAGCCAGAAAAAGCCGCTGGCATCCGGATCAAAGCCAACCACCGGTGTGCGATCGGGTGCAAAGCTGCGCAGCCCGGCCCAGGAATGGGTGGGGCGCGTGATTGGCATGGTTGTGGCCTGTTCGAAACGGTACAGCCCTTCGGCCAGCACCATGTCATCTGGATAGGCATCATGGGGATCAACCGGGTCTTCCTCGGCCGGGGACACCAGCAGTTTTCCGGCATCGGGCTTGGCATACCAGCTTTCAGAGGCCGAGGCGAACAGCGGCCAACGCTCGATATCGTGCCCGTCGGGCGCATTAAGCAACACCGCAGAGCGGCGCATTGGTGTCAGGCCGACCCCGCCAAGGCCGGCCATCTGCGCCACTCTGTCGGCCCATGCGCCTGCCGCGTTGACCAGGATCGGGGCGCTGTGGGTTCCGTTTGGTGTGATCACGCGCCAGACACCGTTTTTATGCGCGATCCCCGTTACCGGCACACCCGTTTCCGTCTGTCCGCCCCGGTCGCGCAGCAGGCGGGCATAGCCCTGCAACATGCGGTCCACGTCAATGTCCTGCGCATCGGGTTCCAGAATGGCCGCCGCGATCCGGTCGCGGCGCAGGATCGGCACAAGGGCCACGGCCTCGTCCGCGGTTAGCCGTTCCAGCCCGGTGGCCCCGTCTGCATAGGCTTCCAGCGCGGGCAGGTCATCTTCGTCCGCGATCAGCATTTCGCCGCGCGGCGACAGCAGTGACCGGTCCGAAATACCATCGGGCGCTTCCAGGACCGGCGCGGCAATCGCGTTCAGCGCCCGCAGCACCGCATTGCCGTAATTGCGAATAAACATCGCCGCCGAGCGGCCGGTGGAGTGATAACCGATATGCGCCTCGCTCTCGATCAAGACAACCCTGACCTCTGCGCTCAGGTGGGCGGCGGCGCTGATGCCGGCGATGCCGCCGCCGATGATGATGACATCCGGTTGGGTCATGCCGATTGGTATCCTGTCAGAACGTGGGTCAGGTTGGCACCCAGTGCGTCGCACAGATATCCGCCTTCCTGCACAAAAAGTGTAGGAATGTTCAGGCCCGCAATTGCCGCGCCGATGCGGGCAAATCCCGGTGTGGTCACGGCCAGCCCCTTGAACGGATCGTCGATTGACGCATCCAGCCCCAGTGCGATCACGACCACATCGGCGCCAAAGGCGCGCACCCGGTCAAGACCAGTGGCCAGCGCATTCAGAAAACCGTCATCATCGGTGCCCCGGTCCAGCGGAATGTTCAGATTATAACCCAACCCCGCCCCGGTGCCCCGTTCCTGCGCGTGCCCCCAGAAAAACGGATAGAACCGCGCCGGATCGGCATGGATCGATACGGTCAGCACATCGTCGCGATGATAGAATATGCTCTGGGTTCCGTTGCCGTGGTGCACATCCACATCCAGAATGGCGGCGCGCATCCCCTTGGCGCGCAACCGTTCTGCCGCGATCGCGGAATTGTTCAGAAAACAGAACCCTCCCGCCAGATCGCCAAAGGCATGGTGCCCGGGCGGGCGGGACAGCGCATAGGCCGCATTTGTTCCGGCCGCGATGGTATCGGCACCGGAAATGGCCGATTGCGCCGACCAGTATGCTGCTTCCCATGTGCCGGACGCGATGGGGCAGGCGGTGTCGGCCTGATGGAAACCGGCCTGACCGACTGCGGATCGCGGATAGCTGTCGGTTCGGTTTGCGGGATGGATATTGGGGATCACCTCGTCCCCGGCGCCGTCGATATATTGCCAGCGTTTGTAGATCGTTTGCAGAAACGTCAGATATTCAGGCGAATGCAGCGCGGCAATCGGGTCCAATCCGGCATCTTCGGGTGTGCTGAATTCACACCCCGCCTCTTGTGCGGCGTCGTGCAGCACCTTGATGCGGCCGGGCTGTTCGGGGTTGGGCAGGATCGCGCCGTTGGCCATGAAATGCTTTGGATCATGGTGCCATTGGCGATCGTCGAAAAACGCTTTCATCTCTGTCCTTTCAGCGCCTCAAAGGCGGGTCTGTCCAAAAGCATGGTGGTTTCATCGGTGCGCGCACCAAAGCCAAGCTGATCGTAAAACCGGCGGGCGCCCGACGCATCATGATAAACCGCCAGTTTCAGATATCCGGCGTTCCAGCGTGTGCCGGCATCCTGTGCGACCTGCGCCAGCAGGCGGCGGCCCAAACCGGTGCCCCGCGCAGACTTTTCGACCCAGAGATCAGATACAAAAACCCCCGGCGCAGCCAGTGTTGTCGACATGACAGGCGAATACATCGCAGCCCCGCATAATCCGGCCTCACCGTTCTCTGCAATCAGCGCGTAAAAGGCGGGTGTCGGGCCAAACCCGGCCTGTTCCAGCAGGGCAATATCGGCGGGGTGCGGATCGCCCAGATCGGCTGACAAGGCGCGCAATGCCTGATCCAGCAAAGGCAGGTCGGCACGTTCGACGCGGCGGATCGTGATGTCTTGCTGGGTCAAATCGCGGTCCTGTCGCTGCCTTTCAGGCCCAGCATTGCGCGTGCATCGGCAGGGGTGGCAACGTCGCGTCCCAACTGTTCGACAATCGCGCGGATCTTGCGCACCTGCTGGGCATTGGTTTGCGCCAGTTCACCGCGCGCAATCATCAGGCTGTCTTCCAGCCCGACGCGCACATGCCCGCCCATGCTGGCCGACATGGTGATCATCGGCATCTGGTGACGCCCTGCGGCCAGTACGGAAAACATGTAATCATCGCCAAACAGCTTGTCCGCGATCACTTTCATATGCATCAGGTTTTCAGGGTCCGGCCCGATCCCGCCCAAAACGCCGAATACGAACTGGATGAACAGCGGTGTCTGCACCAAACCGCGATCCACGAAATGGCGCAGCATGTAAAGATGCCCGACATCGTAGCATTCAAATTCGAACCGTGCGCCGCGCATCTGCCCCATCTCGGTCAGGACATGGGCCATATCGCGCGGCGTGTTCTTGAACACAAGATCATCTGATCCTTCCAGAAACGGTTTTTCCCAGTCGTATTTCCAGTCGCTGATCCGCTCTGCCGCCGGATAAAGCGCGAAATTCATCGTGCCCATGTTCAGCGAACACATTTCGGGTTCCGCCAGCTTCGGCGCGGCCAAACGGTCATCCAGCGTCATCACCGCGCTGCCGCCGGTTGTCAGGTTCAGCACCGCATCGCTGCTTTGCTTGATGCGCGGCAGGAACGCGCCAAAATGCGCGGGCGAGGCCGAAGGCCGGCCCGTATCTGGATCGCGCGCGTGCAGATGCAGGATTGCCGCGCCGGCTTCGGCGGCTTCGATCGAATGTTGGGTGATCTGGTCTGCGGTGACCGGCAAATAGGGCGACATCGACGGGGTGTGGATGGAACCGGTAATCGCGCAGGTGATGATGATCTTTGACATTCGACCCCGCTACGCTGCTGTGATCTCGGGCGCGATTTCATCGAAAAACTGCGCCAGCGACCGGTCCAGAATATCCGTGATTTCGTCCAACTGTGCCTCGGTCACGATCATCGGCGGACAGACCAGGAAATGATCGCCTGAAATTCCGCCCCGCGTGCGGCGCGAATAGATGATCAGCCCGTTGTTATAGGCAATATCGACAAGACGGTTATAGGCATTCATTTCGCGCGGGAGCGTGGCCTTGGTGGCACGATCGGCCATCATTTCAAACGCCATCAGCAGGCCCTTGCCGCGCACATCGCCGATGATTGGATATTTCTGCATCAACCCGTTCAGCCGCATGGCCAGCGCATCGCCCATCCGCGCGGCATTCTGCGTCAGCTCGTGTTGCTCAATCTGCTCCAGCACGGCCAGACCTGCAACACAGGCCAAAGGGTTGCCAGCGTAGGTATGACCGTGAATGAAACCGCCGCTGTCCAGCACCGCCTCGACCATGTCGTTGCGGGCGATCATCGCGCCCAAGGGCATGTATCCCGCACCAAACCCTTTGGACAGCGCAATCAGATCGGGCGCACCGTCCCAGTGATCGCCGCCGAAAAAACGCCCCGTGCGCCCGCCGCCTGTCATCACCTCGTCATGGATCAGCAGCACGTCGTAGTGATCGCAAATCTGCCGCACGCGCGCCATGTAGCCCGCCGGCGGTACCAGCGCGCCAGTTGATGCCCCGCCCACGGGTTCGACGATAAAGGCCAGCACGGTATCCGGGCCTTCCTGCAGGATTTTATCCTCAAGCATGTTGGCATAATGCAAACCCGTTGCCGGATCATTGGCGTCCAGCCCGTCCAGATAGGCGCGCGGTGCCGGGATTTTCGGCATCGTGTGCATCATCGGATCAAACGGTGCGGTCATCGGTGCATAGCCGGTGATGGAAAGCGCCCCCAGCGTCGAACCGTGATAGCTGGGATAGCGTGAAATCACCTTGGTGCGCTGCGCCTGCCCGCGGGTCAGCGCGTATTGCCGCGCCATTTTCAGCGTGCTTTCCACCGCTTCGGATCCGCCGGAAACAAAAAACACGCGGTCCAGTCCCTTAGGGGCCAGTGCCGCGGTCTTGCGGGCCAGCGCCTCGGACGGTCCGGTTTCGAAATGCAGCCGGTAGCCGAATGTCGATTTGTCCATCTGCGCGCGCATCGCGTCCAGCACAGCGGGGTTTGAATGCCCGATATTGCTGACCATCGCGCCGGACGATCCGTCGATATAACGTTTGCCTGACGTGTCCCACATATAGATACCGTCAGCCCGGTCCAGTTCGGGGCGGGCCAGTCGGGATTGATAGAACAAATGGTCCGACATCTATCCGGCTTTCTGCGGCAGGGCGCTGCAATCTTCGGGGTTCAGGCGGATGCTGACTGTATCGCCATCGGCAAACGGGCGCCCGCTGATCATGTTGATCGCCTGCAACTGCGTATCGCCCACGCGCACGAAATAGCGCGCCAGTTGCCCCTGATAATCAACCGCTTCCACTACGGCTTTCGCGGCGGCCTCCGGGTCGTTGCCCGCGCTAAGAAGCAGGTTTTCGGCGCGGATCATCAACTGTGCCGTATCCGCATCGCCCAGCGTTGTCGCGCGCGCGGCAGGCACATGAACCTTGCCGAATTCCGGCGTGTCCAGCGTAACGCCCTTGTCATCGCGCCCCACCACTTTGGCCGGCAGCAGATTGGACGCGCCCAGAAACGTTGCCACAAATTCGGAATGCGGGGTGTTGTAAACCTCGTCAGGGGGGCCGATCTGTTCAACCTCTCCGGCGCTCATCACCACGATCTTGTCCGACATGGCCAGCGCTTCGGACTGATCATGGGTCACGAAAATCGTGGTCACACCGATGCGGTCCTGAATGGCCTTCAATTCGACGCGCATATCCTCGCGCAGGTTGGCATCAAGTGCAGAAAGCGGTTCATCCAGCAACAGCACATCGGGTTCGATCACAATGGCACGGGCCATCGCGATGCGCTGTTGTTGCCCACCGGACAATTGCTGGGGATAGCGGTCTTCGACACCGGGCAGACGCACGATGTCCAGCGCGCTTTTGACCTTGTCCCGCATGTCAGATTTCGAAACGCCCCGATATTTCAGACCGAAGGCGATGTTTTCACCGATCGTGCGATGCGGAAACAGCGCATAGTTCTGGAACACAAGCCCCAGATTACGCTTGTGGATGGGAACGTCGTTGACGCGTTTCCCCCCCACCAGAATGTCGCCGCTGGTCGGGTCGGCCAGACCGGAAACCATGCGCAGAATGGTTGTCTTGCCGCACCCCGACGGGCCCAGAAGCGTCGTGAAAGACCCTTCTTCGAACACGATATTCGCGTTCTTGACAGCTTGGACAAACCCATAGGATTTTTTGATGTCGATCAGTTCAACACGGGCCATGCGCAGTGATCCAGTCAGTGGTTGCAAAGTTAGAGGTGCGGGCCGCCCTGTCGCGGGCGGCCTGCGTTTTTTTCAGGTACGGATCAGCCGCCTTTTGACACGCGGTTCCATTGCTTTGTCTGCTCTTTTTCAACTGCATTCCAGACCACGGGATCACGGAACACCAGTTCAGACAACGTACCTGTCGGATCATAGGCCGGAAGCGCCTCGATCGTCGGTGTCATCTTGACCTTGTTGGGATCCAGCGATGGCGGATACTTCTGGCCCTCGGCCACCGCTATGGCGGTCGCCGGGTCCAGCATGAAGTTCAGCAGTTCTTCGGCTTCGGCCATTGGCGAGCCTTTCAATACGAACATGCTTTCCATCCAGGCCAGCCCGTTGGGCGGATCCATATAGGCAATCGGATGCCCCTGCGCCTGCAAGGCAGCAACGCGGCCAGACCATGCTTCGGTGACATAGATTTCCTCTTTCGCCAGAAGATCCATCAGTTCGGCCCCCGAAGACCAGTATTTCAGAACCAGATCGCGATGCTCGCGCGCCTTGTCCCAGACGGCATCCCAGTCCTGAATGTTGTTCGGGTCCTGACCTGTCTGCAATGCGCCATACCATGCGCGGTTGGCCCAGTCGCCACCCCAGCCGCCGATCTTGCCCTTCAGTTCCTTATCAAGCAACAGATTGGCGCCCAGTTCCTTGGCCTTTTCTTCGGACACGTATTTCGTGTTATAGGCAATACCCGTCGTGCCGTAATCGTAGGGTACGGCCGACAGCGTGTCGGGGGTGATTTTCTTGAACGGTGCGATGATGGATGTCATCACATTCGCCATGTTGGGAATGTTGGCTTCATTCAACTCACTGGCATATCCGGCGTCCACCCAGCGTTTGTACCAGCTGACACCCGAGGAATGCAGGATGTTGTGCCCATCGGTGCTGCCCGCGGCCTTGATCTTGGTCAGCACTTCGGATTCGCCGCCGAACGTCGCATCGATCACCTTGTTGCCGGTAGCTTCCTCATAAGGATTGAACGCATTGGCGCGCAGCGCTTCAGAGACAACGCCGCCCCAGCCTTCGAAATTCAGTTCCGTGCCAGCCGCGCGGGCCTGTTTGGCCATGGTTGTCATCACGCCGCCGGTCACACCGGCATAGATGCCCGCTGCGCCCAGAAAGCCAAAGAACGAACGGCGGTCAATGTCGCCATTTCCCATCCGTTCGCGCAGGATTTCATACCGTTTGGTACTGTCTATCTTTTTCATGTGCTTACTCCTTGTTGGGGGGTTAAATTTTCTTGCGGGAAAAATAGCGCGCCAATGCACCCGCCACCAAAGGCACGCCAACGGTAATACAGATCATGACAAATCCCAGCGCGTTGATTTCGGGGCTGACCGAATTGCGCAGCATTCCGAAAATCTGGGTCGGCACGGTTTCCATGCCCGAAGGCCGCCAGAAGATCGTCGCGGTGATGTTGTCAAAGGAAATGGTGAACGCAAACAACGCGCCGGCAAAAACCGCCGGCAGCATCAGCGGAAACGTCACCTGAAAAAATGTCTGGACCGGGCTGGCGCCAAGGGATCGCGCCGCCTCTTCATAGTCGCGGCGGATGCCGGTCAGGCGCGCCTGCACCACCAGCACCACAAAGGGCAAGGCGATGATCGAATGGCCTAGCAGCAGCAAGCCAAACGATCGCGGCATGTGCAGCCAGCGCAGGAATATCAGCAACCCGACCGCCAGCACCGTTTCGGGCACCAGAACAGGGGAAATCAGGAACGTGGTGATGAAATCCTTGCCGCGAAACTGGTAGCGCACCAACGCCAGCGCGGCCAGAATGCCCAGCGTTGTCGAGATCACCGCCGTCAGCGCGCCAAGGATCAGCGAGGTGCGCAGGGCGCGCGTGATCGCCTCGTTTTCATAAAGCTTGGCGAACCAGCGAAAACTGAACCCCTCGATCGGGAAGCCGCCGAACTGCGATGAATTGAACGCCAGCACCAGCACCACCAAAATGGGCGCGAACATGAACAGGTAGACCATGATCGTGTAGGTTTTCAAAAGGCTCCAGACGCGCATATCCTGGCCCTACCTGAACGCTTTGGACAATTGGTTCAGCCCCATCAGGCGGCTGTAAAGCACCACAACCAGTCCCAGCAGGAACAGCAGAGTGAACGACAGCGTCGCTCCCATCGGCCAGTTCAGTTCCGACACGACGGCATCGTAAATCAGGTTGCCGAACAGAAAATCACCCGGTCCGCCCAGGATCAGTGGCGTGACATAGCTTCCCCCCGTCAGAACGAACACCAGCAGGCAGCCCGCCGCCAATCCGGGCATCGACAGCGGCAGCGTCACCTCGCGAAAGGCCTGCCACGGGGTGGCACCCAGCGTGCGCGCCGCCGGTTCAAGGTTTTCGTCAATGCCTTCCAGACTGACATAGATGTTCAGGATCATGTAGGGCAGGAACACGTGGATAAAGCCGACGATAACGGTGAATTCGTTGTACATCAGCGACAGCGGCGCATCGGTCAGCCCCAGCAACTGGAACAACCCGTTCAGCGCGCCCTGATTGCCGAAAATGTGAATCCAGCTGAGTGTACGGATGATGAAACTGATCCAGAACGGCAGGATCAGCAACAGCAGCAACAGCCATTTGTCGCGGAATTTGGTCATCGCGATGAAATAGGCCGGAATATAACCCAGAACCGCCGCCAGAAACGTCACGATCAGGGACAGGCGCAAGGTTTTCCAGATGGCGGTGTGATAATAGCTGTCGGTCAGCAATTCGTTCCAGTTGCCGAACTGAAACGCCACCCGATCCACAGCAAGATCGACGTTTTCGTAAAACGAATACACCAGAATGAACGCCATCGGGACAACGACCAGCACAGTAATGGCGAACAGCGAAGGCGACAAAAGCAGCCATGGCCGCGTGTCAGTTGTCTGCGTGGTTTCACCCATCTGCGTGTTCATCCCCGAGGTTTCATTTACTATTGCATGTGGGTCGGGAATTGGACAAATTGATAAGACGTATGGATAACATTGATTTGATTAATGCAAACCGGCAAGGAAGATAAATTCGTTTCCCAGCTTGACTGGAACCTGCTGCGCACCTTTGTGGTGATCGTCGAAGAGGCCAGTATCACCCGCGCCGCAACCCGCCTGTTGCGCGGGCAGCCTTCGGTCAGTCTGGCGTTGCAACGGCTTGAAACCGAACTGGAATGCCGGTTGATCGAACGCGGGCGCGGCGCTTTCCACCTGACGGCGGCGGGGCGGCAATTATACACCGAATGTATGGACATCTACGGCGGCATTGCCCGGCTCAAAGATATCACCACGGCCGCAGCCAAGGAAATTTCCGGCCAGGTCTCGATCCATCTGGCCAGTCACGTAATCACCCCGCTGCTGGATGATCTATTGACCGACACCAAACGCGATTATCCCAAAATCACCTTTTCGATCAAGACGGCGACCAGTGCGGATGTGGCCAAGGCTGTTGTGGACAAGACGGCCAGTTTCGGTATCTGTCTGGTCAATCGCCGCCTGCCGGACCTGACCTATCAGGTGCTCTACCGCGAATTTTTCGGGTTTTACTGCGGGCCGCAACATCCGTTGTTCGGACGGCGTGATCTGGTGATGGCCGATTTGCGCGATTGCGATATCGTATCCTTTGACACTGATGATCTGAACGACGCACTGCGCCCCGTTGCGTTGCTGCGCAAACAATACGACATGGCGCAGCGCATTGTCGGCCGGTCGTCGCAACTGGAGGAAGTGCGGCGTATGATCCAGTGCGGACTGGGCATCGGATCCCTGCCGCTGCATGTGGTCGAACGGGATGTGCGCGACGGTTTGTTATGGCGTCTGCCGCCGTTCTATGACCCGCCAGAGGTGGATATCTATCTGCTGATCAATCCCAAGAAACGGCTGAACCGCGCCGAACAGATTCTGGTGGATCGCCTGCAAAGCCAGATCAGTGCCATTCCACTGGATCAACGCACCTATCCACCCGCAGGGCAGGCCCACAGACCGATGAGCGATATGTCCACAAAAGGTGGCAGCGGACTTACATGAACACCAGTGCGCGCGAAATCTCGAAAATCGTATCCGCTTCGATCCGGATCGTATCGTCGGCAATCAGATCCGCACCGGGATAGAACGACCGCTTGTAAGCCAGTTCATGGTGATTGAACCGCAATTCCATCACATAATGATCGCTGGCGGGCAGGGCATGGCCGCCGAAATCCGTGCGCAACGCCGCCTCGACCCCTGTGCGGATGCGGGTGCAGGATTCGGCAGGTGTGATCGAAATCACTGATGCACCGTGCCCGTATTTGGTTTCGACGACCCCCATTTCCGGATTGACCGCCTGTGCCTGCGCACACATCGCCGCATCGCCCGACAGGAACACAACCGGCACCTTGTGGGTCGCCGCCAGCAACGCGTTGATGCCGAACTCGGACAATGGCGCGCCATTGAGGGTGATGTTGGCGTAAGTACCCGTCATCGTGTGCGACAGCGGGTTGCCGCCATCCGCTGCCGGCCCGTGCCAGCCCACCATCACCAGCGCATCAAAACTGTCGTCCAGTTCCTGTATCATCTTGTAAGGGTGGCCTGACCAGCCGCGTATCACACGCACACCCGATGGCAGGCGCGCGATCTCAAGGTTGCGGGCGGTTTCATGTGCGTCACGCACATAAATCTCGTCTGCGCCTGCATTTGCGGCTCCTTCACAGGCCGCAATCGCCTCGTTCGTCATCAGGGTGCGAAAGGCGGGGTAATCCGGTCCGTTATGCAAGGCTTCATCCCAGTGGGCGATGCCTGCGATGCCTTCGATATCGACGCTTACATATACCTTCATGGGTCCCGCCTTCCGCTAATGCCTGATGCTGTCTTGTGCGGGCAGGCTACACGATGTTGGCGTCCGGACCATAGGGAAAGCCGGTGATGTTTTCCGATGTTTCCTTGCCGACGATCAGAATGTCATGCTCGCGATAGCCACCGGCACCGGGTTGGCCTTCGGGCAGCCACAGCATCGGTTCCATCGACACGACCATGCCGTCTTCCAGCACGGTATCGATATCTTCGCGCAGTTCCAGACCGGCCTCGCGCCCGTAGTAATGGCTTAGAATGCCAAACGAATGGCCATAGCCGAACGACCGGTACTGAAGCAGACCCTCGTCCGCGAAAAAGCGGTTGATCTCGTCGCAGATGCCCGAACAGGTCGCGCCCGGTTTGATCAGGCTTATCCCCAGTTCATGTGCTGCGACATTGGCCTTCCAGATGCGCAGGCTGTCCACATCCGGTTCGCCCAGAAACAGGGTGCGTTCCAGCGCTGTGTAATATCCCGAAATCATCGGGAACGTGTTCAGCGACAGGATATCACCGGTTTCCAGCTTGCGTGTCGTGACCGGATTGTGCGCGCCGTCAGTGTTCAAACCCGACTGGAACCAGACCCAGCTGTCGCGCAGTTCCGAGTTCGGATGCGCGCGGGCAATCTCCAGCTCCATCGCGTCGCGCCCGGCCATTGCAACATCGATTTCCCGCGTGCCTTCACGAATGGCATCGCGCACGGCAGCACCGCCGATATCGGCAATGCGCGCCCCTTCACGGATCAGCGCGATCTCTTCAGCCGATTTCACCATACGGCTGGCCATTGTATCCGGTGCGATATCCACCAGTTCGGGGTCTGACAACATGGTCGTCGCAGTGGTGCGGGCCGCAAGTGTCATATGATCCGCTTCGATCCCGATGCGGCGGGCGCCACCGGCCAGCATCGCAACTGCGCGCCAGTAATTGTCGCGCTTCCAGTCGGTGAAAATGACGTTGTCCCCGACCGAACGCCGCCACGGCTGACCGGCATCAATATTCGCCGAGACTGTTGTGCAGGCATCCTGTGTAACGACACAGCCATAGGGCCGCCCAAAACTGCAATACAAAAACCCGGAATAATAGGCGATATTGTGCATGCTGGTCAGCAAAACGACCGGAATGTCACGTTGCGCCATCAGCGCGCGCAGGTTGGTCAGGCGGCGATCATATTCGCCGGTGCTAAAGGGCAGGGGCGCTTTTTCGCCATTATGGCAGGTAAAAAACTCCGGGCGGTTTGATAGATCTTGCATGGATTTGTTCCTTGTCCACTGCCGGACATAAACCCATGCCCGGCCACACACCCCGGCGTTCAGGGCGGCAGGCCTTGCAAAGCAGGACCGTGACAGGGGACCACGGCCACGACGCCATCGCGGCAGCTGTCACAGGATTTCCGTATTGCCCGGCAATGCGCCGGTCAACACAAATTTTGGATTTCAGGTCGTGCGATCAGCTGGGCGTGATACCGCGCAACCTCTCGGACCGGCGACGCAGCAGTTCGACCGTTGTCAGCAGCATGATCGACAGAACCACCAGAATGGTCGCCACCGCCAGAATGGTCGGGCTGATCTGTTCGCGCAGGCCGGTGAACATCTGCCAGGGCAGGGTTTTCTGGCCGGATGAACCGACGAACAAAACCACCACAACTTCATCAAAGGAGGTGATGAACGCAAACAGCGCGCCCGAAATCACACCCGGCAGGATCAGCGGCATCTGCACCTTGAAAAAGGTCCGGACCGGTCCGGCACCCATATTGGCTGACGCCCGCGTCAGGCTGCGGTCAAAGCCAACCAGCGTTGCGGTCACGGTGATGATCACAAACGGAATGCCAAGGGCGGCATGGGCCAAGATCACGCCCAGATATTCACCCTGCAGACCGATGCGCGAATAAAAGAAAAACATGCCCGCCGCAGAAATGATCAGCGGCACGATCATCGGTGAAATCAGGATCGCCATGATCGCACGGCGGAACGGCACGTGATCCTGGCTAAGCCCGATGGCGGCCAGTGTGCCGAATGTAACCGACAGCAACGTCGCCCAGGGCGCGATGATAAAAGAGTTTTTCAGCGCGTGCTGCCAATCGGAATTGGTTAGGAAATCACGATAATGCTTCAGCGAATAGCCTTCGGGATCCAGCGCCAGCATTTCGGGCGTGAAGGTAAAGAAATCTTCGGCATTAAAGCTAAGTGGCATCACCACGACGATCGGCGCGATCAGAAAGAAAAAGATCAGCCCGCAGATCAGCAGGAACGTATTGTGCCACAGCACATCACCCGCGGTGGCATAAATCGGAACGCCGCGCCGGTAATCGCCCGAATGCAGCCAGTAGGCGAACCAGCTGTAGATCAGTCCAAAGATTGCACCAACAATCAGGCCGGACAGCCCCGCCATGATGAAACCGCCCAAACCCAGAACAATGGCCGTTCCCAGCCGGCCCGTCGCGCGGTTGGGCACCATCTTGATCAGGATGACGGCCAGCAGTGCGGCAACGATGATACCGCCGGCCACACCGGCCCAGGAATTGCCATTTGCCGTTCCCACAAGATACCCGCCAAACGCGCCCGCGGCGGCCATCAGGGGCAAGGTGAACTTGCCAAAATCGGGGGTCGGAATTTCTGATCTTAACTTGGCCATGTTTCTTACCCCAACTTCACGTTGTCGATACCGACAATCTTGTCATACACCCAGTAGAGCATCAGAACCGCGACCAGCAGGATGGTGCCCAGTGCCGCCGCCAGTCCCCAGTTCAAAGAGCTTGAGATGTGATAGGCGATCCGGTTCGAGATAAAGACACCTTTGGTGCCGCCCACCAGTTCGGGGGTGATGTAGTACCCGATGGCCAGAATGAACACGAGGATACAGCCCGCACCGATCCCCGGCACGGATTGCGGGAAATAGACCCGCCAGAACGCTGTCCAGTTGGTTGCGCCCAGCGATTTCGCCGCCCGCACATAAGATGGCGGGATGGTTTGCATCACCGAATAGAGCGGCAGGATCATGAAGGGCAGCAGGATATGTGTCATGGCCACAATCGTGCCGAACTGGTTGTTGATCATGATCAGTCGCGCCGCATCATCGACCAGACCCAGCCAAACAAGCGTATCGTTGATCACGCCCTGTTGCTGCAACATGACCTTCCAGGCAGAGGTTCGCACCAGCAGCGAAGTCCAGAACGGCAACAGAACCAGAATAAGCAGCATGTTCGACGTTTTGGACGGCAGATTGGCCAGCAAAAACGCAATCGGATAGCCCAGCAACACGCATGACCCCATGATCATCAGAGACATGAACAATGTGCGCTGGAACAGGGTGATGTAAATCTGCTGGTTCTCGGGACGCATTTCGACCCCGTCAACTCCCTTTTGCAGATCGACCGAGTTCAGGAAATACCCGTTTGTGTAATTGGAGGAATAGACCTTCAGCGTCTTCCACGTGTCGGGGTCTACCCAGTCTTCGTCGATATCGGCGAATTTTTCCTTGAACGGCGCATCTGCGGCCAGATCCCAGCGATCAATCCGGCGGCCGGATTTGCGGAACAGCGACGACATGCCGGTTTTTTCATAGTTCAGGCGCGACCCAAGCCGCGTGTGCAACTTGGCCTCGACAGCGATCTGCATGTCCTGCGCCAGTGCGGCAAACACCGCCTCGTCGGGCGCTTCGTTTGAATCGGGGTCCCAGTCTTGCAGCGCCTCGACGGTTCTGGGCAGCGTGTCGGGCACGATCGAGTTCTCGACCGAGCGGAACAGCATGTCTGCAATGGGAAGAATAAATGTAATCAGGATGAACACCAGCAACGGTGCAATCAGCATCAGCGCCCGCAGCTTTTCGCGCCGCAACGCCTTTGCAAGGCTTTTCTTCAGCGGTGTGCCATCTGCCGACAGGACAGGTCCGGTATCGGTTGTTGCATCACTCATGGTGTTCCCCGTTCTGTTTTAGGTCTTGGCCGTTTTCGGCTTCTGGTGGTTCGGGGGCGCAGTGGTCCGCGCCCCCGATGGATGTGTCAGGCAGGCCTATTGTGCCAGCCACGCCTGGAATTTCGCGTCGATGTCGTCGCGATAATCGGCCCAGAACTCGTAGTTATAAAGGAACGTGTTCTTGGCGTTTTCGGGATCGGTCGGCATGTGCGGTGCCATATCGATACCCAGTTCGGCGTGCTGGCCAACCAGAGGTGCCGAAGACTTGCGTGCCGGACCATAGGAAATCCACTTGGCCTGATCCGCAAGACGCTGCGTATCTGTGGCGAAATAGATGTAATCCAGCGCTGCTTTTTCACGCTCGGGCGACAGACCGGCAGGAATGATCCAGCCGTCAAGATCGAACACCTGCGCGTCCCACAGCATGGCAACGGGCTGGTCTTGCTCTTCGATCACGCTGAACAGACGACCGTTGTAGGTGGACCCCATAACCACTTCGCCATCGGCCAGCAGTTGGGGCGTATCCGCACCGGCCGACCACCAGATCACGTCATCCTTGATCGTGGCCAGTTTATCCAGCGCCTGCTGCTGACCTTCGGGTGTTTCCAGAACGTCGTAAACGTCTTCCTTGGCAACCCCATCACAGATCAGCGCCCATTCCATGTTGTTGATCGGGCGCTTTTCCAGTGAACGCTTGCCGGGATAGGCTTCGGTATCGAAAATTGCGCAAACGCTTGTGGGGGGCGTGTCACCCACCATGTCGGTGCGATAGCCGAATGTTGTCGAATAAACGATTTGCGGAATGAAGCAGTCGGAAACCAGCAGGTCGCCGAAATCTTCGCTGGCGGGTGTGCCATCGGGGGCAGGGGCCAGTTGTGTGTCGGCATCGATTTCCAGCGCAAGACCTTCGTCGCACAGGCGGATCGCATCGGATGCAACCACATCGACCACATCCCAGGTAATGTTTCCGGCTTCGTTCATGGCGCGCAGTTTCGCAACCGCTTCGGCCGAGCTTTCGTCGTTGATGATGTTCACGCCCGGATTGGCCGCCATATAGGGGTCGTGATAGGCGTTTTGCTGAGATGCAGAATATGCACCACCCCATGACACGATTGTCATGTCCTGGGCCAGCGCGCCGCTCGCTGCCAATGCGGCTGCACTTGCGGTGACGAACAAACTTGTGACTTTCATTTTAGTCTCCCTTTATTTCCCGTAACTTTTACGTCCAGCGCTTCGGGTTATCACTGGATCGTCGGTCCGCCCAGCGGCAGACCGAACCGACAGCGCTAGGCGTCCAGTGCGCGGCAATCTTGTGGCAACCAGCCGATTTCAATCTGCTGTCCCGGTTTCAGTCGGTCCTGATCCGGGGCGTTGCGGGTCTTGATGACGAACTCGTCATTTCCGGCAACCCGCAGGCGGGTGCGGAAAATGTCGCCCATATAGATGAACTCCAGCACTTCGGCCTTCAGTGTGTGAACGCCTTTTTGCAAACGGTCCTTGTTGTATTCGACACGTTCGGGGCGGATCGACACGCGGGTGCGTTCGCCCGGCTGGCTGACATTGATCGGCTTGCAGTCAATCAGCTCTCCGTCGTCCAGCTGGACAATGGCAACGCCGTTGTTGACCTCTTTAATAACACCTTCCAGCGTGTTGTTTTCGCCGATAAATTGCGCAACAAAGCTGTTTTCGGGCTCTTCGTATAGCTGATCGGGCGGTGCCAGCTGCTGGATACGCCCGTCATCAAAAACGGCCACGCGATCCGACATGGTCAGCGCTTCGGTCTGGTCGTGCGTCACGTAAACTGTGGTAATGCCCAGTTCATGCGCCAGATGGGTGATTTCGAACTGCATCTTTTCACGCAACTGTTTGTCCAGCGCGCCCAGCGGTTCGTCCATCAGCACCAGTTCGGGTTCAAACACCAGCGCGCGTGCCAGCGCGACCCGCTGTTGCTGACCGCCTGACAATTGTGCGGGACGGCGTCCGCCGAACGATCCCATTTCGACCATATCCAACGCGCGTTTGACCTTGGCCTCGCGGTCGGACTTGCCGATATTGCGCACTTCCAGAGGAAAGCTGAGGTTTTCGGCGATCGTCATGTGCGGGAACAGGGCATAGTTCTGAAACACCATGCCGATACCGCGCTTGTGCGGCGGGATGTTGTTAATGGGTTCTCCGCCCAGCATGATTTCGCCGTGGGTTGCGGTTTCGAACCCCGCCAGCATCATGAGGCAAGTGGTCTTGCCGGACCCTGATGGCCCAAGCATGGTCAGAAACTCGCCGCGGGGAAGCGCCAGGTTCAGATCTTTGACGACAAGCGTTTCGCCATCATAACTTTTCTGGACGTGCTGAAATTCGACGAATGCGTCGCTGGATGAATCGGCCACGTTGTCTCCCTGTCTTTCTGTTTTATCGGTTGAGGTGCCAGCGAACCGGCCCCCACCGGTTTTGACATAGTAAAAGGCATCAGATAGGCGACATGCAACCGGTTTTTGTTATTTTCTATAGTGTTGCCGGAAAAAAGGCGTCAAAACGGCCCTATTTTACGCAGTTTTGCACCAGATGCCTCATGTGCCACGCCAGTGCCTGATTGCTGGACAGAACCGGTTTGCCTAAAGCCTGTTCAATGGCTGGAATCGCATCGTAGGTACGCAGATTCGTGCAGCTTAGAAAAACACCCTCGACCGATGGGTCGGCCCCCAGTTTCACCGCGGCATCGACAACAGAAGCCGTTGAAATCCGAACAACTTTTGCCTCCTGGGCCTCGCCAAAGCTGCCAAAGACAGACATATCCACGCCGTTTTGCGCAAATGCCGCGCGCAACGGCTCGTTCACCTCTTCTATATAGGGCGACAACAGCGCGATCCGCGACAGGCCGCGCGCTGCGCAGGCCGCAACGGTCGCGCGCAGCGGATTAGTGACCGTGTCCACATCGCACGCCCCCTGAACCAGTTTTTCGATCCGCTCTGATCCGATCACCGAACTGGCTGACGTGCAGCCATACCCGATCACCGGAAAGTGCAATCCTTTGGGCAACAGGTCTGCCGCGGCCGTCAGATCGGTCTGCATCTGCGACAGGGTCTGGTGCGTCACCGTCTGACCCGATGGAATGCGGCTGACATAAAGCGGGCTGGGGTGATCGGCGAAATAGCGTTTGAAATCGGGTTCTATCGTTTCATCCGTCTGCAAGACGATCAGCCCGATGGGCGGTTTTTGTGGATCATCGCGGTCCAGCGTATAGGGATAACGGCTCATATGATTTGCATCTCCGCCGTGGCGCGCGGCGACAGGAATTCCGGTGCGCCTTCGGTGATCAGAATATCCTCTTCGTGCACCAGAATTCTGCCGTTGACAGCGATCCCCGGTTCCAGCGTCAATACCATACCCGGTGCCAGAAGGGTATCATCTGCGGGAATGAACGATGGCCATTCGGTCAGCGACATGCCCAACCCGTGCCCAAGACGCCCCGCATCCGTGGCACCGGCCCCCTTGCTCAGAATGTCGTTCATGGCATGGAACAGATCGGCGGCCCTGTAACCGGGGCGGGCGATGGCGGCGGCGGCATCGGTCGCATCGATCAGGGTTTTATACGCATCTGCCACCGGCGGTGCCACCGGCCCGACCGACCAGTTGCGGTCGTAATCGCAAAAATACCCGTCCCAGACCAGGCCGGTATCCAGCATCAGCACATCGCCCTGTTGCAGCGGCACGGGGCGCGCGGGGGAAATCACATCGCTGTATCCGCCCTGTTCCGCCCCACCGGCCAGATAGGGCACCCAATCGGCCCCTTCCTGCAGGCACAGCATCTGGAACTGCCGGAAAATCCGGTCCAGCGGCACGCCTTCGCCCGCGATTTCCGGCACCCGCCGAAAGGCGCGCGCGGCCACTGCGCAGGCGGCGCGGATCTTGTCCACCTCAAGCGGTGATTTGATCCGGCGCAGGTCGCGCACGATCTGCTGATCGCCCGTCAGCGTTCTTGCGCCCAGATCATGTGCCAAACGTTGCAGATCGGCCCATGGCATCCGCACATGGGTTTCCGGCCCGTCGGGCAGGCCGATCCGCGCATGTTCCGGCGTCAGTTCGGCCAGTGTGTCGCACAGCAGCGACAGGCCGTCATCTTCCAGATCGGGAGAGGACCAAGTGCGAATGTCGCGCACCCAAGTCTGTGCCATCAACGCCGCCCCGATGGACGGGATCACCGCAACCGGCGCGCCGCTGGCAGGTACGATCAGAAACCACGGGCGCGTCGGGCTTTCCCAGAACCGGGTCAGATAGCCGCTGAAATAGCGCACATCGGTTTCGCAGGTCAGCACCAGCGCATCCAGCCCGCGCTGGCCCATCAGGTGCTGGGCCTTGGCCACGCGGGCCTGAAATTCGGCATCGGGAAATCCGCGTTGCGGTTCGCTATTGCTCATCAATCGGCCACTTCGGACAGGAAACACAGAACCCGCGCGTCCGCGCCGATCCCGACAGCGGCGCGCGCCTGTTCGGTAAGAACCATCGCCACGCCGGCCCCGCCTGACGGCGTTGTGGCCAAATCTGCCTGTGCCATCGCGGGCAGCATCGCTGAAACCGCAGCATCGGACATCGTCACAAACCAGTCGGCATCACGCGCCAGCCCGTTCAGGGCGATAATCGACGGTTCCTTGCAATCCAGCCGCCCCATGATGCTGTCAAGACCGGTTGTGGTTACACACTTGCCAGCTTTGATGCTGGCCTGCAGGGCCGGAGCGGCGTCAGGTTCAACCACGATGATAGTCGGCGCATTGCCCCACACCTTGCGCGCATAGGCGGCCACCGCCGTCGCCAGCCCGCCAACGCCGGCCTGCAATACGATATGGGTTGGCACTGTCGGGCATTGCTCAACCGCTTCGGCGGCCATTTGCAGATAGCCTTCCATCAGGATGTGGGGCAGTTCGGTATATCCCGCCCAGGCGCTGTCAGACAGCAGGGTCCAGCCGTTGGCATCCGCCGCGGCAGCTGCGGCGGCCATGCTTGCGGCATAATCGGCCCCTTCGCGTACCACATCCGCCCCCTGATCGCGCAATCGGATTGCAAAGCTTTCCGGTACGGTTTCGGCGATATAGATGACCGCGTTTGCACCGAACACCCGCGCGCCCGCCGCCACCGACATGCCGTGATTGCCCGCACTTGCCGTGACATAGGTGCGCCCCCGCAACGTGGTGGCGTCCGGCATTTCGGAAAGATCGCTGGCGTGGCGCGCAATCACGTAAGCCGCACCCAGTGCCTTGAAACTTCCAAGGTTCATGCGCGTGCGCTCATCCTTGACCCACAATGCGGAAATTCCCGCCTGCGTGGCCAGACTTGCGGCGTCCAACAATGGCGTCTCTGCCGCGGCAGGGCAGTGTTCCAGCAACGCCGCAACCCTGTGCGCGGCGATACTGGGATAGGGCGCTTCGGCCACCAGTTTCGGTTTGGCGCGGTGCGGGTTGGCGACAGCTTTCATGCCTTATCCCAACACGTCGGCCACGGCGGCCTTGGTCTGGGCCACCAGCTGATCTGCTTCGGGTTTGGTCAGGCAAAAGGGTGGTGCAAAGCCCAGAATATCGCCCTGCGGCATCGCCCGCCCGATCACGCCACGCGCGGCCAGTGCGCCGGCGATCTGCGGGCCGGTTTTGTCGGCGGCATCGAAAAATACACGATCATCCTTGTTCTTCACAAATTCCACCGCACACAACATGCCTTCACCACGAATGTCGCCCACATGCGGATGATCACCCAGTGCGGCGTGCATCGACTGGTTCAGATAGGCACCCACATCGGTGGCATTCGCGATCAGGTTCAGATCGTCGATCAGTTTCAGGTTCGCGACACCGGCCGCCGCACAGATCGGATGCGCCGAATAGGTCCAGCCATGCCCGATCGGGCCGTTTTCATCGGTGCCCTGTTCCAGAACCGCCCAAACCTTGTCGCTGACGATCGACCCCGACAGCGGCGCATAGGCCGATGTCAGACCTTTTGCGATGGTGATAATATCGGCTTCGATCCCGTAATGGTCCGATCCGAACATGCTGCCCAGCCGGCCAAAGCCGGTTACGACCTCGTCGGCGATCATCAGAATGTCGTGCTTTTTCAACACTGCCTGAATGGCGTCCCAGTACCCTTCGGGCGGGGGAACGATGCCACCGGTGCCCAGCACCGGCTCTCCGATGAAGGCGGCGATGGTATCGGCCCCTTCGCGGGCAATCAGATCTTCCAGCGACTGCACGCATTGTGCAACAAACTGCGCCTCGTTCTGGTCGGCATCCGTGCGGCGGTAATAATAGGGCGCATCGGTGTGCAGCACCTGCGCCAGCGGCAGATCGAATTTCTTGTGAAACAGCTCAAGCCCGGTCAGTGACCCGGTGACAAGCCCCGACCCGTGATAGCCGCGCCAGCGCGATATGATCTTTTTCTTTTCCGGGCGACCCAGAATATTGTTGTAATACCAGACCAGCTTGACATTGGTTTCGTTGGCGTCCGATCCGCCCAGCCCGAAATAGACCTTGGACATATTCGAAGGCGCGCGATCCAGGATCATCTTGGACAGGGTGATCGATGCCTCCGTGCCGTGCCCGACATAGGAATGGTAATAGGCCAGTTCGCCGGCTTGCTGGGCAATGGCGTCGGTAATCTCGCGCCGTCCATAGCCTGCATTCACGCAGTAAAGTCCGGCAAACCCGTCCAGCAATCTGTTGCCGTCGCGATCCTCGATATGGCAGCCGCTGGCGGTCTGGATGGTCCGCGACGGGCTTTCGCCACGGGCGTGCTGGGCCAGATGGGTCGAGGGGTGAAAGAAATTGTCACGGTCCCATTGGTCCAGTTGATCGTTGCGCAGCATGTTAGGTTCCTTTTCAGTGCAGATGTCAGTGTTTGCCACTGGTATACAGGGCATAGGCATGGGTTGCGATTGCGGTATCTTGTGCGCCTGTTCCGGTCAGATCGCAAATCGTTATGTCACTTTGGGCGCGCCGCCCGGGTTTGGCGCCGGTCACGACCTCGCCCAGTTCGGCGGGCGTGCCTTTGGTCCACAGACCCGCGGCCAGCGCGCTGCGCAATTCGCCCAGCACCTCGCATTGGCTGACACGGTCGCAGATATAGGCATCGGCGCGCTCCAGCGCGCGCGGGTCGATTTCGTTCTTGTAATCCGCATCCGATCCCAGCGCGGTGATGTGCAACCCGGGATGAAGCCAGACTGCATCGATCACCGGCGCGCGTGATGCCGTCGCTGTCACGACAAGCTGGCTGTCACGGACCAGCGCTTGCGCATCCTCGACGGCCTGCGCCTTTATCCCCAGTGCGCGCGCCAGATCGTCAGCACAGGTCTGAGCCTTATCCATATCGCGCCCATGCACCAGCACGCGGGCGAACGGGCGCACCAGATGCGCCGCTTCGATCTGTAATCGGGCCTGCATTCCGGTCCCGATGACCCCTGCCGTTTCCACGCTTTCTGGGGCCAGATGGCGCGCGGCCACGGCCCCGGCGGCAGCGGTGCGCAGATCGGTCAGGTACCCGTTGTCCAGCAACACCGCCTCGACCATGCCGGTCTTGACGGAAAACAGCACCATCAACCCGTTCAGGTTGGGCAGGCCAAGCGCGGCATTGCCGTAAAAACCGGTGCTGACCTTCAGCGCGAAACTGTCGAACCCGGGCAGGTATGCGGTTTTCGCGTCCACCTCTCCGTTGCTGTCATGCAGTTCCATCGACATGATCGGCGGCATGATCACACCACCGCTGGCCAGCGCCACAAAGGCGCGTTCGGTCAGGTCGATCATGCCGGTGTCCAGCCCGACCAGCGCGCGCAACTGGTCTTCGGAAACGATGGCAATGTCATGCGGCATAGCGGTGTCCTTTCAATATCATGTCGCCCAGTTCGATGTCCTGTCCGGCCATGATCCGGTGAAAGACATGCATATCCAGATTGCGCCCCGTCAAGATCGTGGCCACAGGCCCCGCCAGATCGGGCAATTTGCCCGCCAGAACCGCCGCCAGCCCGACGACGCTGCCGCCTTCGGCGACCAGACGGTCCTGATAGAACAGGGTTTGCATGGCGTTGTAAATCTCGGCCTCGCTGACCAGAACGACATCATCCAGCAACGCGCGGCACAATGGAAAGGACAACCGGTTCTGCGCCCCGATGCCTCCCCCAAGACTGTCGGCAAGGCTGGCATATTCCGGCACAGTAACCGGATGGCCTGCGCGCAATGCGGCCTCCATGGCCGCGCCCCTGTCCATGCTGATACCGATCACGCGCACCGCCGGGTCCAGCGCCTTGGCCGCCAGTGCTACGCCCGCCGCCAGCCCGCCACCCGACAACGGCACCAGCACTGTGCGGATGTCAGGGCGGGCCTGCATGATCTCAAGCCCGATGGTGCCTTGGCCGGCAATCACAAACGGATCGTCAAAGGGCGAAATGTCGGCAAGCCCTTCGGCATCGACCAGACGCCGGCTTTCGGCCAGCGCATCGTTCTGCGACTGCCCGATGATGCGCACATCCGCGCCGAGCGCGCGGATCCCGTCAACCTTGGCCTGTGGCACCAGATGCGACATGCAGATCACCGCACGCAATCCGCGCAAACCGGCGGCAAAAGCCACGCCGCGCCCGTGATTACCGGTGGAACAACAGGTGACACCGGCTGTGCCATCCGGCAGGGCCATCACCGCATTCAGCGCGCCGCGCAGTTTGAACGCACCGATCGGCTGCGCGATTTCCAGCTTCATCAGAAATTCGCTGCCCGCCACCGAACTCATATGGGGTGACGGAACCAGCGGCGTGTGATCCGCGACCCCGCGAATGGCCGAAGCGGCCTGTTCCACGTCCGCCAGCGTCAGGCCAGATGCACCGCTCGTGCTGTTTTTGGCTTGACGTGACACCTGTCCCCCCGTTTTGTCAGACCGTCCATACACAAAACAATTGGCCCGCCACGTCAACCTTTCGGGCACAAAATATCAGGGAGAGCATCGTGACACACGCCAATCCAGCTTTCAGCCAGACAGAATTCGGCCGCCGTCTGGCGCTGACCCGCGCAGCGATGGAAAAGGCAGGGATCGATGTTCTTTACGTACAGGATCCGTCGAACATGGCCTGGCTGACCGGCTATGACGGATGGTCGTTTTATGTGCATCAGGGTGTTCTGGTGTTTGGTGACGCCGATCCGGTCTGGTGGGGGCGGCGGCAGGATGCCAATGGCGCGTTGCGCACCGTCTGGATGAAGGACGACCGCGTGCATTGCTATGCCGATCACTATGTTCAATCCACCCTGCGCCATCCGATGCAGGATCTGGCGGGCCATATCCGCGACGCCGGATATGGCGGCAAGCGGGTCGGCGTCGAGATGGACAATTACTATTTCTCGGCCAAGGCCTACCAGACGCTGACAACGGAATTGCCGGACGCGACATTTATCGATGCCACGGCGCTGGTCAACTGGCAGCGCGCCGTAAAATCGGACGAAGAAATCGCCATGATGCGCAAGGCCGCGCGCATCGCCGAACACGTGATGGACGGCGTGATCGAACGCATCGAACCGGGTATGCGAAAAAACGATCTAGTGGCCGAGATTTACCGCGACACCATTCGCGGGGTCGAAAACGACTGGGGCGATTATCCGGCCATCGTGCCGCTGTTGCCGTCCGGCACCGATGCCGCTGCGCCGCACCTGACATGGGATGGCACGCCGTTCAAATCGGGGGAGGGTACGTTTTTTGAACTGGCGGGCTGTTACCGGCGTTATCACGTGCCGTTCTGCCGGTCTGTCTATCTGGGTACGCCGCCCGATTTTCTGAAAAAGGCCGAGGCGGCGCTGGTCGAAGGGCTGGAGGCCGGGCTTGAGGCTGCGCGCCCCGGCAACCGCGCACAGGATATCGCCAAGGCGCTGGCCGCACCGCTGGAACGGGCCGGGATCGAACGCGGCGCTCGCTGCGGCTATCCGATCGGGCTGTCCTATCCGCCCGATTGGGGCGAGCGCACCATATCCTTGCGTGAAGAGGACGAAACCGTGTTGCAGCCGGGGATGACATTCCATTTCATGCCGGGTTTGTGGATGGATGACTGGGGTCTTGAAATTACCGAAAGCATCCTGATCAGGGACAACGGCGCAGCCGAATGTTTCTGCAACCGCCCGCGTAAGATGTTCGTGAAACCCTGATGCTGGCCCGCACGATCGATATCCTTGACCGGCTGATTGCCTGCCCGACGGTGTCCAGTGACAGCAATCTGGAACTGATCGCCGATCTGTCCGATACGCTGTCGCATCTGGGCGCGCGGGTGATCACGCAATTGTCGCCCTGCGGCACCAAGGCCAACCTGTTTGCGTCGCTCGGGCCGGACCGGCCGGGGGGTGTCCTGCTGTCGGGTCACACGGATGTGGTGCCCGTCACCGATCAGGATTGGGCGTCTGATCCGTTCATCATGCGCACCGATGATGGCCGCTTGTACGGGCGTGGCACCTGCGACATGAAAGGGTTCATTGCCGCCGCGATGGCGATGGCCGAAGGGCTGGACCCCAACCGTCTGACGCGCCCGCTGCATTTTGCGTTCACCTATGACGAGGAAACCGGCTGTCTGGGTGCGCGCCATCTGGTCGGGGAACTGCGTGGCCTTGGTATCACGCCCGACATCGTGATCATCGGCGAACCCACCGACATGCGTATCATCGAAGGCCACAAGGGGTGTTACGAATATTCGACCCATTTCACCGGATTGGAAGGCCACGGATCGCGCCCCGAACTGGGCGTGAACGCCGCCGAATACGCGGTACGCTATGTCGCCCGGTTGCTGGACCTGCGCGAGGTGTTGAAAACCCGCACCCAGCCTAACAGCCTGTTCGAACCGCCCTGGAGCACGATAAATATTGGCCGTGTCGCGGGTGGCGTGGCCCATAACGTGATCGTCGGCAAGGCCGAGATCGACTGGGAAATGCGCCCGGTGCGCACAGAAGACGCCGATCTGGTCAAGGCCGATCTGGAGCGCTATTGCACCGATGTTCTGCTGCCCGCGATGCAGGCCGTGCACCCGGATGCTTCGATCACCACCACCACGGTGGGCGAGGTCGAAGGCCTGATCCCCATACCCCAGAATGCGGCCCGCGATCTGGTGGCCGAACTGACCGGGGCAAACGGCTGCGAACTGGTGTCTTTCGGGACCGAAGCCGGGCTGTTTCAAAGCCTGGGATGTGATGTGGTTGTCTGTGGGCCGGGATCGATCCTGCAAGCCCACAAGCCCGATGAATTCATCGAATTGTCGCAACTGGAACAGTGCTGCACCATGCTGGACAGGATGGCAGACAAGTTGGGCCGATAGGCAACCCGCGCCGCAACATCCCCCAAAACGCTAGCGCCCGTGGCTGCGATCATAGGCAGAGCGCGCCGGTTTTTCATGTGCGTCGCGCGCCGCTGCCCCTGGATCAAATACCTCGATCAGCAGCGGATAACACTGTGCGGTATCGGATGTGTGTTCAGCGCTGCAATCGCCGCCGGGACAGGCCGAAAGGCCGACAATCAGATCGATTTCGGCGTAAAATTCCAGATAGTCACCGGGACGCACGGGGCTGGCCTTCATGAAATACTGGCCGGTGTCACGGGTGAAGCCGGTGCACATGAATACGTTCAGCACGTCATGCACATGCGGTTCGGCGCTTTCCATCGGCAGTCCGGTAAAATCGGCCAGCGCGCGCGTCAGGTTGGAATGGCAGCAATAATGGTAGTCGGACCCATTCAGCAAACGACCGGTATAAGGGTCGCATCGCGTACCGATCACATCATGAACTGATCCGCCAAACCCATCAAACCCGTACCATTCCAGCGTGTCGGCAGTGATGGTTGCCATCGGCCGCATTGCCGGAAAGGCAGACCACATCCTGTCACCCGTCGAAAGATGTGTGCCGTGCAGCGCGCGGGTTTTGCCGGAATAGAACCGTTCGGTCAGATCATTGGCATTCCACAGGTTCAGATCGCCCACCTGCGATCCCTCTACGGACGAAATGCGGAAAAAGCACCCGGCGGCAACCGCGATACACCGCGCATCGCGCGGCGGGACAGTCACGCTGTCCGCCGCCTTTGATTGCGCGCGCAATTCGGACAATCCAGCCAGATCAGGGGATGGCAGCGTGTCGGGCGAATAACAGATGACCGGCGCGATGGCCTTGCGGGCGTCTGAATCCTGTGGCGCGGAAAATTCGGGGTGGGCAGGTTTCATGGGGGCGGCCTTTGATTCTGGGTGCCGCCCCACCAAACCAGATATTGGCGGCCCTGCAACCCCGGGAAACCCGGTGCAACAGCCCGTTTCAGCCTGTCGGGGCGGCCACCGCGGCGTCAATATCTGCCAGTGTCTTGCGTTCGGCGTCTGATACTTTTTCACCGCCAAAGCCCAGAAACGTGTTTTCGCTGGCCGCATTGGCGACGTTCTGCGCCGTGTCGCGCACGAATTGCGCAAGCACCGCGGCGTGTTCCGGTGCTTTGGTGTGCAGCATAGTCATCGTCGCATGCAATTCGGCAACGGCAGCCGTGCCTGCCTCGGTCGGGGTGCGGCCCTTGATCAGCGCCTTGAGGCCCGATCTTGCCGCCTCGCGTCCTTCGGCGGACATGAACGTGGCGGCCAGATCATCAATCAATGATCCCTCGGGGGCAGAGGCCTGCGCGTCCCTTACTGATTTCACCATGGCCGAGCTTTCCTGAACGGCCCCGATCAACCCACCGGGGTCAGCGGCTGTCACGGCAAAACCCGCCACAAACGGCGCCCTGACAATTCTATCCCATTCCTCGTCTGAAAAGCTGTCCTTCGTTGTCATGTCGATCCTCCTGTCATGCGGCGGTGCTGCCAAATTATCCGGCCTTTGTAACACAGGGTCAACGAATTGCCGTTGACCACGGCGGACACATGCAAACAAATGCACCCGTGCGACCAAAGGCGGCGCATCAGAACGCAAAAGGGCAGACCATGGGCAAATCCATTCTCGTGATCGGGGCCGGTATCACCGGTGTGTCATCTGCTGAATGGCTGCGGCGCGATGGCTGGGATGTAACGCTGGTGGACCGGATCGTTCCGGGGGGGCGTGATCAGACATCCTATGGAAACGCGGGTCTGATCGCGCGCACGGCGATCATTCCGGTGGCCACGCCCGGTTTGATGACACAGGCCCCCGGCATGGTGCTGAACCCGTCGTCACCGCTGTTTCTGCGCTGGGGCTATCTGCCGAAACTGCTGCCCTGGCTGGTGCCGTTTTTCAAAAACAGCTCCGTGCAACGCGTCACCGAAATTGCCGGGGCACTGGCACAACTGACTTTGGATTCGGTTGATCAGCACCAGATTTTGGCCGCCGGCACACCTGCCGCCGAATTTATCCGCACAGGCGACTATGTCAGCCTGTATCCCGACAGGGCCGCTTATGATGCATCGCCGCTGACGATCGAATTGCGCCGCGCCCACGGGATCCATGCGACCTATCTGGATCGGGCGGGGATTCTTGAACGCGATCCCAATATCGGGCCGCGCTATACGTTTGGCACGGTCTTTGGCGATTATGCTTGGTTGTCGGCACCTGATCGCTATGTCGCGGCGCTGTTTGATCATTTCCGTACGCAAGGCGGCAACTTTGTCGCGGGCGAGGTGGCCGATATTGCGCCGGGTGATGCCCCTTCGGTTACGTTGAAAGGCGGCGCGCGTCTGGATGCGGACAAGGTTGTTTTGTCTGCGGGCGCGTGGTCTGGTTCGCTGGCCAGGAAACTGGGCCTTCGCATGCCGCTCGAAGCCGAGCGCGGTTATCACGTGTCGATGTATGCGCCCAGTTTCACCGCACCCAACCCTTACATGATTTCGGACGCAAAATTCGTGCTGACTCCGATGGACGGTTTCTTGCGCGCCGCCGGTGTGGCCGAATTTGCCGGGCTTGACGCGCCGATGTCACAGGCGCCGCTGGATTTGCTGCGTCGTCAGATGAAACAGGTCTATCCCGCGCTGACATTCGAACGCGATGATGTCTGGATGGGGCGGCGCCCCACAACACCGGACAGCCTGCCGGTTCTGGGCGAGGCGCGCAATGCGCCCAACATCATTCACGCCTATGGCGGCCAGCATATCGGTATGACAATTGGCCCGCGTCTGGGGCGGATGGTGACAGATCTGGCATCGGGGCGTCAGGTCAACATCGACCTCTCAAGCTATGCAGCCGACAGGTTCTGACGCGGCGCACTGCCGATCAGACCGTCCACAAATGCACGTCAACATTGCCGGCACGTCCGCGCACCTCGACAGTTTTGATTTCGGCGGCATCGCGTTCTGGCCGCGCGTTTAGTGCGGAAAGCACATCCGCAGTTGCGACAATGGATGCGCCCTGCGCCTTGGCGATTTCCATCAGGCGGCTGGCCAGGTTCACGCTGTCTCCGGTGACGGATACCTGTTGTTGCCGGTCATCCCCCAGACGGGACAGGACCACGGGGCCGAAATGTATGCCGATCCGGCAACCCAGCGGCACATCCAGCCCCTGAGATGTCCCCAGTGCAACGATTGCTGCAACCAGATCGAACGCTGCTTTCATCGCGTCATCGGCGGGATTGGGATGCGTGTCGCGCATCCCGAATACGGCCAGCGCGCCATCACCCATATAGTTGAAAACAATGCCATTTTGCTTGTGCACTTCCCGTGCGACAACCGAATGGAACCGCTTCAGAAAGTCCTCGGTGCCTTGTGGCCCCAATGTTTGCGACAACAGGGTAAAACCGCTGAGATCGACAAAAAAGATCACCAGATCGCGCGTCACCGGACGGGAAAGAAAATCAGGATCATCGGCAATCATGTCGGCCAGCGCGGGTGATTGGAATTTCTTCAGCGCGACAACCGCGCGATCCGTAATGGCCGACCTGCGCCGTTCCTGAACATAGCGCATCCCCGCAGCTCCCAGCACCGGCGGCAGTGTGGCCAGCAGCGGCAACGCCGCGCTTAGCCACCAGCCGAACGGAAAGGCCAGCCAGATCAGAGCGATCCAAAGGCCTAGAACGCCCAATGCCAACGTGACGCCCGGCCCAAGGGACAGGGCAAGCACAATAAACGTGCACAAAAATGCCACGCTCGCAGCCATCGCCACGTCGACGCGGCGCACAGTGTCATCCCGCACCAGACCGGGCCCGCCCAAAAGCTGCGAAATGGCCGTCGCAATCAGTTCGACGCCGGGTGTATTTCCATCAAACGGGGTTGGAAACCTGTCGCCCAGCCCTGTGCCGGTCAGGCCCAGAACCACCATTTTGCCGCTCAAACGCCCGTTCGCGCGCCCCTCAACCAAATCCAGCGCCGGTATCGTCGCAACCGTGCCGCTTGGCCCCGCCAGACGCAGCGGCATGTGGAACCCGAAATCAAGCCGCGTCTCGCGGGCACCCAGACGCAGAACATTCCTGTCAAATTCCGGGGTGTCTGCGCTGAACAGGGCGGCTGCGCGCAATGGCAGGGCCGGCTGCAGCCCCTGCGATGTCAGAAACATCAAGGGAATATGGCGCGGTGTGCCGGAAACGTCGGTAGCAATGTTGACCCATCCGGTGTCCGCGGCGGCGCTGAAAACGGGTAGGGGCCACAGTTCGTTTTCAAGCACGGGCAGGCCAGAACCGGCCTGTACAATCGGAAATGTCCCCGCGGCCGCGATCACGCTGGGCAGCGATCCGATGGCCTCGGCAAGCGCGGCATTGCCGGCGGCATCCCCCGCATCGGCCAGCACGACATCCACTGCCAGTACCTTGGGGTTTTGCGCCGCGATGGCGTTGATGACATGGGCCAGACGCGCACGCCCGGTCATGGCGGCCAGCGCCGGATCGGCCAGCGCGGCATCGTCTATGGCAACCACGACAACATCGCTGGGCAGGTCGACAGGGCCGAACGTAGAAAAGCGCAGGTCGATCAGGCCGGATTCAAACCGGTCCAGTAATCCGGCACGCGCACCGAGATGCGGAAGTGACAGGAAAATCGCCCAGATCGCGGCGCACAGGGCACCGAAAAGCGCAATCAGCAACGTGCGCAGACGTGTTCGACGTATCATCTGCCAAAGCGCGCCAACAGGGCCGCGACCCGCGCCGCCCCCCACGATTTAACCTCCAGCGTTTCGCCGGGTGTTACGTCCACCCCGTCGCCCGGCCCCAGAACTACGGGGGCTTCCTGATCTGACAGCGCACCGACATCCACCTGACCGCGCACAACAAAGACAGACGTGCCAGTATCTGTCACATCCACCGCGTAAACCGTGCCGCGCACGGCGGCGATGGCGTGCGGCGTTCTGATCTGCGGGGCAAAACCGCCCGGTGTAACCTCGATCAGGGCGGCCCCGCCTGTCAGATCAAGCGTGTCCGCATCGGAATCGCCCGTCGTGAACCCCATTTGCGCCGCAGCTTCGAGTTCGATCACCAAGCCCCCGGAGCAGGTGAAAACCTGCCTGTCGGGATCGCTGGCCTGTCCCAACAGACAATGTGCCTCCATTTGGGCCAATGCTGCGGGGCTGGATAGATAGACAACACAGCCAGCGGCAAAGAGGGCCTTAAAAATACGATGTGCCCGCATATCGAATACTCCTTAAAGATGACCAAGGTTCTGGCACGTTTTGCCGCCGCAAACAAACATCAAAGGCCCTGACTGGCGGGGCGTTTGTCATGGCCTGCGCCCATGCCTTACCTGATCCAAACGGTTGAACTGACGGCACCTGACCGGCGAATCAATGCCAGGTTTTGAATGTGAAGCGGCTTATCCTCTGGGTTGCATGCGCTGGACGGGCCGCAACAGTGAGGATGAAAGGTACCGAAACAATAGGAACGTCTGATCAACGCCTTCGGCTTCGCCGCCGTGCCGGCTTGAAGGTAGTTTGGGGCGTCAGACGTCCCATTTCCAGCGATTTTCCCGCTGTTTCGGCCGCCTGAGTGGCGGTTTCGGCGTTTTTGGGCAGACTCTGCCTCATGCTGCCAGCTTTCTCCGGGTCATGAACAGGTTGCCGAGGGCGAAGAGCGTGAACAGATGCGCCCGGTTCTTGGCCAGCCCACGGTAGCGCGTCTTCACGTGGCCGAACTGGCGCTTCAGGATCCGGAACGGGTGCTCAACCTTGGCCCGGACCTTTGCGATGATCCGGTTGATCTGCACGTCGAGCGGATCCAGTTCGCCACCTTTGGGTGCCTTGCGCATCACGCCCCAGAACCGGCCTGCATCCTTGGTGAAGGCCGCCTCTCGTTCGGAATGCACGTAGCCCTTGTCCGCCCAGACGGATGTTTCGTTGCCGTGCAGCAGTTCGTCCCAGACCTGGCTATCGTGGGTCTTGGCAGTGGTGGTCTCCAGGCTGTGGACGATGCCGCTGTCTGCATCGACGCCAACATGGGCCTTCATGCCGAAGTACCAGTCATTACCCTTCTTGGTGGATGACATCTCGGGATCGCGGGCCTTGGCTTCATTCTTGGTCGAGGACGGCGCATCGATGATCGTCGCATCCACCAACGTGCCAGAGCGCAGCGTGACGCCCTTGTCGGCAAGATAGGCATTCACCTCGGCAAACAGCTTCTCGGTCAGCTGATGCTTCTCCAGCAGGTGCCGGAAGTTCAGGATCGTTGTTTCGTCGGGGATGCGGTCATCGCCAAGCTCGATACCGGCAAACCGGCGCATGGCCTCGCTGTCATACAGGCTCTCTTCGGCCATCGGATCGCTCAGCGCGTACCAGCTCTGAAGGAAATACACTCGCAGCATCGTCTCCAGTGGCATCGGTGGCCGACCACCCTTTGACCCAACCTTCGGATAGTGCGGCTCGATCAGCGCCAACAGACGACCCCAAGGCACCACCGCATCCATCTCCGACAGGAACTTCTCGCGGCGCGTCACCTTCTTCTTCACCGCATCACCAAGGCCGGGAATGGCAGGCTGTTTGGGCATCGGCGGGCTCCTCTCTCATCCGCAGAAACCATACCAAATCACGCCAAAATGGGGAAGTTCTTCAGAGATTCCAATAGATATCCTTTTTCCTTATTGTTCCTGAAAACCCGCCAATGGGCCGGTTCTTCGTGAATTTCATATACCCACCTACGGCAAACTGCGAACATCGTCGTCACGTTAGTTTAATGAGTGAAATCTGATGTGGGTCGCTGTTGGAAACAGCCAAAGACCTGCATCCAAGGGGGAATACAATGTTTTTCAAAAGTACCGTCGCAGCGGCCGCTGTGACGTTGATGCTGGCGGCCGGATCGGCCGCAGCGTCAACCTATAAAGCGTTCAGCCATTACGAAGGTGGTCAGCCCGAACACAGTGTTTGGTTTTCTGGCAACAGCAATCCCAGCGGATCATCTGGCAGCAAGCCAAACCATTTCACCTTTGAAAACGCGCTGCCGGGTCACGGCATTTTTGCGGTGAACGGTAACGAGGCGACGCTGACCGGCAATGTCAGGAACGCTGCGGGCGAGGGATTCTTTGTCGAAGTCTACATGTCCGAAGTCGCCGATCCGGGCACCTACAAAGACGCGCCCGGTTATGCCGGCGACCGGTCAGACTGGCGCTTTTTCGAACTGGATGTGACGAAATCCAGCATGATGACGGCCCTTGCCGGAAGCGAGGCGCTGGGAAGCTATGACATTTCCCTGCGCGGTGATCCATTGAAGGTACAATTCGGGATCGGCGCAAACGACAAGGACGCGACCCTGCTGGGCCTGTCGACATGGATTGATTTTACCGAAAAACCGCAAAGCTGCGCGCAAACAGGGTGCCGGTCTTACGCGGGCGACATCAATATCGTTCTGTCGCAAGTGCCGGTGCCTGCGGCAATGCCACTGCTGCTGGCGGGTTTGGGCGGCATGGCCTTTGTTGGCCGCAGACGCCGTAGTAAACGCTGACACCAGAGCACTGATTATTAAATACGCAGGGCGGGTCCGGAAACGGACCCGCCTTTTTCATGTAACAGTGGACAACCCAAAATCTGCGCACGGCTTTCGCAGGTGCCATGTGACGTGTAAACTGATCTGGCCTCGTGATCACAGGCGGGAAGGACCGTTTCATGCATCTGCTGTTTCGTCGACTGCAAAAGCTTTGTGCGATATCGCGCATCAGGATCGCGGCAAGCGCACTGCTGGTTGCATTGACGGCAGTGCAGAACGCCCATGCGGGCAGTATTGCAGACAATACACAGGAAGGTCTTGATCGGCGCAGTGCGCTGGAAGCGGTGGCCGACACGCCGTTCGGATTTGGCAACGGTTCATTTGTTGTTGCGCCTATACCGATGCGCAGCCCGATGTTCGGAACCGGCCTTACCCTGGGTGGCGGTTATCTTTTCCAGAGCGATGCCGGATCCAACACATCATTTTTGGGGCTGGCGGGGCTGAAAACCTCGAACGGCACCAACGGGTATGGCGCAGGGGGTAAACTTTCCTTAAGCGACAACCGCTGGCAAACCACGTTTTTTCTGGGCGAGGTTGATGCCTTTTATGACGCCTTTCCGCTGGGCGTGCCGGTTGCGATCAATCAAAGCGGCCGCCTGAGATTATTGTCGGGATCATACGGGTTCAACCGGCACATTTCGGCCGGTCTGGAAATCAGCCAGCTTGATACGCAGATCCGGCGCGACGGGTCCGGGGTGCTGCCGTCAGATCTGCTGCCGGATGCCGATCTCAACATTGTCACGGTCAATCTGGTCTTTGCTGCGGATTCCCGGGATGATTCATTATACCCCACCGAAGGGTCGCACTTGCAGGTCACGGCGGGGCAGGGCCGTACGGTTGACGGGGCCGCACGGGAATTCGAAAAGGCGGTTCTGACCTTCGATCACTTTATCAGCGGTCTGGGGCCGGGGGTGATCGCCATGCGGGTTGCAGCCTGTGGAGTCACCGACAACACCCCGTTTTTCGAAAAATGTTCGATCGGCGGTAGCGATGCCTTTCGCGGATACAATGCGTTTGAAACACTTGGCGACCGGTTGCTTTCGGCGCAGATTGCCTATCGGGGGCAGTTGGGTGCGCGGTTCGGTTATTCCGTTTTCGGCGGGTTCGGCAACACCGCGGATTCGTTTTCAGAACTCGGCGATACGGACATCAGATATGCCGCCGGTATTGGCGGGCGGTTCCGGCTTAGTCGCAAGTTTCCGATGGATTTGGCGGTGGATCTGGTGCGCAACCGGGACGGCGAAAACTATACCTATATCTATGTAGGGCAGAGGTTCTGACGCCCTGATTTCTCGGCTGGTTTCTTACGCAGCCGCGGTTTTCAGGCCCGCCATCAGATGCTGGAATTTTTCACCCTGTACCGCCACGTGATCGCGCAACGCCCGCGCTGCACGATCGGCATCGCCGTCGCGCAGGGCGCGCACGATCTGGTTATGTTCGTCCATCGACTGGCGCATACGCCCCCGCAGTTTCAATTGCAGCCGGCGATACGGCTTTAGCCGCCGGTGCAGGCGCAGCGCTTCCTGTTCCAGAAAGGCATTGCCCGACTGCGCGTAGATCAGATGATGAAATCGTTCATTTTCAATATAGTATTCGCTGGCGTTCTGCTCTGACACCGCTGTCTGGCACTTCAGATTGGCCTGCTCCAGCTGTTCCAGCGCCTCGTCTGAAATGCGCAGCGCGGCAAAGCGCCCGCAGGCGGCCTCAAGCTCGGCCATCACTTCGAACATCTGCAGCAATTCAACCGGTCCGGGCTGGCGCACGAATACGCCACGGCGGGGCACCTGATTGACCAGACCGGATGTGGCCAGCTTTTGAAACGCCTCGCGCAGCGGCGTGCGCGACACGCCAAAACGCTCTGCCAGCTTGATTTCGTCCAGCCGTTCGCCATCAGAAAATCCCGATGTGAGGATCAGCTGTTCCAGTTCTTCGGCAATGATATCGGCACGGCGTTTATCCATGAGGTTTCCTAGCAGCGGCCCTATGAAAATGCAAGTTTAGTATTCTTGTATACAAAAAGGTTGACATGGAATGCACGGATGCGGTTACTTGCTCGCAATGGTCCGCATCGTTTTCGGACCTGTCTATCTGGGAGGATACCATGAAGAACCTATTCGCATCCGGCGTTGCTGCCGTTGCCCTGTTGGCGGCCAGCGCCGTGTCTGCCACCGAATTGCGCCTGTCGCACCAATGGTCCAACAGCGACATCCGCCACAAGGTGGCCGAGATCGTCGCAAACGAGGTTGCCGCCGCGAATGTCGATCTTGAGATCAAGATTTTCGGATCGAAATCGCTGTTCAAACCGCGCGAGCAGTACAAGCCGCTTAGCCGTGGCCAGCTGGACATGACTGTTCTGCCGCTGTCTTACGCAGGCGGCCAGCAACCGGCCTATAACCTGACACTGATGCCCGGCCTGGTGAAAAACCACGATCATGCCGCGCGCCTGGCGGATAGCCCGTTCATGGAAGCGCTTGAGGCCAAGATGGCCGAAGATGATGTGATGGTTCTGGTGCACGGATACCTTGCCGGCGGCTTTGCGGGCAAAGACAAATGCATCACCAAACCCGAAGACGTAGCCGGGTTGCAAACCCGCGCGGCGGGCAAGGCGTTCGAACAGATGCTGGCAGGGGCAGGGGCCTCGATCGCGTCGATGGCCAGCTCGGAAATCTACAATGCGATGCAGACCGGCGTTCTGAACGCGGCCAACACATCGTCGTCGTCATTTGTATCCTACCGGATTTACGAACAGGTGTCTTGCTACACGCCTGCCGGAGATGTGGCGCTGTGGTTCATGTACCAGCCGCTGTTGATGAACAAATCGACCTTTGAAGGCCTGACCGCCGAACAGCAGGATGCCTTGTTGGCTGCTTCGGCCAAGGCCGAAGCGTTCTATCTGGAAGAAGCCAAGAATGAAGACGCGGCATCGGCACAGGTGTTTGCCGACAACGGTGTTGAAATTGCCGAAATGACTCAGGCCGATTTCGACGCATGGCGTGAACTGGCGAAAACCACATCTTATGCCGCGTTCGTGGCAGATGTACCCGATGGTCAGGCATTGCTGGACATGGCGCTTGCCGTTGAATGATCTGATCTGACGTAAAGATCACGGATGGGGCGCAAAACATGTGCCCCATCCCGACCTGAATAACGAAATCAACACGAAAAACAGGGGGTCGGCACATGTCGGGCCAGCTATCGACCAGCGTTGCCAAGACGGGCGACAACCGGTTTCTACGAGGCGTTGCAGCCATATCCACCGTGGCTGGATGGTGTTCTGCGGCGATGATCGTTCTGGCGGTTGGAATTACCTGCCAGATGATCTTTGTGCGCTTTGTGCTGAACGGATCAACGGTCTGGCAGACCGAGATGGTGATTTACCTTGTCATCGCGGCCACCCTGATCGGCTTGCCCTATGTGCAGCGCCTGCGCGGCCATGTGAACGTGGATCTGATCCCCCTGATGTTGCCGTCGCGCTGGCGGCTGGCCCTGTGCATCGTCACGCTGACCACGTCAATCGTGATTGTCGCGGTGATGCTTTATTACGGCTATGATTACTGGCACCTTGCGTGGTCACGCGGCTGGACGTCCGATACAATCTGGGCCGTGCGCCTCTGGATCCCCTATGCCGCCCTGCCTGTCGGTTTCGCCCTTCTGGGTCTGCAACTGATCGCCGATCTGGTCGCTGTCCTGCTCAGGATTGATGCGCCATTCGGGCTGGAGGACGCATAATGGATCCGCTTACACTGGCCGGACTGGTTGCGTTTTTCACCATATTCGTGCTGTTTTCCGGCGTATCGGTCGCGCTGGGCCTGCTGATCGTATCGGGCGGTTTCCTGATTGTGTTCGATGGCGTGCGCAGCCTTGAACTGATGCCGGAAATCCTGTTCGGCAAGCTGGATAATTTTGCCCTTCTGTCCATTCCGATGTTCATCATCATGGGGGCGTCCATCGCCTCGACCCGCGCCGGTGCTGATCTTTACGAGGCGCTGGAGCGCTGGCTGACCCGGGTGCCGGGGGGGCTGGTGATCTCCAATCTGGGGGCCTGTGCCCTGTTTGCCGCCATGTCGGGCTCAAGCCCTGCAACCTGTGCCGCCATCGGCAAGATGGGTATCCCCGAGATGCGCAAGCGCGGCTATCCCGATGGTGTCGCCGCCGGGTCGATCGCCGCCGGGGGCACATTGGGTATCCTGATCCCGCCATCGGTCACGATGATCGTCTACGGCATCGCAACCGAGGTATCGATCGGGCGGCTGTTTCTGGCCGGTGTCTTTCCCGGCCTGTTGCTGGTGACGTTGTTCATGGCATGGTCGCTTTATTCTACGGCGCGGTCGGGCAACGCCCAGCTTTTGCAATCCACCAGCTATAGCTGGCGCGAGAAATTCGAAATCCTGCCCCGGGTGGTTCCGTTTCTGGTGATCATCATTGGCGTTCTTTACGCCATGTATGGCGGCGTTGCGACGCCATCTGAAACGGCAGCCGTGGGCGCGTTGCTGTGCCTGATCATTGCGATGGTGATCTACCGGTTGTGGAACCCGCGCGATCTGTGGGTTGTTCTGCGCGACAGCACCAAGGAAAGCGTGATGATCCTGTTCATCATCGCCGCCGCGGGCGTTTTTTCCTACATGCTGTCCAGCCTGTTCATCACCCAGTCGATTGCCGAATGGATCGGCACGCTGGATGTGAACCGCTGGGTGCTGATGGGGGCGATCAACGTGTTCCTGCTGATTGCGGGCTTTTTCCTGCCCCCCGTCGCGGTCATTCTGATGGCGGCCCCGATCCTGTTGCCGATCATCACAACCGCCGGGTTCGATCCGATCTGGTTTGCCGTCATTCTGACGATCAACATGGAAATCGGTTTGATTTCGCCGCCGGTGGGTCTGAACCTTTACGTGATCAACGGCATCGCCCCTGACATCAAGCTCAAGACCATCCTTTTGGGATCGCTGCCCTTTGTCGCCTGTATGGTCGTTGCGATCATTCTGTTGTGCCTGTTTCCGGGCATTGCGACATGGCTGCCCGATGCGGTGATGGGACCCGCGTTATGAGCCTGCTTGCCGATCTTCTGTCGACCGTGTTTGAGCGGGCGACAAAACCGCTGGCACAGCAGGCCGACAGCGGTGCCCCGCTGGATGAAATGATGCGCGATCTGGTGCGCAATCACGACGAAGTGCAGGGCATGGTGCTGGCCCAGCAAATCCTGAACCGGTACCACGCGATGGAAGACGCCGAGAAAAAGGCGTTTTTCCTGATGCTGGCGCAGGATATGGATATTCAGCCCGATCAGGTGCGCGCCGCGTTGGATGCGTACGAGGCGGATCAGACCAAAGCCACCTATCGCGCCTTTGTCGAAGCGGCCGAAGCGCCGCGTCAGGAAATGCTGCGCCGTCTGAACCAGGTTCCGGGGGCGACGGGGCAATTGGTGGCAATGCGCGCCGATCTGCTGAAACTGGTGCGCGACCACCCCGAACTGGCCCCTGTCGATCTGGATTTCCGCCACCTGTTTGCGTCGTGGTTCAACCGTGGCTTTCTGGTGCTGCGCCCCGTCAACTGGGACAGTCCGGCGCAGATTCTGGAAAAGATCATCGCATACGAGGCCGTGCACGCCATCGACAGCTGGGACGATCTGCGCGCCCGTCTGCTGCCTAGCGACCGGCGGTGCTTTGCATTTTTTCACCCCTCAATGCCAAACGAACCGCTGATTTTCGTCGAGGTCGCGCTGACCCGCGGTGTGCCCAGTTCGATCCATTCGGTTCTGACAGAAGACCGCACCGAACTGCCCCCGCAAGAGGCGGATACCGCCGTGTTCTATTCGATCTCTAACTGTCAGGCCGGGCTGGCCAGCATCTCCTTTGGCAACTCGCTGATCAAACAGGTGGCAGGTGATCTGGCCCGTGATCTGCCGGGGTTGAAAACCTTTGTGACCCTGTCGCCTATTCCGGGGCTGGCGGCATGGATGGAAAGCGTGGACAAGAACGAACTGAACCCGGATGCCGAAATTGACGAAGTGGCCGCTGATTTCCTGCTGAACGCCAAACGGCTGGATGGCATGCCGATCGATCCGGTGGCACGGTTCCATCTGGGCAACGGGGCAATGGTGCACGCGGTTCATGCCAAGGCCGATCTGTCCGCCAAAGGGCAGGCACAATCCAAGGGCGCAATGGTGAATTACCTGTACGATCTGTCCAAAATCGCTGAAAACGTACAGGCATTTACCACGGGGGGGCAGGTGGTCGCCTCGTCCGCGGTCAAGGCGCAGGCACGCAACGCAACCCGCATCAAACGCTAAAGAATTCGGAGGCCGGAATATGGCGAACCCGCTTTATGATACATTGTTCGGAACCCATCAGGGGAGCGATGCGGATTTCCTGCTGCTGCCGGATGGAGGCGTTCTGAGCTATCGCGATTTTCTGGCGATGACGGCGCGGTTTGCCCATGTGTTTTCAAATGCGGGGCTGGTGGCGGGCGACAGGCTGGCGGTACAAATCGACAAATCGCCCGAGGCGCTGGCCGTTTACGCCGCTTGTGTGCAGGCCGGATTGGTGTTTTTGCCTCTGAACACTGCCTATAAAGAAGCGGAACTAGCTTATTTTATCGAAAACAGCGGCGCACGTCTGGTCCTGTGCCCCGATGCGCGCGCGCAAACGCTGGCCCCGATTGCAGCGGCCTGCGGTGCGGCGCTGGATACCTTGAACGATGACGGCACCGGCGGCATCGTGGACAAGGCACAGGCGCAGCCCGACAGCTTTGATACTGTGGCACGCAGCAGTGATGATCTGGCTGCGTTCCTTTATACATCCGGAACAACGGGACGATCCAAGGGCGCGATGCTGACCCAGGAGAACCTGTTGTCCAATGCGCAGACGCTGGTGGAGTACTGGCAGTTCAGCGACCGTGATGTGTTGCTGCACGCCCTGCCGATCTTTCACACTCACGGGCTTTTTGTGGCGACGAACGTGATCCTTCTGGCGGGCGGGGCAATGATTTTCCTGCCGAAATTCGATGTGGGGCAGGTTGTGCACGAAATGGCGCGCGCCACATCCATGATGGGCGTGCCAACCTTTTACACCCGCCTGCTGGATACGCCGGAATTCACCCGCGAAGTGGCTGCACATATGCGGTTGTTCGTGTCCGGTTCGGCCCCGATGCTGGCCGAAACCCACACCGCGTTTTTCGAACGCACCGGCCACCGTATTCTGGAACGTTACGGCATGACCGAAACAAATATGAACACGTCCAACCCATATGAAGGGGAACGGCGTGTGGGCAGTGTCGGGTTTCCCCTGCCGGGGGTCGAGGTCCGGATAACGGATGCCGATGGCGCCGATGTGGATCAGGGCACAATTGGCCAGATCGAGGTGCGCGGGCCAAACGTGTTCAAGGGCTATTGGCAGATGCCCGAAAAAACCGCCGCCGAATTGCGCGACAACGGGTTTTTCCTGACCGGCGATCTGGGGCGCATCGACGAAGACGGATATATCTACATCGTCGGACGCGACAAGGATCTGATTATTTCCGGGGGGTACAACATCTATCCCAAGGAAATCGAAATGGTGATCGACGATCAGCCCGGCGTGCAGGAAAGCGCGGTGATCGGCGTGCCCCACGCGGATTTCGGCGAAGGTGTTGTGGCAATCGTCGTGCCCAAACGCGGGGCTTCACCTGATCTGGATGAAATCACCCGATCCATCAAATCCGAGCTGGCGCGCTTCAAGCATCCGCAAAAACTGATTGTGCTGCCGGAACTGCCCAAGAATACGATGGGCAAGGTGCAAAAGAATGTCCTGCGTGAAGACTATAAAGACATATTGTCGGTATAACAGTGTGTTATGGCCGATACCTTAAGTAGTTTTCAGGTCCGGTCAGGCCCAGTTTATATCGGTTGAACTGTCTACTAAAAATTTAGTTTGACAAAAAGCCGGTGTTGGAACCACACTGGCTCAGCCGGATGGAAACCGGCACCAAATCTCAAGGGAGGAGACAAGATGCGTAAGTATCTGCTCTCCGCAGTTGCGGCATCTGCCGTGATCGCGGGGTCCACGACAGCTATGGCCGACGAAGCCGCCGCCACACGCTGGATTGATCAGGAATTTCAACCGTCTGTCCTGAGCAAGGACGAACAAATGGCCGAGATGAAGTGGTTCATCGACGCGGCGCAGCCCTATGCCGGCATGGAAATCAACGTGTTGTCCGAAGGCATTCCGACACATTCCTACGAATCCGAAGTGCTGACCAAAGCGTTCGAGGAAATAACCGGTATCAAGGTCAATCACCAGATTCTGGGCGAAGGCGAAGTGGTGCAGGCGGTGCAAACCCAGATGCAGACCGGCCGGAACCTCTATGACGCCTATGTCAATGACAGTGATCTGATCGGCACCCATTCGCGGTTGCAACTGGCCTATAACCTGACCGACTTCATGGCAGGCGATGGCGCAAGTGTCACCAATCCGGGCCTTGATCTGGCCGATTTCATGGGCATCCAGTTCACCACCGGCCCCGATGGCGACCTTTATCAGTTGCCCGACCAGCAATTTGCCAACCTCTACTGGTTCCGCAAGGACTGGTTCGACCGCGAGGATCTGCAAGCTGCGTTCAAGGAAAAATACGGCTATGATCTGGGTGTGCCGGTCAACTGGTCCGCTTACGAAGATATCGCCGAGTTTTTCAGCAACGACGTCAAGGAAGTCGACGGAACGACCATCTATGGCCACATGGATTACGGTAAACGCGCGCCCGATCTGGGCTGGCGGATGACCGATGCCTGGCTGTCGATGGCCGGTGCCGGATCAAAGGGCGAACCCAACGGTATTCCGATCGACGAATGGGGTATCCGGATGGAAGCGGGTACCTGTAACCCTGTCGGTGCGTCGGTAACGCGCGGCGGGGCGGCAAACGGCCCTGCGGCGGTTTATGCGATCCGCAAATGGGATGAATGGCTGCGCGCCTATGCACCCCCCGGTGCGGCATCTTATGACTTCTATCAGTCGCTGCCCGCACTGGCACAAGGCAACGTTGCCCAGCAAATCTTCTGGTACACCGCCTTTACCGCCGACATGGTCAAGCCGAAATCGGAAGGCAACAACACCGTCGATGACGAAGGCAACCCGTTGTGGCGGATGGCGCCAAGCCCCCACGGCCCCTATTGGGAAGAAGGCCAGAAGGTCGGCTATCAGGACGTGGGATCCTGGACAATTCTCAAGTCCACCCCGCTGGATCGCGCACAGGCGGCGTGGCTTTATGCCCAGTTCGTGGTGTCCAAAACCGTGGATACCAAGAAATCGCATGTTGGCCTGACCTTTATTCGCAACAGCACCGTCAATCACGACAGCTTTAGCGAACGCGCCCCCAAACTGGGTGGTCTGGTCGAATTCTACCGGTCGCCGGATCGTGTGGCATGGTCGCCCACGGGCATCAACGTGCCGGATTACCCCAAGCTGGCGCAAATCTGGTGGCAACAGATCGGCGATGTGAACTCTGGCGCGTTTACGCCACAGGAAGCAATGGATCGTCTGGCCGAGGAAATGGATATCACCATGTCCCGGATGCAGGCCGCCGATGAGGCCGCCAACATCTATGGCGGCTGCGGTCCGCGTCTGAACGAAGAAAAAGACGCGGAATGGTGGTTTGCCAACGGTGGTGCCAAGCCCAAGCTCGACAATGAAAAGCCGCAAGGCCAGACCGTCAACTATGACGAACTGGTGGCGCGCTGGGCGGCGAACTAAACGGTTCTCCCTGTGCGCCTGACCCACTTGGGCGCATACACACTGGCCGGGGCCTTTTTTGGTCCCGGCCGATTTGACGCACCATCACCACCACCTAGCCGGGGCACCATCGCGCATGGCCGTAGAACTCAAGAACATTACCAAAGTCGTGAACGGCAAAGTCCACATCAAAGAGACAAGCATGGTGCTGGAACCGGGCCATTTCAACGTTCTGCTGGGGCAGACGGGCGCGGGCAAGACATCGCTGATCAAGATGATGACGGGTTTGGATCCGATCGCCGGCGGGACGATCCTGTTTGACGGCGTGGATGTGACCGGGCTGAACACGCAGAAACGCAACATTTCCCTCGTGCACCAGTTTTTCGTCAATTACCCGCACATGAGCGTTTTTGACAACATTGCTTCGCCGTTACGCGTGGCGGGCATGGCTAAATCCGAAATTCAGGGCAGGGTGGAACAGGCCGCCGATGTGCTGCAACTGCGCCCGATGCTGGGCCGCCGCCCGCACGAGCTGTCCGGTGGACAACAGCAGCGTACCGCGCTGGCCCGCGCCATCGCCAAGGAAAGCAAGGCGGTGTTTCTGGATGAACCGCTGGCCAATCTGGATTACAAATTGCGCGAGGAATTGCGCGAACAACTGCCCGAGATTTTCGCAGGCCGTGGCGCGGTTGTGGTTTACGCCACCTCCGAACCCGAAGAGGCGCTGTTGCTGGGCGGCATGACCGGGTTGATGAATGACGGGTCTGTGACCCAGTTCGGCCCCACGGCCCAGATTTACCGCGCGCCGCAAGATCTTGTTTCGGCACAGGTTTTTTCGGATCCGCCGATCAATTTTGCAACCGTGACAAAACAGGGCGACACCGCGCGCCTGACATCGCAAACCACCTGGCCGATGGCGGGGGATGCCGCCGCACTGGCGGATGGCACCTATACCGTGGCCATACGCCCCCATCACGTCAGCCCGGTGCCGACAAAATCCTGTTCCATCGCCCTTGATGGCCAAGTGCTGGTGACCGAACTCAGCGGATCGGAAAGCAGTGCGCATTTCCGGATGGACGCGGGCGACTGGGTATCGTTGTCCCACGGGGTACATCCGTTCAAGGTGGGTGAAACCCACATGTTCTATCTGGACCCGTCCGCGTGTTTCTATTTCGCACCCGACGGCAAGATCGTGGCGTAAGGGGTTAGGATCATGGCAAAAATCACGCTCTCCAACTTGCGCCACAGCTATTACTCGAACCCGCAGGGGCCGGATGATTTCGCGCTGAAAAAGATTGATCTGGATTGGCAGGATGGCGGGGCATACGCGCTGCTTGGCCCTTCGGGATGCGGTAAATCTACGCTGTTGAACATCATTTCAGGGCTACTTGCCCCGTCCGAAGGTCGTATCCTGTTTGATGACCGCGATGTGACGCATCTGCCGCCGGACAAGCGCAACATCGCGCAGGTGTTCCAGTTTCCGGTGATCTACGACACGATGACGGTATTCGACAATCTGGCCTTTCCCTTGCGCAATCGCGGCGTGGCCGAGGCCCGCGTGGCCGAACGCGTGCACGAGATTGCCGAGATGCTGGACGTGACCGAAATGTTGGGCACGCGTGCCGCCGGGCTGTCACCGGACAACAAGCAAAAGATTTCGATGGGGCGGGGGCTGGTGCGTGACGATGTGAATGTCGTCATGTTTGACGAGCCGTTAACGGTGATCGATCCGCACCTGAAATGGAAGCTGCGCAGCAAGCTGAAAGAACTGCATCAGAAAGTGCGCGCCACGATGATCTACGTCACCCATGACCAGACCGAGGCGCTGACCTTTGCCGATCAGGTGGTGGTGATGCAGGATGGCGAGATTGTGCAGATCGGCACCCCCGTAGAACTGTTTGATCGCCCCGCCCACACCTTTGTCGGCCATTTCATCGGATCGCCCGGAATGAACATCCTGCCTTGCGAAATCCGCGATAAAGCTACTTTTTTCAACGGGATGAAGATTGATCTTGAAGGAAAAATAGACGGCGCTGACACTGGCGACATGCAGATCGGTGTGCGCCCCGAATTCGTGAGTATTGCCGCATCCGGTATTCCAGCGCGCGTGCGCAAAATCTCGGATGTGGGGCGTCACAATGTGGTCGAGGCGATGGCCGGAGACACCAAGATCAAGGCCGTGATCGAAGGCGCCGTGCCCGAACAGGGCAGCGAGGTGTTTCTGAATCTGGCCCCCGAAAAAACCCGCCTTTACCGCGACGGCTGGATCGCAACCCGACCCGACACAGGAGGTGACGCATGAAAACGCAAAACCACAAAGCGTGGTTCTTTGTGCTGCCGGTGCTGTTGTTGGTCGCCTTCAACGCGCTGATCCCGATGATGACGGTGGTGAATTATTCGGTGCAGGAAACCTTTGGCAACAACCAGTTTTTCTGGGAAGGGCTGCGCTGGTTCGAGGAACTGCTGAATTCGGAACGCTTCCATGCCGCTTTGGGGCGGCAGTTTCTGTTCACCGGTCTGATCCTGCTGATCGAGATTCCGCTGGGTATCATCATAGCACTCTCCATGCCGCGGCAGGGGTTCTGGGTGCCTGTCTGTCTGGTGACGATGGCGCTGCCCATGCTGATCCCGTGGAACGTGGTCGGGGCCATGTGGAACATCTTTACCCTGCCTGACATCGGCCTCCTAGGATATCTGATGAACCATACGCTGGGTATTGACTATGACATGACGCAAAACCCCTTTGCGGCGTGGGCCACGATCATCACCATGGATGTCTGGCACTGGACGTCGCTGGTGGTTTTGCTGTCCTATGCCGGCCTCGTGTCGATCCCGGACGCCTATTATCAGGCGGCCAAGATCGACGGGGCCAGCGCATGGTCGGTGTTTCGCTATATTCAGTTGCCCAAGATGAAACAGGTGCTGACCATCGCAATCCTTCTGCGGTTTATGGACAGCTTTAATATCTACACGGAAGTCTTTGTTTTAACAGGCGGAGGCCCGGGTAATTCAACGACCCTCTTGTCGATTGATCTGGTCAAGATCGCGTTGGGCCAGTTCGATCTGGGGCCGGCGGCGGCGATGTCGCTGATCTATTTCGCCATCACATTGCTGGTGTCCTGGTTGTTCTACACGCTGATGACAAAGGACGACGCAAAATGAAAAAGCGCAGCCTGATCCCGATCCTGTACATCCTGTTCCTGCTGTTGCCCATCTACTGGCTGGTCGCGATGAGCTTTAAGACCACAAACGAAATCCTTTCGGGGTTTTCCCTGTTTCCGCAAACCTTCACGCTGGAAAACTACGCGGTGATCTTTACCGATCCCAGCTGGTATTGGGGTTACATCAACTCGATCCTCTATGTGTCTTTGAACACTGTGATTTCCATCGCTGTCGCCCTGCCTGCTGCCTATGCGTTTTCGCGCTATCGCTTTCTGGGCGACAAGCAGTTGTTCTTCTGGCTGCTGACCAACCGGATGGCCCCTGCGGCGGTGTTTGCCCTGCCGTTCTTTCAGCTTTATTCATCCGTTGGCCTGTTTGATACGCATATCGCCGTGGCGCTGGCGCACTGCCTGTTCAACATCCCGCTGGCGGTCTGGATATTGGAAGGGTTCATGCGGGGCGTGCCCAAGGAACTGGACGAAACCGCCTATGTCGACGGCTACAGCTTTCCGCGGTTTTTCGTGACCATCTTTCTGCCGTCGATCAAGGCGGGTGTCGGTGTGGCCGCGTTTTTCTGTTTCATGTTCTCGTGGGTGGAAATGCTGCTGGCCAAGACCCTGACTGCGGTCGAGGCAAAACCGATTGCAGCCACGATGACAAAAACCGCGTCCAGCGCGGGGTATGAACTGGGCCTGCTGGCGGCGGCCGGCACGCTGACGATCATCCCCGGAGCGGTCGTGATTTATTTTGTGCGCAACTACATCGCCAAGGGTTTTGCCCTTGGGCGCGTATAGGAAAGGGGGCGAAAATGCTGGGATGGATGGCATGGACATGGCCCACGGCGCTGGTGTTCATCGGGATTTTCACCGCAATCGGGATACTGACGGTGATTGAAATCAAATATCCCGGTGGCGGCGAACGCAAGGGCGTGTTGGGCCTGACCACAACGCGCGGTGACCGGCTGTTTATTTCGCTGCTGGGCACGGTCTACATATTCCTTGCCTGGCTTGGGCTTATGGGTATGCCGCTTTGGGCGCCGCTGGCGATCAGCATCGCGTGGGGCGTGTTCTGTTTCTGGAAGGTCTGAGCGGATGGCCAAATTCGACATTGGAAAATGGCGCGGGATCGGTTCTACTGATCTTACAGCCGAAGAGGATGCAACATCAGGACCGGGGTGCGGATGAGACCCAAAAAGAAAAACGAATTCCTGACCGAGGTCGAGCTTGAGTTCATGACCGAGCTTTGGACCCTAGGCGAGGGGACGGTCAGGGACGTACTGGCCAACCTAGACCCGTCGCGCAACCTAGCCTATACTTCGGCGGCCACAATTCTGCGCATCATGGAGCAGAAGGGATTTGTGACCAGCAAGAAAACGGGACAGACATTTGTCTATAAACCTGTGCTGGCCAAGGAAGAATACCAGTCAAAATCCCTGCGCGATCTGTCAAACAAGCTGTTTGATGGCACGCCCGCGTCGCTGGTTGCGCGGTTGGTCGATGATCAGGGCATATCGGAAGAGGCATTAGAGGAAATACGGGCGTTATTGGACAAGAGGTTGAAAAATGACACTGATTGATGCCTTTCTGAATGCCTATATCAATGCGAATATTTTGCTGGTCGCGGCCGTCATCCTGTGGATGGTTGCGTGGTCGCTGATGCGTCTGGCCGGATTGCGCCACGCCTTTGGCACGCAGTTGCGCCTGATCAACAGCCTGTTTTTTGCCGTTGCGCTAAGCCCGTTCATCGCTGCCGGTTTTCAATATGCGCTTGGCACCGGCATAATCGGCAACCGCTTCGTGCCCAACCTTTCGGATTTCGTCGTTGCCCAGTATCTGGATGGGCGGATAGAAATGAAGGCCACGGCCTTTGCCGACATTATCGGATTTCGCGACCGGCTGACCCATGATCTGGTGACGCTGAAAACACCGCTGGGCATCACGGCAGCCCTGTTTCTGCTGGCGGGGTTCAGCGTGCTGACGCTGCGGGTTCTGGCCAGCGCCGTTCAGTTGCGCAACCTGATCCGGCGCAGTTACAAATGGCGTCAGTTCGGCAATGTCCAGTTGCGGCTGAGTGATACGGTCTCTGTCCCGTTTTCAACCCGCAGTCCGTGGCACCGGTTCATCGTCATTCCCACCAAGATGCTGGAAAACAGCGATGATCTTCGCATGGCGCTGGCGCACGAGTTTCAGCATATCCGGCAGGGTGATGTGGAATGGGAAATCGGGCTGGAAACGCTGAAACCGTTATTTTTCTGGAACCCGGCCTTTCTGATCTGGAAGCGCAGCATCGGGCATTTGCGTGAACTGGCCTGCGATCAGACCATATTGGCACGCCATAAATTCGATGCGAATTCCTATTGCGACTGCCTGTTGCGGGTGTGTCAGGATGGCATTCGCAGCCGGTCGCACCGCTTTATTCCCAATGTCGCCTTCGTCCGCATTGATCTTGATCCGTTCAGTTCGAATTCTGCGCGGTTCCTGCGCTACCGCGTGACATCGATGTTGAACACGACACTGCCGCGTGACGGGCGCAACCTGTTCCGGTTTGTGCAGGTGCCGCTGGTGGCGTTGCTGGTGTTTGGAACTGTGGCCATCCAGCGCCCCGGCGACTGGAGCCAGGACCGGTTGATGCTGTCCACCATCGTCAATCTGGAACGGCTGGAGGCGCGAACGGCCCCGCGCCCCTGATCGCCAGTCAGCAGGTATTGAACGCGGTCACATGTGCACGATCTGACCTGTGTGTGACAAGGAATAACTTGCCATTTACCCTGCCAGTAAGCTATGTATCGACTAAGTTAGCGCTAACATGTGCTTTGTGACAAAAGGGGGAAATCATGGTGACGCGGATCGCTATCAACGGGTTCGGCCGGATCGGGCGCTGTGTCTTGCGCGCCCTGGTCGAACAGGATGCCACCGACATTCAGGTGGTCGCGGTCAACGATCTGACCCCGCCGGAAACCCTGTTGCATTTGCTTAAGGTCGATTCCGTTCACGGCCGGTTTCGCGGTGATATCGCGCTGAATGGCACAACCCTGACAGCCGGGCGCCACACCATCGCCCTGACCAATCAGAAAGACCCGGATCAGCTGCCCTGGGGCGGTGTTGATATCGTCTATGAATGTACCGGCCACTTTACCAGCCGCGACGCAGCAGCGCTGCATCTGAAAAATGGCAGCAAGCGGGTGCTGGTATCGGCCCCCGCCAAAGATGCGGATCGCACGATTGTTTACGGTGTAAATCATCAAACGCTTGTTGCCGGTGACAAGATCATTTCCAACGCGTCCTGCACCACGAATTGCCTGGCCCCAATGGCCATGGTGCTGGATCAGACGGTGGGCCTAAAAACCGGTTACATGACGACAATCCACGCCTATACAGGCGATCAGCCGACCCATGACAGCCCGCATCGCGATCTGTATCGCGGGCGCGCGGCGGCGTTGTCGATGATCCCGACGACAACAGGCGCGGCCAAGGCCATCGGGCTGGTTCTGCCGCAACTGGCGGGCAAGCTGGAAGGATCGGCGGTGCGCGTGCCAACGCCCAATGTGTCTATGGTTGAATTGTGTTTTGTTCCCGAAAGCGCAGCCACGGCCGATGCGGTCAACACAGCGCTGCGCGATGCGGCAAGCGGGCCGCTGGCGGGCATCATGTCATTTGAAACCGATCCGTTCGTTTCGATCGATTACAATCACGATCCGCATTCCTGCTGTGTCGCAGGGCCACAAACCTCGGTGACCACAGGTGGGTTGGTGCGCGTTGTCGGCTGGTACGACAACGAATGGGGCTTTTCCAACCGGATGAACGATACCGCCCGCGCCATCGCAGCCCTGTTCTGATCAGCGCAGAATGCCCTTGAGGTAAACGCCGTAATCGTTCTTGGCGAACATATCGGCGCGCTCTGACAATTGGTCGGCGCTGATCCAGCCCAACGCATAGGCAATTTCGTCCAGACACCCGGTTTGCAAGCCCTGGCGGCGTTCCAACGTCCGCACGAAATTGCCCGCATCCAGCAGGCTGGCGTGGGTGCCGGTATCCAGCCACGCATAACCGCGCCCCATCCGTTTCACCGTCAGCTTGCCAGCGTGCAGGTACATTTCCAGCAATGTCGTAATCTCAAGCTCTCCGCGGGCGGATGGTTTTACGTCGCGGGCAAGGCGGGGCGCGTCGCTGTCCAGAAAATATAGCCCAGTTACCGCATAGCGCGAAGGCGGCACTTCGGGTTTTTCGACAATCGCGACGGCCTTGTCGTTTTTGTCGAAACTGACCACGCCATAGCGTTCAGGATCGGACACGTGATAGCCGAACACGGTGCCACCACTTGCCTGCGTGTCCGCCTCGGCAAGCAATTCAGGCAGGCCGTGACCAAAAAAGATGTTGTCGCCCAGCACCATGGCCGAAGGCGCGCCATCCAGGAAATCCTCGGCCAGAAGATAGGCCTGCGCCAACCCGTCGGGCGAGGGTTGCACAATATAGCTTAGTGAAATGCCCCACTGGCTGCCATCGCCAAGCGTGCGTTTGAACTGTTCCTGATCCTGGGGCGTGGTGATCATTGCAATGTCGCGGATGCCCGCCAGCATCAGCACCGAAATCGGATAATAGATCATCGGTTTGTCATAGATCGGCAAAAGCTGTTTCGAAATGCCCATCGTTATCGGATACAGCCGCGTGCCCGATCCACCCGCCAGAATGATACCTTTACGCTGGGACATATAACTTTCCTTTGAACTGACTATGGGCCTGCATAGGGGCCGCGAAGGGCAAGACTGTGGTAGAAATACGATAAATTCGGATCGGTTGGTATATTGCTTTGGTTGTGCGGCCTATATCGCCTGCAGTTCTGACAGCACCGCACGCAGCGAAACACGCCAGTCGGGCCGTTCGATCCCGAAAGTGCGGGTCAGAGCACGACAGTCCAGACGCGAGTTTTTTGGTCGCATTGCCGGAGTCGGATAGGCACTGGACGGAATGTCGGTCACGGTACAGTCGATCCCTGCCATGTCAAAAATCGTGCGGGCAAAATCGGCCCAACTGACGTCGGGTGTGCCTGCATAATGATAAAGCGCAGGGGCGCGGGGCGTGTCTATCAGCGCTCTGGCAATTGTGACGCAGGCCGCCGCAATGTCGCCCGCTGCCGTCGGCCCGCCAATCTGGTCGGCCACGATGTTCAGCGCATCCCGTTCCGCCCCCAGCCGCAGCATGGTTTTGACGAAATTGAGGCCGTGGGCAGAAAACACCCAGCTTGTGCGCAATATCGCGGCGCTGCCGCCCGCATCCAGAACCGCACGCTCACCCGCAAGTTTGGACCGCCCGTAAGCGCCCAGCGGCCCAACGGGGTCCGACGGCTTCCATGGCGCGGATCCTGTGCCGGAAAATACGTAATCCGTTGAAATCGTGACAAAAGGAATGTTCAAAGTGGCGCAGGTGCGCGCCATGGTGCCGGGCGCATCGCCGTTGATCACGCTGGCCAGCGCCTCGTTTTCCTCGGCAGCGTCGACGGCGGTGTAAGCGGCGGCGTTGATCACGGCAGCGGGCGCACAGGCGGTGATGGCGTCGGCGCAGGCCGCCGGATCGCTCAGATCCGCCGGATCGCGGCCCAGCGTTTTGATGTCATCGAATTTTGCCAGTTCACTGGCCACCTGACCGGTTTTGCCAAACACCAGAATCATGACTTGGTGCCCAGCCGTTCGCCTACTCCGGCACGATCTTGCAGGGCGCGCCACCATGGTTCGTTGTCCAGATACCATTGCACGGTCTTTTCCAGCCCCTTCTGCAAGGTGACAGACGGACGCCAGCCCAGTTCGGATGCAATGCGCGTCGGGTCGATCGCATAGCGCAGATCGTGGCCGGGGCGGTCGCTGACAAACGTGATCTGGTCAGCGTAAGGCGCTGATTTAGGTCGCTTTTCATCCAGAATGGCACAGATCATCCGCACCAGATCGATATTGCGCACCTCGTTTTCGCCGCCAATATTATAGCTGCGGTTCACCCGCCCCTTTTGCAGCACGGTCAGCAACGCATCTGCGTGGTCTTCGACATAAAGCCAGTCGCGCACGTTTTCGCCCGCGCCGTAAACCGGAATGGGCTTGCTGGCCAATGCGTTCAGAATGACCACCGGCACCAGTTTTTCGGGGAAATGGAACGGTCCGTAATTGTTCGAACAATTGGTCAGAACCACAGGCAAGCCATAGGTTTCCGCCCAGGCGCGCACCAGATGGTCACTGGCTGCCTTGCTTGCCGAATAGGGGCTGCGCGGGTCATAGGGTGTGGTTTCGGTGAATTGCCCTGTCGCCCCCAGCGATCCGAACACTTCATCTGTTGAAATATGATGAAAGCGGAACCGGTCTGGCCGCCCTTCGCTGACCCAATAGTTGCGCGCGGCTTCAAGCAGGGTGTAAGTGCCCATGACATTGGTGTCGATGAAAGCACCGGGGCCATCAATGGACCGATCGACATGGGATTCCGCCGCAAGATGCATGACGGCATCGGGCGCATGGGTGGCAAACACTTCATCCAGCGCGGCGCGATCCCGGATATCCGCGTGCACAAAGGTATAGCGGGCATCATCCGCAACGCTGGCCACGTTATCCAGACAGGCCGCATAGGTCAGCGCATCCAGATTGATGACGCTGTGGCCATCACGTATTGCCTGGCGCACCACGGCAGACCCGATAAATCCCGCCCCCCCCGTCACAAGCAACTTCATGGTCTATCCTTCCCACGTGAAAGGCGTATCGAACGCATCCAGCATCTGTGCCCCTGCGTCTTTGTCCGACAGGATCGCAGGGCCGCTCAGGCCCCAATCAATCCCGATGGCCGGATCGTCAAAGCGCACAGCCCCGTCACATTCCGGCGCATAATAATCGCTGCATTTGTAGATGATTTCGGTATCGGGGGCGCGCGTCGCAAACCCGTGCAGAAACCCGGCAGGCACTAATAACTGTCTGCCGTTTTCTGCGCTCAGTTCGATCCCGAACCAGCGCCCGAACGCGGGCGATCCGCGCCGTACATCCACCGCGACATCAAAAAGCACGCCGCGCCCGCACCGCACCAGCTTGGCCTGTGCATGAGGGGGCGATTGAAAATGCAACCCGCGCACGGTGTTCACAGCGGCGGACAGCGAATGATTGTCTTGGACAAATTCGATATTGATCCCCTGATCTTGCAGGGTCTTGCGGTTCCAGCTTTCGGAAAAAAAACCGCGTTCGTCGCCAAAGCGCGCCGGTTCAAGGATCAACAGGTCCGGCAGGTCAGTCTTGGTAATGCGCACTCGAAAAAAAACTCCGTAACATCAATGCTCACAGCCATAGCAAGCAAGGCGCGGCGTGTCACGGTTGCAGATTTTACGTTTTCTTCGGCGTGCGAAAAAGTTGCATTTAAAACAGCCCGCCAGCGCGGGCTGGCGGGCAGGATCATCGGGGCCGGGCCGGAATCAGCGGCCCAAAGTGGCCAAAGTGATCTGGCGCGCGGCCCCCAGACGGTTTTCGATGTAAAACCGTGGGGTTGCGCCGCCTGTATCTATCGCAACGCTCAAATGGCCATCAGGCCCGGTCGTGCCTGTCAGCGCACCGCTGGCAAATTCCAGCGTACCTGCGGGAGCGGTGAACAGGGCTGTGAAATTGGCCGCCCCCGCCAGCGGCCCCGTGACCGAGAACAGGAAACTGTGGCCCGTCAGATCAACCCCCATCCAGATCAGGGCGCGCGACGGATCGGACCACGGAATATCAAAGCTGTGCGCACTGTCATCGTCCAGCAGGATATCGGCCAGATAGGTCTGCCCCGATGGCACCCGCAGGGACGCATCGGCCGGATCAATCACCAGAGCATCGCGCAAAGACACGCCATCGGTGCCAACCTTGACCGACAACTCGTTTGATCCTGACAGCCCGATTTCGGCGCGAGCGGCCCAGCCCGACTGAAACAGCAGGCTGGCCGTGTCCGCATCCGCGGCCTTGTTGATCTTGAGCCGGTGATCGGAACCGTCATGGCTGAACAGGGTGGCATCGCTGGCCACCACCAGCCGGTTGGTGGAATCCGCTGTTGCCTGCACCCCGATTTGTGGCACGTTCTGCAAATCGGGCAGGGCCGCCACCCATGCCCCCCCGTCAAAGCGCACCTGTGCCCCTGTGGCGATAATATCTGCGCGCCAGCCGGGTTTCGGCATCACGCAGGTCCAGCCGGTGCCGTCGAAAACTGCAACTTGCCCGTCTTTCCCCGCCCAGTCACCGGTGGCCCCCGATGCGATCAGATACCGATCCCCGGTTGCGGGCTGCGCGGGCGGCGTGGCGCGCGCCCCTTCCAGCACCGACAGTTGCGTGGCCGCATCCAGAATGCGCAGGGCGGCATTGTGGGTCACGTGTTTTTGCGCCTGAGACGGCTGAATATAGGGCAGCGACAAGGCTGCCGAGGTTTCGACCATGAAATGTTCCTTTTGCAAGGGGTTTAGGGGTATATCAGATGGAAACTGCGGCTGATATATTGAGAAAAGATAAGTGATGCGCGCGCCGGTTTGCCTCAATCTGCAACACATCAACCCCTAAAATCCGAAATGAGTTTCCCGATTTGAACACAATCGGGCAACGCGCGGTTAGGGTCTTTGCACCATCCTGCCTGACGGAAGTGGGAAAGGGTCTGGAATGAAACTGGCGCAGTTTGCGACAGCCACACCGGTTGTGGGCGCGTCGGAACCGGCATTGGCCGGGATCACTGATATGTATCTTTATGCAGGCGGCGCAACACCGGTTCTGTTCACGGTCACGCGGGCGGGCGGATGGCTAAGTGCATATGATGTTTCGTCCGGTGGTGCCACGCTGACGGACAACTGGTATCTGGACGACACCTTTCTGCAACTGGAAAGCACGGATATTGCGGTTGCTTACGGGCCTGACGGCGCGCAGTTGCTGCTGGCGGGGCTGCTGTCTGACGATCTGATGGGTCTGTCTTTGCCTGCTGCGGGCACGGCGGGCGTGTTCGGGATGCAATCCGCATGGCAGACCAGTGGGGTCAGCGCTGCCACATTCACGGATATTGAATGGGTTGAAGGCACGCAATTCGGGCTGGTGTCGGTCCGCTCGGGCGGTCTGATCAGCCTTGATCTGTCAAATACGGGGCAGGCGGCTGCCTCAATCGCGCCCGGTAGCGGTGTTCTCCCCGATACGCGCGTCAGCGCCATGGCGTCTGCAACGATCGACGGCGTCCATTATGGCGTTGCGGGGTACGCGCAAGACGATGCGCTTGGCCTGTTTCGTCTGGACGATGCGGCGCAGATCGAACCGCTTGCCAGCGTTTTCGCCGGTGCCGATACCGGCTGGTTTTCAGACCCTGCGTCGCTGGCCTTTGCCGAAGTTGCGGGTGAAAGTTTTGTGATCATGGCCGCATCGGGCAGCCAGTCCCTGACGGTGCTGCGGTTTTCTGACACTGACGGGTTTGAAGTGGCCGATCATGTCCTCGACAGTCTTGAAACCCGCTTTGCCCATACCTCCCATCTTGAGGTGGTTGAAATGGGCGATATGTCCTTTGTGATCGCTGCGGGAACCGACAGCGGGTTCAGCGTGTTTGCCCTGCTGCCCGGCGGGCGGCTGCATCCTGTTGAAACGGTTGCCGGCAGCATTGCATCCCCCCTGAACAATATCACCGGGCTTGAGGCGCATGTGTCGGGTGACGAACTGCACCTGTGGGTATCGACGCAGTCGGCACCCTACCTGTCCGAATATCTGCTTACGTTTCAAGGGCGTGGCAGCATGCTGAATGCCGATGCCGCTGGCGGCCCCCTGTCAGGCACCGGTGCGGCGGATATTCTGGCGGGGCGGGGCCGATATTCTCAATGGCGGGGCGGGGGACGATATCATCATTGACGGGGCTGGAGCGGATATCCTGACCGGTGGCGCGGGCGCGGATGATTTCGTGTTCGTGCGCGATGACCAGCGCGATGTCATTACCGATTTCCAGCCGGGTCTGGACAGGATCGATCTGACCGGCCTGGACCAGCAATGGGATCTGGCTGATCTGATTGTTCTGCCGCGATCCTGGGGGGCCGAACTGCGCTATGGCGAAGAGGTGATCGAGGTGCGCAGCGCCACACTAACGCCTCTGGGTTCGGCAGATTTCGGGGCGGATACATTCGTGACGACAGATCGCGTGACCTATACCGGCATTCCGGTGGACCAGATCGTGGTTACCTATGCCGGCGGCGTACCGCTAACGGGCAGCGACATGGCCGACTGGCTGCACGGGGATGATGCGAACGATCTGATATCGGGCGCGGGAGGGGATGACACGATTTGGGGCGTGGCGGGAAATGATACGCTTTACGGCGGAACCGGAAATGACCGGATCGAAGGCGGCGACGGGGACGATTCTCTTTACGGCGATGCCGGGTTTGACGTGTTGTTGGGGGGGCGGGCAACGATGTGCTGGACGGGGGCGCGCAAGCGGATGAACTGCGTGGCGGCGATGGCAACGACCGGTTGCTGGGCGGTGACGGATTTGACACGCTTTACGGTGAAGGCGGCGATGACGTCTTGTTGGGCGGGGACACGGTTGATCGCCTTTACGGGGGTGCTGGCAATGATGTTTTGCGGGGCGGCATCAATGTAGGCGACAGTATCGAAGGCCTGTTTGGCGAAGACGGCGATGATCTGCTGTTTGGCGACGGCGGATTTGATCTGCTGGATGGCGGCGCGGGCAATGATGTGCTGGACGGCGGCAATCAGGCCGATAATCTTTATGGCGGTACCGGCAACGACATATTGATCGGCGGCAACGGGTTTGACCGTCTGTTCGGGGGCGACGGTCAGGATGATTTGCGCGGCGATGCGGGCACCGATGCGCTGTTTGGTCAGGGCGGTGATGATGTTCTGGACGGAGGCACGGATGATGACCGGCTTTGGGGCGGCACAGGGGATGACATGCTGTTCGGGGGTGACGGCAACGACAGCCTGCGCGGGGATGCCGGGTTTGACAGGCTGGACGGTGGCGCAGGCGATGATGACATCTGGGGCAACTTCAACGCGGATGTGTTCGTTTTTGCCAACGGCCACGGACATGACCGGATCATGGATTTCGACGCGCTGAACATCCACGAAAAACTGGATATGTCCGGGCTTGACGCGTTCGGCTCACTTGCGGATGTTCAGGACGCGGCGATCGGGATCGGCGATGATCTGTTGCTGCCGACAGGACCGGACAGTTCGATCCTGCTGGTCAATGTGGCGCTTGGCGATCTGGACGAAAGCGATTTTCTGTTTTGATCTGTGCCGCGCCTATCCTGCCCGCATCTTTGGCGCCCTGCGGGTTTTTTGCAAAAGCGGTTGAACCAGTTCTGCGAATTCTGCTGCCTGTTCGCCATAGCTGCGCACCGGATGGGCGGAACACGGGCCTATGCCGAATTCCAGTATGTTTTCGATCTGCGCCCTTAGCGCATCGGGATAAGGCCCGATGGGGATCAGCGCGTCGCGATCCACCGCGCCATGTTCCGTGGTGCCGCCACTATCGGTCTGGATCACGCGGATCCCGCGGCACAGCGCTTCCCTTATGGCCAGACCAAAGGTTTCCTTCCATTGTGAGAGAAACAGCAATACATCGATTTTTTCGTAAAACGCATCCAGTCCGTCCTGATCAAAGCGCGGATGAATCTGCCAGTCGCCGCCAATGGCTGCCAGATCATGGCCCTTCCACCACGACCCGTTCAGACTGCCATCAACCAGATGGCCACATAAGTTGGTCTGGGGCAGATCGGAAAACACCTGCCGTATCAAAGGCCAGCCCTTGATCTGCGAAGGCCCGCCCAGAAACCCGAACGCAACGCGGGGGTCGCGGGCGCGACGCGCAGCCTGCCGCGCGAAAAAATCCGCTTTTGGCGCGGTCACGCCATTTTCCCAGACCACGCCCTTGCCCGGTGCAAATCCTGATTTTTCCGACAGATCACGCGCAAAGCGGCTGGGATAAGTGATCAGATCAACGTTCCGCGCGCGCCGGTGCAACAGATCCGAACGGAAACGAGCCGCCGCAGGGTGTTCCACACATCCGCGGCACACAGACGGGCGGATCACCTGCTGGCCGCAATACTGCCCGTCGGGGCGGATCATGAATTGCCGATCACAAAGCCACCAGAAATCATGCACACTCAGCACAACCGGCACATCGTTCAGCGCTGCGGCTTCGATTATTCCGGTGCCGATATCCTGCAGACAATGCGCATGCACCAGATCGGGTGCCAGCTGACCCATCAGACCCGCCAACAGGCTGGTGACCTGCGGATTATCGTAAAGCTGAGCGTAAGAGCGTTGTTCAGGCAGGTTGATCAGATAATTTACGATGCCGCGCGTTTCCGTTTTGATCAGCGCATAAGGCAGCAGATCGGCGCGCTGGCACACGGACACGGCTGTGATCCGCCATCCACTTTGACGGACCAGCGCCAGCGCGACCTCTTGCGCTACAATGGTCGCCCCCCCCGTAGGCAAAAGGCGCAAAAAATACGTTGGCCAGCAGGATGTGCGGTACGTTCATCCCTGCACCCAGTCCAGCAGTTCCGGCGCGATCATATGGGGCATGGCCTTGCCCGACCAGCGCGTTTCAACAGCTTTTCTGGCGGCGCGGCCCATGGCACGGGTGGCGGATTTGTCATGCGCCAGACGGTTCAGCGCCGCGCACCACGCGCCCGCACCATCTGCGATAACTCCGGTTGTTTCAGGGACCACGACCTGTGCCATGTCGCTGACGGATCCTACGATCGCGGGCACGCCAACGGCCGCGGCATCCAGAACGCGCGCCGCACTTTTGCAGCGGTTGAACATGTCATCCGCCAGCGGCATGATCGCGCAGTCTGTCTGTGCAAGATGGTGCAGATAAGAGGCGTATCCGCTGAATTCATGCACCTCGACCCGGGCGCGCAGCGCCGCAGGCAGGCGGGATTTGTCAAAATGCCCCAACAGCACAAGAACGCGGGTGTCCGCCCCGTCCAGAAACGCGATCACATCGTCGCGGATCACATCAAAATCGGCCTCGTGCCCCTGTGATCCACTGGCAAAGGCAACACGGAACTGCGCCGAACCGGCACGCTTTTTCATGGCCAGTGCCATCGCCTGCTGGCCTGATTTCAGTGTGGATTGATCCGCAAAGTTACGGCGCAGGTAAATCGGGCGCGGGCAGTAAAACGCCGCATGTTGCGCCAGCGCGGGCGTGGAAACCGAGACGATATCGGCACCGTTCATCATGTCCAGATAACCCGGGGCCTGCGCAACGAACTGCGCCTGCAAGGCCGGCCCGACCACTTTCATGTTGCAGTAGCCTTCATAGGCCGACACCGAAAACAGCGGATCATCCAGATCATACAGCACCGGCAGGCGCAGACGCCGTGCCTCATACCGGTACATCGTGGTTTCGGCGGTTGCCGTCAGGCGGTATTCCATCAGGTGCGTTGTGTCCTGCAAGGCATGCACGCAGCGGGGCACATCCTGGTAATGTGCAAACACAACCTCGACATTTCGACCGCGCCAGAACTGGGCAAGCTGTTCGACGCGGTATTTGCGGCATTGCGGCAGATTCAGATCGCCGATCAGCGCGATCTTGCGCCGCCGCGATTGAACAGCGGGGGCGCGGGTTACATGAAAGGCATCCGATTGCGCCAGCATCCGCCACGTTCCCGTCAGGTAGTGCCCACCCTGTTCAGGCACATCACTTGCGATCGACGACACAGCACTGCGCCCGGTTCCGCGCCAGATCATGGTGGTATAAATACGCGCCTTTTCCAAGGCGTGCGCCAGCCCTTCGTGTTGTACCGTTGCACAGAATTTGCGCAAAAGGGACCAGCGGAACAGAGCGTTGATCATGCTGCGCGCCCTGTCATAACCAGCCCCACAGGGCCGCGAACCACATCATAACTGTACCAGCGCGGGTCTGGCGGTGAATCCCAAGCCGCCGCAACGCCCACAGACGGGCCGGCAGTGCGCGCCGACGCAGATCGCAGAATCCCTCCAGCACGATGCGGTTTGCCGGATGCAGCCGGTGCGCAGAGCGACGCAAGGCCGCGATATTCATGTCATTCCAGCACCGCACATCGCCGCGCGACAATTGCCCAAGTCGTGTCAGGCGCGCGCGCGCGGAGTTGTTGGCCCCGATCAGGTTGTGCCCGTGTTGGCGATAAAACACCAAGGCTGCCTTGTCGTGCAGAACCGTACCGCCAGCGCCTGTGACCAGCTGATAAATCCACCAGTCATGCATCACGATCCTGCCCGCTTCATGCGCCGCGGCGCAGACCAGACCGGACGCCGCAGGATTCAGAAGCAGCGTATGTCCGGCCGCGATATTCTGGATCAGCGCATTGGTAAATGCAGGGGGATGTGACCAGAGCGGTGACAGTTGTTTGGGGACAAGCGCGGCATCGGTAATCACCGATCGGCTGCAAAACAGGGCAGGGTTATCGGCCTGCTGATGTGACAATGCGGACAGGCCGGTGCGCAACCGGTCTTGCGCCCAGACATCATCCTGATCGCAAAACGCGATTGGGTGGCGCCCCAGCCCAAGGGCCGCGGCGCAGCGCAAAAGGTGCAGGAAATTGGCCGCCGGCCCCTGTTGCGGCCCGTCGACAAGAACAAGCGGATGGCCCGCATCCGCGAACCGGTGCAGGATCGCGCGGCTGTCATCACTTGATCCGTCATCACTGGCCAGAATGCGCCAGTCGGTATGGGATTGCACCACGATACTGTCCAGTTGGGCCTGCAAATGGGACTGCCCGTTATAGACGGCCAACAGGATCACCACGGGCAAACCGGCTGTCGGCGCCATGTTCGCGAAACTGTCGTGCAGGGCGAATCGGGTGCACATATTCATGCCGCCACCCCGCGCGCCAGAACGGCTTCATGATGGTTCAGGGCTGTTTCGATATCATTGTGAAAGCTCAGCCGCCCCTGATCCAGCACCGCACCGCAGGTACAGATTTGCCGGATCATCGGGGTGGAATGAGACACGACAATCGCGCCGGCACTTGCACGCCGCGCTTCGAACACGGCGATGCTTTTCTTGCGAAATGCGCCATCTCCGACCGCAGTCACCTCGTCCATAAGATAGGTGTCAAACGGGATGCCCATGGCAATGGCAAAGGACAGCCTTGCCTTCATCCCCGCGGAATAAGTGCTGACCGGCAAATGCAAGTGCGCGCCCAGTTCGCTGAAATCATCGACAAAGGCAATCAGGTCCTGCGTGTCTGCCCCGTACAGGCGGGCCACAAACCGGGCGTTCTGCGCGCCCGACAGATCCGGATGGAAGGCCCCCGAAAACCCGATGGGATACGACACGCGTCCTGTTATGCGCACCTGTCCGGTACTGGGGCGCAGCCCGCCGGCCAGAATGTTCAGCAATGTGCTTTTGCCAGCCCCGTTGGCGCCCAGCAGCGCAATGGACATGCCAGAGGGAAAGACAGCGCTGATGCGGTCCAACACCACGTTTTGCTGTCCGCGCACACGGTATGTCTTGCTGACCTGATCCAGGATAATCATGTGCCGCTACCGTCTGTCATAAAGGCCGTAGCCCACCAGACACAGCACTGCCCAAAGCAAAAAAAACGCAGTGCTGCACAGCAAAAACCATTTCAGACGGGCGGGATATTCAGCTTTTTCCGCGCGTGTTGGGCGGATATGCGCGGCCAGATAGCGGCTTTGTTTGCGCGCGTCCGCCCGCGCGCTGTCATAAGATGCGAGGGCCGCCAGATAGGCACTTTCGGCAAATTCGCGGTCCACGATCAGGCCTTCGTATTCACCGATCAGGGTGGCAAATACGGTTTTACCCGGATCGCTGCCGCCCAGCCCCAGCTTGCGCCGTTCGGTCGCGATGCTTTTTTCAATCACGTCGATGCGCCGTTGCGCCCGCAGGATGCGCGGATCATCCTGCCCCGTCCTGCCCTGCAACAGGTCGACATCGATAATGGCCGTTGCCAGTTGTTCCTGAAGGGTGATCATCAGGCCCATCTGGTTGCGCGTGTCCAACGCCGGATCGACAATCTGGGTACGGTTGCGAAAGGCCGTCAGATCCAGCCGCGCCTGTTTCAGACGTGCCGCAGCCGTGCCCAGTTCGCCGCGCGCATGTTTTATCGCATCCTCGCGCGCCTGCGCGGACAGCACATTGATCAGATCCTCGCACGCGGCCAGAACCGCCAGCGTCACATTCTGTGCATCATCGGGGGTAAAGGCCAGCACGTGCACGTCTATCAGGCCGGAAGCGGGATCATAGACCAGATCGACCATGCGCGCCCAATGGGCCACGACATCTTCGATGGTGCCGCGCGGGTCCAGCGCGAATACGGGATCCTTTTCATGGGAAACGCGTGACCAGATGGTGCGTAAATCCACCGCCTCATCCAGTTTGCGCACCAGATCCTGACTGCCCAGATAGGCATAAAGAATGTCGGTGTCCGATGCCGTTTGCGAGGGCAGGTCTGCCAGCCCGCCCAGCAGGGTTGCGGGCGGTGCAGGGGTTTCGCTGCGCACGGAAAACCCGACGGTCGAGGCATATTGATCGGCCGCGCGCCCGTAAAGATAGGCCGCAACCAGCCCCGCGGGGATACAGACCAGCAGCACGAAACTGACCAAAATGGCCCAGTGACGCCGCCGCATCCTGCCCGCACGGGCCAGAGGGCGCACCACGTGTCGAGCCGGAAATGCGAGCGGCACATGATCCGTTGGTTGCAACAGAAGAGAAGGGTTGGACATGGTTTGTTAAGGCCTTGGCGCGAATGTTCTGCAAACCGCTTATCCGGCAAATGGGTTACATTTGTGTTGCCGGAATCTGCAAAACGTACATTTGCGAAAGGTGCGCCATGTTTTCGGAAAATCCGCGCCAGATGCGGTTGCGCATCAGCGCAGGCCGTGCGGTGATGGCCCTGATCCTGCGCGAGGTGGCAACTGTCTATGGCCGCTCGCCCGGCGGATATGTCTGGGCCGTGCTAGAGCCTGTATTTGGTATAGCACTGTTAACATTGATATTTTCGATAGGGTTTCGCGCCCCACCTTTGGGCAGCAGTTTCGCGTTGTTTTATGCAAGCGGTGTGCTGCCGTTCCTTGTGTTCACCGATCTGACGGCAAAGCTTGGCCAGACTGTGCCGTTTTCACGGGCCTTGCTGCGGTATCCGCGCCTTACACTGCTGGACGCGCTGATTGCGCGGCTGGTGCTGAACGGGATGATCCAGATCGTCGTAGGTGTGGTGGTTTTGTCGGTACTGCTTGGGCTGACCAACGCGGGCCCGGTCATATCCGCGGGCAGACTGGCGATAGCCTATGGGTTGGCCATTTGCCTTGGTGCCGGGGTCGGCACGCTGAACGCGGTCCTGAATGTGGCGGTTCCGGTCTGGCAATCCGTCTGGGCCATCGGCACGCGGCCTCTGTTCATCGTGTCCTGCGTGTTCTTTCTGTTCGATGCGGTGCCGCATCCTTACGGGGATATGTTGTGGTTCAATCCGCTGGTGCATGTCACCGGCATGATGCGCAGCGGCATTTACCCATATTATCACGCAGATTACGTCGCACCTGCCTATGTGCTGGCCTGTGCTGTGGTGCCTTTGATTGCGGGCTTGTTGCTGGTCCGTTGGCTGGATCGTGGCCGGATAATGCCCTGAGCCACAGGTCGCGTTACCCCCATTGCGGCGGCAGATCGAACCCTTCGGCGCAAATTTCGGATTTGATCCGCGTGATGTCTTTTTCGAAAATTTCAGCAAAGAAAGGCGGCATTGGATGAGTCACACTTTGCGTCGGGTGCCTGTCCAGTATCTTTTTTGGATAGGAATGGGGTGGAAGCGCCAGAAAACTTTCAATCTCGCGCAGGGCGGGGATCTGGTCTTCGTGCAGCGTTTCATAGAAGGTGGCGCGCCACGTTTCGCGATCCAGCCCGGCGCGCAGTGTGCGCAGAACACGGCCGTATTCCGCGTTTTGCCAGATGAATGGCTGGCGCACAAAGTCGGTATAATCACGCGGCCCCCATTTGGTCAGATTGTCGGCCTGGCCGGTGATCTGCAGATGGAACTTTGTATGGCTCCACAGCCGTTTCAGCGGGTCGCGCATGGTGAACAGAACCCGCAGCGTGGTGCACTGGCGCGCGATCTGTCGCCAGGCGGCGACAGGCAAATGCGCATTCAGGTTTGAAAAATCACAGGCATAGGCATGATGTGCCCGGGTTTGAAACAGGGACCGGTACCAGAAATCATCGACAGGATGCGAAAGATAGGCGGCCACCCAATGCAGGTTCATGCGGATCCGGTCGATATTCGCGTGATCGGGATCAAAGCGCAAAAGATACCGTTCGCGCGCCATATGCAGCCGTTTGCGTTCATTCAGAAGGTTGCTGTCCACATAACGGTGATAAAAATAATGGATTTCCTTTTCCGGTGTGAAATGCAGGTTCGGATGCTGATCCAGCACCGAATAGAGCCATGTCGTGCCTGCCTTCATTGCGCCGACACCCAGAAACAGGTTGCCAAACAATTTGTCCTGATCCATCGCGCGCCCCAGTGGTGATCGGTTAGGTGATCCGTCTGACCTGCTTATCCCGCGCCGGTTAAAAAGCCGTTTCCGCAAGAATGGCGGGTCCGGCATGAAAGGCTGCACTGCATTTGCCGCCCCGCAGGTTTTGACTTGCAAGGCGCTGAATTTGTTGATGTTTGGCAAATTGCCGCAGCAAAAATTTACAATAATGCGCGATTGCGGTGAAAATAATTACAAAATTAATGCGCATTTACAGATGGATAGTTGATGATTTGCACATTGTCTCTATGAGTTGTTTACAGGGGGAGAATTGCGGTTAGACGTTTTGTTTTGTCCGGCCCGCACCCCCGGATTGCAATCTGGAGGAGAAATGCGATGACTGACACACCCAATGTTGCCCAGGCCAAAGGGTCAGATTTCTCTCCGGATCCGGCGTTCGCTAAAACGGCCCATGTCGACGCGGCCCGCTACAAATCTCTCTACGAAGCTTCGATCAACGATCCGGATGCGTTCTGGGGTGAACAGGGAAAACGCCTGAGCTGGATCAAGCCGTTTACCAAGGTCAAGAACGTCAATTTCGATCTGGGCAGCGTGTCGATCAAGTGGTTTGAAGACGGGGTGCTGAACGTATCGGCCAACTGCATCGACCGCCATCTTGAAACGCGCGGCGACCAGACGGCGATCATCTGGGAACCCGACAGCCCCGAAGAAGACGCCAAGCACATCACCTACAAGGAATTGCATCGCAACACCTGCAAGATGGCCAATATTCTGGAAAGCATGGGCGTGCGCAAGGGCGACCGTGTCATCCTGTATCTTCCGATGATCCCCGAAGCGGCCTATGCCATGCTGGCCTGCGCCCGGATCGGCGCAATCCACTCCATTGTGTTTGCAGGGTTTTCACCCGATGCGCTGGGCGCGCGGATCAATGGCTGTGATGCAAAAGTTGTTGTTACCGCCGATTACGCCCCGCGCGGTGGGCGCCAGACACCACTGAAATCCAATGCCGATGCGGCGCTGCTGCACTGTAAGGACAGCGTAAAATGTCTGGTGGTGAAGCGCACCGGCGGACAGACCACCTGGACGTCGCGCGATTACGATTACAACGAAATGGCGCTTGAGGCGGACGACTATTGCGCACCCGCCGAAATGAACGCCGAAGATCCGCTGTTCATTCTTTATACATCCGGATCGACAGGCCAGCCCAAGGGCGTGGTGCACACATCCGGGGGATATCTTGCCTATGCCGCGATGACCCACGAACTGGTGTTCGATTATCACGAGGGCGATGTGTTCTGGTGCACCGCAGATGTGGGCTGGGTTACCGGGCACAGCTATATCGTTTATGGTCCGCTGGCCAATGGCGCAACCACGATCATGTTCGAAGGCGTGCCGACCTATCCTGATGCGGGCCGGTTCTGGGCCGTGTGCGAAAAGCACAAGGTGAACCAGTTCTACACCGCGCCGACCGCCATTCGCGCGCTGATGGCGGCAGGTGATGATCCCGTGAACGCCTATGATCTGTCAGACCTCAAGGTGCTGGGCACCGTGGGCGAGCCGATCAACCCAGAAGCGTGGAACTGGTATTACGACGTTGTCGGCAAAGGCAAATGCCCCATCGTGGACACTTGGTGGCAAACCGAAACCGGCGGCCACCTTCTGACTCCGCTGCCCGGCGCGACCAAGCTCAAGCCGGGATCGGCACAGCAGCCGTTTTTCGGCATTGAACCGGTGATCCTTGACCCGCAATCCGGTGTCGAAATCCATTCCAACCCCGCCGAGGGTGTATTGTGTCTGGCCGACAGCTGGCCGGGGCAGATGCGCACCGTCTGGGGCGATCACGACCGGTTTGAAAAGACCTATTTCAGCGACTATAAAGGCTACTATTTCACCGGTGACGGATGCCGCCGTGACGCCGATGGCGATTACTGGATCACCGGGCGCGTCGATGACGTGATCAACGTCTCGGGCCACCGCATGGGCACCGCCGAAGTGGAAAGCGCGCTGGTGGCACATGCCAAAGTCGCCGAGGCCGCCGTGGTCGGCTATCCGCACGACATCAAGGGGCAGGGCATTTACGCCTATGTGACGCTGATGAACGGCGAAACGCCTTCCGAAGAACTCCGCAAGGAGCTTGAAGTTTGGGTGCGCACGGAAATTGGCCCGATTGCCAAGCCGGATCTGATCCAGTGGGCACCGGGCTTGCCCAAAACACGTTCGGGCAAGATCATGCGCCGTATTCTGCGCAAGATCGCCGAGGATGATTTTGGTAGTCTGGGCGATACTTCAACCTTGGCCGAGCCTGCCGTTGTCGATGATCTGATCGAAAACCGCATGAACCGGACGAACGCGTGATGGACGGGGCAAAAGCACCACAAACCGCGCCGGTCGTGATCCTGCTGGGCCCGCCCGGTGCCGGCAAGGGCACCCAGGCCCGTATGCTGGAAGAGAAGTTCGGCCTTGTGCAACTGTCCACCGGCGATCTGCTGCGTGCGGCCGTGGCTGCGGGTACGCCCGCAGGCAAGGCGGCAAAGGCGGTGATGGAAGCGGGCGAACTGGTCAGCGACCAGATCGTGATCGACATCCTGCGCGACCGTCTGGCCGAACCCGATTGCGCCAAGGGCGTGATCCTTGACGGTTTCCCCCGCACGACAGCGCAGGCGCAGGCACTTGATATCTTGCTTCATGCATCGGGCCAGCGGATCAATGCAGCCATCAGCCTGGACGTCGATGACGTGAAAATGGTTGTGCGGATCGCAGGCCGGTACACCTGTGCCGATTGTGGTGAAGGGTATCACGACACGTTCAAGACGCCGAAAACAGACGGTAAGTGCGACAAATGCGGCAGCACCGATATGAAACGCCGTGCCGATGACAACGCCAAGACGGTGATGTCACGGCTGGATGCGTATCACGCACAGACGGCACCACTTATCCGGTATTACCAAGATCAAAATACCTTGCAACGTGTGAATGCAATGGGCAACATCGATGCTATCGGACGGGACATTTCCGATGTCGTGAAGGGCGTAACAGCCAAACTGTGACCCGCAAGAGGGGCGCGTGTTGCGCCCCTCTTGCACATCCTGAAAAACAAAAAGGAGGAGCGCCAAAATGGCGGATCAATCTACACACACCAAGGCGGAAAGGGACGGAGCCGGCTATTGGACTGCCAACGTCCGGATCATCACGATCAGCCTGATTATCTGGGCGCTCGTGTCGTTCGGCTTTGGCATATTGCTGCGTCCGATGCTGGCTGGCGTTTCAGTCGGTGGAACCGACCTGGGCTTCTGGTTTGCCCAGCAGGGTTCCATTCTTGTCTTTCTCGCGCTGATCTTTTTCTACGCGTGGCGGATGAACAAACTCGACCGTGAATACGGCGTAGAGGAGGACTGATCTGATGGACCAGTTTACACTGAACCTGCTGTTTGTGGGCGCTTCCTTTGCGCTTTACATCGGCATCGCGATCTGGGCCCGCGCGGGCTCCACTTCGGAATTCTACGCCGCCGGTCGCGGCGTACATCCTGTTACCAACGGTATGGCAACAGCGGCTGACTGGATGTCCGCGGCTTCGTTCATCTCGATGGCGGGTCTGATTGCCTTTACCGGCTATGACAACTCGACCTTCCTGATGGGCTGGACCGGCGGATATGTTCTGCTGGCGCTTTTGCTGGCCCCTTATCTGCGCAAGTTCGGCAAATTCACCGTTTCCGAATTCATTGGTGACCGTTTCTATTCCCCAACTGCACGCCTCGTCGCTGTGATCTGTCTGATTGTGGCTTCGACCACATATGTGATCGGCCAGATGACAGGGGTGGGCGTGGCTTTTGGCCGGTTCCTTGAAATCTCGAACACGTCCGGTCTGTTGATCGGCGCGGCGGTTGTTTTTGCTTATGCGGTGTTTGGCGGCATGAAGGGTGTGACCTATACGCAGGTTGCCCAATATGTCGTTCTGATCATGGCTTACACCATTCCGGCCGTGTTCATTTCGCTGCAACTGACAGGCACGCCAATTCCGGCCTTCGGTCTGTTCAGCGAAGTGTCGTCTTCGACCGGTGGCGAAAGCAGCGTGTATCTGCTGCAAAAACTGGACCAGATTGTGACCGATCTGGGCTTTGCCAGCTATACCGAGGCGCACAAGGACAACCTGAACATGGTTCTGTTCACTTTGTCGCTGATGATCGGGACAGCGGGTCTGCCGCACGTGATCATGCGCTTTTTCACCGTTCCCAAAGTGTCCGACGCCCGTTGGTCTGCTGGTTGGGCGCTGGTGTTTATCGCGCTCTTGTATCTGACCGCCCCTGCGGTGGGTGCGATGGCTCGCCTGAACATCACTAATCTGATGTGGCCCGAAGGGACAAGCGGTGCGGCAGTTTCTGTTGAAACCATTGAAACAGCGCCAGAATACAACTGGATGTTGACGTGGCAGAAAACCGGCCTGCTGGACTGGGAAGACAAGAACGGCGACGGCAAGATCCAGTACTACAACGACAAGTCCGACGCGATGGCAGAAAAGGCTGCGGCAAACGGCTGGCAGGGTAACGAGTTGACCAACTTCAACCGTGACATCCTTGTTCTGGCCAATCCCGAGATTGCCAACCTTCCCGGTTGGGTGATCGGTCTGGTCGCGGCGGGTGGCCTTGCGGCGGCTCTGTCCACGGCGGCGGGTCTGTTGCTGGCGATTTCGTCTGCTGTGTCCCATGACCTTGTCAAAGGTGCGATCAATCCCGGCATCTCGGAAAAGGGCGAACTGTTGTCTGCCCGGATCGCGATGGCGGTGGCGATTGCTGTTGCGACATGGCTGGGCCTCAATCCTCCGGGATTTGCGGCGCAAACCGTGGCTCTGGCCTTTGGTCTGGCGGCGGCGTCGATCTTCCCGGCCTTGATGATGGGTATCTTTTCCAAGCGCGTGAACAACGTTGGCGCTGTGGCAGGGATGCTGGCGGGTCTGATCTTTACGCTGATCTACATCTTCCTGCACAAGGGTTGGTTCTTTGTCGCCGGCACCAACAGCTTCCCCGACACGGTTGACGGATCGCTGTTTGGCATCCAGTCCACTGCGATTGGTGCGGTAGGTGCCGTGATCAACTTTGCGGTTGCCTATGTGGTCTCGATGTCCACAAAAGACACCCCGCAAGAGATCAAGGATCTGGTCGAAAGCGTCCGTGTGCCTGCCGGTGCCGGTGCCGCTGTCGATCACTAAGCAAAACCAGCAGGCAGCCGGTTAAGGTTGCCTGCCTCAAGTCTGCCCTGTCCCGATCACATCGGGGCAGGGACACTCATTTTTCGGGAACTGCCCCATGCACGACGACGCGCTTGCCTTTTTATCCAACCTGCATCCCTACAGCGCGTTTCCGGCAGCTGTACTGGACAAAGTGGCAAAACAGGTAGAATGGCGCGATGTCGGCAAGAACGAAGCTGTCTATGCCTTGGGCGATCAGCTTGCCTGTCTTTACATTATTGCCAGCGGTAAAATCGCCGCCACCGACGCCAACGGCGTTCAGGTGTCGATGCTGGAACGGGGTAATTCTTTTGGCGAACGCGGTTTGCTGCGCGACGGTCTGGCGGCCACGTCGGCAAAAGCGGTCGAGGATGCCCGGCTGTTGTGTCTGCCCGCCGCGCTGTTTGACAGCCTGCGCGCCGAACAGGAACCGTTCCGACAGTTTTTTGATCGGAACCGCACCGGTGCCCGCGCATCCGCTGACCGCAAGTTTGATCTGACCAATGTGCGCGTTGAAACACTGATGATCCCCGATCCGGTGACGTGCACACCCGATACAACGCTGATTGAAGCCGCCCAGGCCATACGCGATCACCGCATTTCCTGCCTGTGCGTCACCGAAGGTGACACGCTTGTAGGTATCCTGACGGTGCGCGATCTGACCGGCAAGGCGCTGGCCGAGGCGCTGCCGCTTGACACGCCGGTGCGCAAGATCATGACACCCGATCCGCGTGTGTTGTCGCCTTCGGCCATCGGGTCGGATGTGTTGCATATGATGATGGAACACCGGCTGGGTCACTTGCCGATTGTCTCGGCGGGCCGTTTGGTGGGTATTGTCACGCAAACCGATCTGACGCGGTTTCAGGCCTCAAGCACGGCCAGTCTGGTTGCGGATGCCGCGCGCGCCACGACGGTGGACGATCTGTCGGGTATCACCGCCCGCATTCCCAACCTGCTGGTGCAACTGGTTGCAGCGGGGCACCGCCATGATGTGGTGACGCGTATGATCACTGACGTGGCCGATGTCGTCACACGCCGTCTGCTGGCTCTGGGCGAAGAAAAATTCGGCCCCGCACCGGCGCGCTATCTGTGGCTGGCCTGTGGATCACAGGGGCGGCAGGAACAGACGGGCGTGTCCGATCAGGACAATTGCCTGATCCTGGAAGACGGAATCGATAAGGAAACGCAAGCGTGGTTCGGCCCGTTCGCGCAATTTGTCAGCGACGGGTTGGACGCGTGCGGATATGTCTATTGTCCCGGTGACATGATGGCGACCAACCCGCGCTGGTGCCAGCCCGCAAAGGTCTGGCGCGACTATTTCAAGGGCTGGATTGCCCAGCCCAGCAAAGAGGCGCAGATGCTTGCCAGCGTGATGTTCGATCTGCGCCCCATCGGCGGAGATTTTAGCCTGTTTGCCGATTTGCAGACCGACACACTGCGCGCCGCATCGTCCAATTCCATCTTTACCGCCCATATGGCCAGCAACGCACTGACCCATGCCACCCCGCTTGGATTGTTGCGCGGCTTTGCCACGATCCGGTCGGGCGAGCACCGCAATACGATTGATACCAAGCTGAACGGCGTCGTGCCGGTTGTTGATCTGGGGCGGATGTATGCGCTTCAGGGACGGTTGGTGGTTGTGAACACGCGTGCCCGTGTCGAGGAGGCACTGGGCGCCGAGATTATCAGCCAGAGCGGCGGGCGCGATTTGCTGGATGCCTATGATCTGGTGGCGCAGACCCGTCTGGAACATCAGGCCAGACTGATCAAGCAGGGCAAGGCTCCGGATAATTTCCTGCCGCCCGCATCGCTGTCTGATTTCGAACGCAGTCACCTGCGCGACGCTTTTGTCGTGATCAAGACAATGCAATCTGCATTAATGCAAGGGCGGGGCATTCTGGGGTAGGAACCCCCGCGCCACACCCGGGAGGAGGGGAACGGCACCATGTTTTTTGAACTGATCGGCACATTCATGGCCGGTGCGACGGCGGCCCTGTTGGTTTGGGCCATCAATCGCGCGCTGAAAGGCCGCCTGCCATCCTGGCTGATGCCGGTCGCTGCCGGAGGTGCGATGATGATCGCCGCCATCACCAGCGAATACGGCTGGTATGCGCGCACAGCCGGCACCATGCCCGAGGGCATAATCGTGGCGCAAACCTTTGAAGAAAAAGTCTTCTATCGTCCTTGGACCTATATCAAACCCTATATCAACCGCTTTGTCGCTGTGGATCGGGCCACCATTCAGACCCACCCGCAACAGCCCGACCAACGTATTGTACAACTGGTATTGCATGGCCGTTGGGCGCGCATGGCCATAGTGCCGATGCTTTATGACTGCGCCGCCGGCAAACAGGCCGACATCGTCGACGGCGTCGAATTCGGCGCAGACGGGGCCGTGCTGAACGCACAATGGATCGATTTGCCCGCGGGCGATCCGATCCTGACGGCAGCCTGCAAGGAGGTGTGACATGAAGGACTTGAGCCTGCGGATTCGAGTCTTTTTGTTCTTTTGTCTCAGTGCACTGGGCGGCGTAGCTGTTGTATTGGGCGCGTTGTGGCTGGGATACCGTCAACTGGGTGATACCGATGGCTTTTCATCCTTTGTCACCTCTGCGGTCGCCGCCGGGTTCGGCCTTGTGGCGCTTGCGGTGTTTATCTGGCTTTTGTTCGATGAAAACGTCGCCAAACCGATCGAGGCGCTGGCCGCCAGCCTTCGGGTCGGTGCACAGGCGGATATCGGCGCAGCGATTGATCGTTCTGCCGCGCGCTATCTGGGCGATCTGGCCCCTGCGGCAGCGGCGGTGCACCAGAAACTAAGTGAAAGCAGCCGCACCGCCGAAGAAACCGTGGCCGAACGCACCGCGCGGCTGGAACGTGAAAAACAGCAACTGCTGAAAATCCTGTCGGACATTCCGACTGCCGTGATCGTGGCGCGCGCCGATCACCGGATCGTTCTTTATGACGGTCAGGCCGCCGCGCTTTTGGAAGCCGAAGCACCGCCAAGGCTCAATGCTTCGATCTTTGAATATCTGGATCAGGACGGGGTTGCGCAGGCCCTGCGCACGCTTGATGCGGAGAACCGGGCGCGCATGCCCGTTGTCCTGACCGGATTGTCGGGCCAGACCTATACCGGCCATATTCGCAAATTCGGCGCGCAGGACGGTTATACTTTGATGCTGGAACCGATGGATCCGGATGCCGAACGCCCGCTGTGTTATGATTTCGATCTGCTGGACCGCGCCGTATCCAACGATCTCAAACAAACCAGACTGCGCGATCTGACCTTTGTGGTCTTTGACAGTGAAACCACCGGCCTGCGACCCGACACAGACCGCGTTGTGCAACTGGGTGCGCTGCGCATCGTCAATTGCAAGCCGATCCCGGGCGAGGTGTTTGACACTCTGGTAAACCCGTCCATGCCGATCCCGCCCGCCTCGACCAAGGTGCATCATATCAGTGATGACATGGTCGCCGATGCGCCCGATTTTGCGCGGGTTTGCGCGGATTTTCACGTGTTTGCACGGGATGCGGTGATGGTGGCGCACAACGCGCCCTTTGACATGGCGTTTCTGCATCAGACCGGACGTGCAAACGGTTTAGCGTTTGATCATCCGGTGCTCGACACGGTGCTGTTGTCGGCTGTCGTCTTTGGCGGTTCGGCCACCCATACGCTGGATGCGCTGTGTGAGCGGCTGAATGTCACGATCCAAGACGATAAACGCCACACCGCCATGGGTGACGCCGAGGCGACGGCCGCCGTTCTGGTGCGCATGATTACCATTCTCGAAGCGCGCGGGATCGAAACGTTCGGCCAGATTCTGACCGAGATGCGCAAACACTCGCGTCTTCTGGAAGACCAGAACAAAGACAGCTGATACCGGTTTTGCAAGGCGCGCCAGCCCGCTGCATTCTCCCATTGGTCCGGAATCAAACAAAAAATCCATTGTTTGATTGACTCAAGCGCCCCTCGCGCGGCAGGCTTTAGCAAGGGTGTGCGAAATTCACAGACAAAAGCCGGAAAAAATCCGTGCGCGCACGCCCGTTATATATTTCTCAGGGGGTCTGACCATGAATAACAATTTGAAACCAGTATCGCTGATGCGCGCCGCAGTTGTGGCGTCTGCACTGGCCCTGTCGCTGCCCGCGCAGGCGCAGGAATCCAGCGATCCGATCAAGCTGACATTGCACGACTGGACCGGCCAGTTGATCACAACCCAGTTGATGGGATCGGTGCTGAAAGAGGCCGGATATAACGTAGAATACGTGCAGGCCGATTATCTGGCGCAGTTTGCGGGCCTTGAATCAGGTGATCTGCACATCGCAATGGAAATCTGGGAGACCACAGGCCGTGAAGCGATGGACGCGGCCACCGCCACCGGCAATGTGGTGAACCTTGGGCCAACCGGAATGCAGGCCAAGGAAGAATGGTGGTATCCCGCCTATATGGCCGAACGCTGCCCCGGCCTGCCCAATTGGGAGGCGTTGAAAGACCCGGCCTGCGCCGAAGCCTTTTCCACCGCCGAAACCGCGCCCAAGGGCCGGTATCTGGGCGGCCCCGTGACATGGGGCGGGTTTGACGATGAACGCGTCGAAGCGCTTGATCTGCCGTTCGAGGTGATCCATGCGGGCACCGATGCGGCCCTGTTTGCCGAGCTGGAAAGCGCGGTTCAGCGCGAAGCCCCGGTTCTGCTGTGGGTCTATGCCCCGCACTGGGCCCCGGCCAAATACGAAGGCGAATGGGTTGAATTCCCGGTCTATTCGGCCGAATGCTACAACGATCCGTCAGTCGGCCTGAACCCGGATATGGCCTATGATTGCGGCAAACCCTTTGGCGATATCTGGAAAGTGGCATGGTCGGGACTGGCCGACAAATGGGCCGGCGCCAAGATGGCCGTTGAAAAGTTCAACATCAACAATGATGAAATGGGTGCGATGATCACGGCTGTCGATCTGGACGGCGGCACTGTCGAAGGTGTCGTGGCCGACTGGATGGCAGCCAATGAAAGCCGCTGGAAAGACTGGATCGCAAACTGATCTGAGTTGACCTGATCTGATGCAAACCATGCCGCCCGTTTTGTACGGGCGGCAACCTGCCTGCGCCGGAGACCGCATTGACCAATACCACCAGGGCCGACCAGAACCGGCCTGACGCCCCCATGCTAGAATGTCGCAATGTCTGGAAACTGTTTGGCGCGCGGGCGGCCGACATTCTTGCCGATTTCGGACCTGACGCAAGCCTTGAACAATTGCAGGGCGCGGGCCTTGTTCCGGCGGTGCGTGCCGTTGATCTGGCCGTGCACACGGGCGAAATTTTTGTGATCATGGGTCTGTCGGGATCGGGCAAATCCACTCTTGTGCGCTGCCTTTCGCGCCTGATCGAACCCACGGCGGGCGAAATCCTGTTTCACGGGCAAAACCTGCTCAGCGCCTCTCAGGAAGAGATGACGCAGTTGCGGCGGCACAAGATGGGCATGGTGTTTCAGCATTTTGCCCTGCTGCCGCATTTGTCCGTTCTGGACAACGTGGCCTTTCCCTTGGAAATTCAGGGCATTTCACGCGCCGAACGCGAAGACCGCGCGCGCCGTATGATCGCGCTTGTCGGGTTGGAAGGGCGCGAGGCGGCCTATCCCCGCCAGTTGTCCGGCGGACAGCAACAGCGCGTCGGCATTGCCCGCAGTCTGGCCGCTGATCCCGAGTTATGGTTTCTGGACGAGCCGTTTTCTGCGCTGGATCCGTTGATCCGGCGTGAAATGCAGGATGAATTCCTGCGCCTTCAGGGCACGCTGAAAAAGACCATCGTGTTCATCACCCACGATTTTGACGAAGCAATCCGCCTTGCCGACCGTATTGCCATCATGAAGGACGGCATCGTGGTGCAGGCGGACACGCCCGAACAGATCGTTCTGAACCCTGCCACAGATTACGTGCGCGAGTTTTCACAGGCGGTGCCGCGCGCAAAGGTAGTGCGCGTGACATCCGTGATGGAACCGGCCGGAGCAGAGACACCGGATGCATCGGTTTCCGCCCGCGCCACAATATCCGAGGCGGCACCGCTTTTCCTGTCCGGCGCCAGCCTTTTGCGCGTCACAGATGCGAACGGCAAAACGCTGGGCCAGTTGCGCCGTGATGCGGTGATTGATCTGATGTTGGCGGGATGATGGCCGACACCGTCGATAGCCCGCCACTCTGGCGCGGTCTGGCCCTTTGGGGCGCGGTTCTGCTGGCATTTGTCGCGCTTATGACATGGGGCCCGACACTGCTGCCATGGGCGTTTGAATACCCCAAGAAGTGGGTTGTTCCCGCCGCGCGCTGGATTTCCGATTTCACCAAATGGCTGCTGAATGACGCCAGTTTCGGCCTTTTCACGTTTCGCGACCTGACGCGGTTCCTGTCCACGCTGGTGGACATCCCCTATCAGGCGGTGGCGGGCGTCTTGTCGGGCGGGATCGAGGCGGTGAACCTGCCGCCGCTGTCCTGGGTCGGGTTGATCGCCTTTGTCGGGTTGATCGGACACCGGCTTGGCGGATGGTCGCTGGCGCTGCTGGCGGCGGGGTGTTTCCTGTTCATCGCCGTATTCGGCCAGTGGACATCGGCGATGGTCACGCTGGCGTCTATTATGATCGCGGTGCCCATCGGAGTTGCGGGCGGCCTGATGCTGGGGCTTGCGGCCTATCGTTGGCGCTGGCTGGCGCGGGCGCTGCAACCGGTGCTGGATCTGATGCAGACCATTCCGGTTTTTGCCTATCTGGTGCCGATCCTGATCCTGTTCGGGTTCGGCCCCACGGCGGCCATTGTGGCCACAGTGATCTATGCCATGCCACCGATGACACGCATCACCATGCTGGCACTGGGCCGGGTTCCGGGCGAAATTCGTGATCTTGGCCATATGGTAGGATGTTCGCGCCGTCAGATGACGTGGCGGGTGATGGTCCCATCAGCCAAGGACGGGCTGATGGTTGGGGTCAATCAGGTGATCATGCTGTCGCTGAACATGGTCATCATCGCGTCGATGATCGGGGCGGGGGGCCTTGGCTTTGATGTGCTGGCGTCTTTGCGGCGGCTGGATTTCGGCGCCGGGCTTGAGGCGGGGTTTGCCATTGTCGCCTTGGCCATCGCGCTGGATCGGCTAAGCCAGGCGGCGGCGCAGTATACCGGTGTCGATGCGCCGTCCGGATATCTGAAATGGGCGCTGGTTCTACTGGCGCTGACCTTTGTTGCCGCGTTTCTTAGCCCCGCCTTGCAAACCTATCCCGATGCATGGGCCATATCCACCGGCGATTTCTGGTCGCGCGTTGTTACTTGGATCAACGTCAATTATTTTGACACGCTTGAAGCGATCAAGAACACCCTGCTGCTGAACGTGCTGATCCCGACCAAGCGGTTTCTGGTGGGCTTGCCATGGCTGGGGGTGGCGGGCCTGCTGGGCTTTGTCGGCTGGCGGCTGGGCGGTGCGCGCCTTGCGCTGCTGGTGGCGTGTCTGACCATTCTGATCGCCGTGACCGGATTGTGGGAAAAGGCGATGATCACCGTTTATCTTTGCGGCATTTCGGTTGTTTTTGCCATGCTGATCGGCCTGCCCATCGGTGTTCTGGCGGCCGAAAAGGAACGGCTTTGGGTTGGGGTCAAGGTGGCGATAGATACGCTGCAAACGCTTCCGTCTTTCGTGTATCTGATGCCCGCTGTCATGCTGTTCCGCGTCGGCGATTTCACCGCGATGATTGCGGTCGTTGCCTATGCAATCGCACCTGCAATCCGGTATACGGCATTGGGATTGCAGGGCGTCGATGCCCGCCTGATCGAGGCAGGGCGCGCGATGGGCTGCACCGAATGGCAGATCCTGACGCGGATCAAACTGAAACTGGCGCTGCCCGAAATCCTGCTGGGGTTGAACCAGACCATCATGTTTGCCCTGTCGATGCTGGTGATCACCGCGCTGGTCGGTACCCGCGATCTGGGGCAGGAGGTCTATATCGCCCTGACCAAGGCCGATGCGGGACGGGGCCTTGTTGCCGGATTTGCGGTGGCGTTCATTGCCATCATCGCCGATCGCCTAATTCAGGCGGGCGCACAGCGGGCGCGGGCGCGGCTGGGGCTGGAGGACGGACATCATGACACTACCTGACAAAATTCTGGAATTGCCCTGCTGGTCCGGACCGCCGTCTGGTGCGCCATTGGAAGGCGGGCTGTCCAATGAAATCTGGAAGATCACGGATGATGCGGGCGATCACGTGGTACGCTTTGGCGCTGATTACCCGGTCCACCATGTGGACCGCGCCCGAGAGTTGATGAGCACGCGCGCCGCCCATGCAGCAGGGTTTTCCCCTGCGGTTGAATATGCGGCACAGGGTGTGATGGTAACTGGCTTTGTGCAATCGCGCACCTGGGACGCGGCAGACATGCGCCGCGATCCCGCGCGGGTGGCCGACCTGTTGAAACGCTTTCACAACACGATGGCCGCAAATGTATCAGGCACCGCCTATTTCTTCTGGGTGTTCCACGTCATTCGCGATTATGCGCGGACGCTGGCTAACGGCAACAGCCGTTTCGCCGCTGACTTGCCCGGCTATCTGGAGCTTTCAGGGCAGTTGGAAGCAGCGCAGGTGCCATTGCCCATCGTGTTTGCCCACAATGATCTGCTGCCCGCCAACATTCTGGAAGACGATACGCGCCTGTGGCTGATTGATTACGAATATGCCGGCTATTCCACGCCGATGTTCGATCTGGCCGGTGTGGCCTCGAATTCTGAAATGGAACCCGAGGCCGCGCAGGAATTGCTGACGCACTATTTCGGGGCCACCCCTGACCGGGCGATGGTGCGGGCCTTTGACGCCATGCAATGCGCATCGCTATTGCGTGAAGCGATGTGGGCCATGGTATCGGAACTGCACCTGAACGCACCGGGCGTTGATTATGTCGCCTATGCGCACGAAAATCTGGAACGGCTGGCCGCGGCGCGCGACCGGTATTCTTCATTATATGGAAAAGACGTATCATGACCCTTCCCAGTCACGCACAGGTTGTTGTTATCGGTGGTGGCATCATCGGATGTTCCACGGCCTATCACCTTGCCCGCGATCACAAGGCCGATGTCGTCCTGCTGGAGCAGGGCAAACTGACGTCGGGTTCAACATGGCATGCGGCGGGGCTGGTGGGGCAGTTGCGGTCTTCCGCGTCGATCACCAAGGTGCTGAAATACTCGGTCGATCTGTACAAGCAGCTTGATGCGGAAACCGGTCTTGATACCGGCTGGAAGATGACCGGATGTTTGCGGCTGGCCACAAATCCGGATCGCTGGACCGAATACAAACGTCTGGCCACCACGGCGGGATCGTTCGGCATGGACATGCACCTGATTTGCCCGGACGAGGTGAAAAAGATGTGGCCGCTGATGGATGTCAGCGATCTGGTGGGCGCAAGCTGGTTGCCGACTGACGGGCAGGCCAACCCGTCCGACATCACCCAAAGCCTGGCCAAGGGCGCGCGCATGCATGGCGCGAAACTGCATGAAGGGGTGCGTGTGACCGGATTTGACATGGACGGCGACCGGATCACCGGGGTGCAAACCAGTCAGGGGACGATCAAATGTGATCGCGTGGTCAACTGCGCCGGTCAATGGGCGCGCAAGGTTGGCGCAATGGCGGGCATCACCGTGCCGCTGCAACCGGTAAAACATCAGTACATCATCACCGAAGCGATTGACGGTCTGTCACCGGATGCCGCCACACTGCGCGACCCTGACCGGCGCACCTACTTCAAGGAAGAGGTCGGCGGGCTGGTCATGGGCGGATACGAACCAGACCCGCAACCCTGGGTGCTGGACGAGTTCGGCGGTGACGTGCCTGATGACTGGGAATTCGGCCTGTTTGACGATGACTATGATCATTTCGCCCAGCATCTGGAACAGGCGATCGAACGTATTCCGGTGCTGACGCAAACCGGCGTAAAACAGATGATCAACGGATCGGAAAGCTTTACGCCGGATGGCAATTTCATTCTGGGGCGGGCACCGGAATGCGCCAACATGTTTGTCGGCGCCGGGTTCAACGCCTTTGGCATCGCATCAGGGGGCGGAGCCGGTTGGGTGCTGGCCGAATGGGCCATGACGGGCGAGGCACCGCTTGATTTGTGGGTGGTCGACATCCGCCGGTTTTCGGACATGCACAAAGACCGCAAATGGGTTTGCGACCGCACGCTTGAGGCCTATGGCAAACACTACACCATCGGTTTTCCGCATGAAGAATACACATCAGGCCGCCCGCGCATCCTGTCGCCGCTATATGAGCGTCTGAAACGGCAAAACGCGGTGTTCGGATCGAAACTTGGCTGGGAACGGCCAAACTGGTTCGCCCCGGACGGTATGGCGCCGCAAGATGTCTATTCGATGGGCCGCCAGAACTGGTTTGACGCGGTGGGGCAGGAACATGCCCATGTGCGCAATTCTGTCGGCGTCTTCGATCAATCCTCGTTCGCCAAATACGAGGTGTCGGGCAGCGATGCACAGGCCGCGCTGGATTGGGTCTGTGCCAACAACGTCAGCAAACCGGTCGGGCGGCTGACCTATACCCAATTGCTGAACTCGCGTGGCGGGATCGAATGCGATCTGACGGTGGCGCGCATCGCCCAAGGCAGGTTCTATATCGTGACCGGCACCGGGTTTCGCACCCATGATCTGGGCTGGATCGCCGATCATATCCCTGCGGGTGACGTCAACCTGCAAGATGTGACAGAAGACTGGGGCACGCTGTCCTTGATGGGGCCAAAGGCACGCGATGTGTTGGCCGCCGTGACATCTGATGATGTGTCAAACAGCGCCTTTCCGTTCGGGCATGTGCGTGATCTGGACATTGCCGGCCACAAAGTGCGGGCGCTGCGCGTCACCTATGTGGGCGAACTGGGGTGGGAACTGCATATCCCGATCGCGGCAACGGGTGCGGTTTACGATGTGCTGATGGCAGCGGGGCAGGGTATACGCCCTGTTGGATACCGCGCGCTGGAAAGCCTGAGGCTGGAAAAAGGCTATCGTGCGTGGTCATCCGATATCACACCAAATGACACGCCATTTCAGGCCGGTCTGGGGTGGGCCGTCAAGATGAAGGGCAACACGCCGTTTCTGGGCCGCGAGGCTTTGAGCGCGGCAGCGGGCGAACCGCTGGGCAAACGATTTGTCGGGTTTACGCTGGATGATCCCGATGCAGTCCTGCTGGGGCGTGAAACCATCCTGCGAAACGGCAAGCCGGTCGGGTATCTGACCTCGGGCGGATATGGCTACACGGTGGGCAAAAGTATCGGCTACGGCTACGTGCGCGCGGATGACACCAGCGATGATGCACTGCAAGCGGGCGATTATGCATTGATTGTGGCCGGGGAAACCCTGCCGGCGCAGATCGGATTGCGCTCGTTCTACGATCCGGAGGGCACCCGCATCCGTGCCTAAAGCACGCGAAATGCGATGGCCCGGCTGGGGATGGTGCCGACCTCACCCGGCATCGATGCATAGGGCGCGGTTTCGTCCAGCATTTCGATCTGGCCGTTGCCCACCAGTTCATCTATCCGCAATTGGAAGCCGCCGTTCCACAATGTATCCTTGACGGTGATCACGATCACCCCGCCGATGGCGCAGATGCGGATCAGCTCATCCAGCGCCTCGGCCCCGACATGGCCGGTGGTGAACACGCCGGTCGAAACGATCCCGGCATAGGCTTCGTCCTCGAAGGGTAAAATACCCCCCAGTGCCAGCTTGTGCAGGGCGCGGTAGTGGCCTTTTTGAGCGGCGCGCGCCAACATGCCTTCGGAAATATCCAGACCGTCCACCTGCGGATAACCGACAATGCCAAGCCATTCGCCCATCAGCCCCGTGCCTGCACCGGCATCCAGCAGCGGTGTTTCCCCCTTGGGCAGAAACCGCGTCAGCAGCGACAGCGCGACCGACGGATGACGATACCCCGCAACCGACATTTCCGCGTCATAGGTTTCGGCCCAGCCATCATAAAGTGCCGCCACATCTTCGGGGGTTTGCGCATCGTAAACCGCGCCCAGATGCCCGTCATGTTTGCCCGTCATGCCTGCCCCCGTGTTATGTGATCCGATCTGTCGGCTTGCCAATCCAATTCCATCGCGCGACAAATATCAAATGAAGAATGCACAATTCGGGGGACCCATGACCGATCTGAAGGCTTTGATGAACAAAATTCCGCAGCTTCAGGGCCATGACGGTCCCGTGGAACGGATGGGCGGGCTGACCAATGTTGTGTACCGTGTGGGCGACTATTGCCTGCGCGTTCCCGGCGAAGGCACCGAAGAATACATTGATCGCAAGGCCGAAGCGGTGGCCGCCCAGGCGGCCGCAGACGCGGGTGTGTCGCCCGAACTGGTTTACGCCGATCCTGACAGCGGTCTTATGGTCACGCGGTTCATTGACGGGGCCACAACGATGACGCCCGATTTGTTTGCGCAGGCCGCCACGGACGGCAGCCATGCCGTTGTCGGTCGCGCCGCCATAGCGCTGCGTGATCTGCATCAGTCCGGCGCCGTGTTCCAGGCGGACTTTGAACTGTTCGCGATGATTGATGATTATCTGGGCCTGCTGTCGACCAAGGATGTTGATCTGCCGGACGGCTATCACGACGTGGTGGCCGAGGCCGAAACCATCCGTGCCGCGCTGGCCAGAAACCCCGCGCCGCGCGTGGCCTGCCACTGCGACCCGCTGTGCGAAAACTTTCTGGATACCGGCGCGCGCATGTGGATCGTGGATTGGGAATATTCCGGCATGAACGATCCGATGTGGGATCTGGGCGATCTGTCGGTCGAGGCCGGATTGAACGATGCGCAGGACGGCGCGTTGCTGTCGGCCTATTTTGACGGGCAGGTGCCCGCGAACGATCATGCGCGCATGGTGATCTACAAGGCGATGTGCGATCTGCTTTGGACGTTGTGGGGGCTGATCCAGCTGGCCAATGAGAACCCTGCCGAAGATTTCCGTGCCTACGCCGATGGCCGCTTTGCCCGCTGCAAGGCGCTGATGGCGCGGCCTGAATTCGCCGCCCATGTGGCCACGCTGAACGGATAGCGCAACCCGGGTCAGGCGAGAGACTGCAGGATATCGCTGGCTTTTTCGCCGATCATGATCGCAGGGGCATTTGTGTTGCCCGACACGATTTCCGGCATGATCGCACAATCGGCCACCCGCAGCCCCTTTATGCCGTGCACCCGCAGCCTGTCGTCTACAACCGCATCCTTGCCGCTGCCCATCTTGCAGGTGCCGGTGGGGTGATAGATCGATGTCGAATTGCTGCGCGCCCAGTCCAGCGTGCCGTCATAATCGTCCATATCCAGCGCGGCATCGGGCCGGAACTCGTGCGAGATTTTCGAGGTTAACGGTGCGTGGCGCGCGATCTTTCGGGCGATATTCACACCGTTCACGATTGTCTGGCAATCTGTTTGCGTGGCCAGATAATTCGGGATGATTTTGGGATAGGTTACGGGGTCGGGACCATTCAGGCGGATTTCACCGCGGCTTTCGGGGCGCAACTGGCAGACCGACATGGTAAAGGCCGAAAACGGATGCACCCCTTCGCCGGGGCTGTCGGCAGACCACGGTTGCACATGGAACTGGATATCCGGTGTTTCCAGATCTTCGCGTGTCTTCAGGAAGCCTGTGGCGAGGCTGGCGGCCATCGTCATAGGGCCGGCCCTGAACAATGCATATTTCAGCGCGATCTTGGCCTGACTTACCAGACTGCGCACTTCGTCATTCAACGTGGGTTCGTTGCATTTGAACACAAGACGCGCCTGCAGGTGGTCTTGCAGGTTCCGCCCGACGCCGCCCAGATCGTGTTTCACCTCGACGCCGTTCTCTTTGAGGTGCACGGCAGGTCCGATGCCGGACAGCATGAGGATTTGTGGTGATCCGATGGAGCCCCCGGACAATATGACTTCGCGGTCCGCATTGACCGTCCGGATCTGGCCGGATGCATCACGATAGGTCACGCCGGTGGCTTTGCTCCCCTCCAGTTCCACGCGCTGCACCTGCGCCTTTGTAATGATCCGCAGGTTTTCACGCCCGCGCGCCGGGTTCAGATAGGCCACGGCCGCGCTGCAACGCCGCCCGTTACGGGTGGTCAGTTGGAAATATCCCACCCCTTCCTGTTCAGCGCCGTTGTAATCTGGATTGAACGGATATCCAGCCGCCTGCGCTGCCGCGACCCATGCATCACAGATCGGGCGCTGGATGCGCATGTTGGACACAGAAAGGGGGCCTTCATCACCGTGAAACGCATCGGCGCCGCGTTCGTTTTTTTCCGCACGTTTGAACAGGGGCAGCACATCGTCCCAGCCCCAGCCGGTATTTCCCATCTGGCGCCAGCGGTCATAATCCTGCGCCTGTCCACGTACGTAAAGCAGCCCGTTCAAAGAAGATGATCCGCCCAGAACCTTGCCGCGAGGCCAGTCGATCGAACGCCCGTTCAGCCCCGGATCGGGTTCGGTCCGGTAACACCAGTCAACGGACGGGTTGTGCATGGTCTTGAAATAGCCGACCGGAATGTGAATCCACGGGTTCAGATCGCGCCCGCCCGCTTCCAGCAGAATAACCTTGTTCCTGGGGTTCTCGCTCAGGCGGTTGGCCAGAACGCATCCGGCCGACCCAGCCCCGACAATGATGTAATCCGCCCTCAAGTCCGCCCCTCCGGTAAGTTTCGTAAAAAAACACTATGCAAAACGAAATAAACAATCTACCCTTTTTTGAAACTAATAGTCTCAATAATAGACAATCGGCACCATAAGGGAGGAACCAAAATGGGTGTAGGCAATAAACTGAGCCAGATTTCACGGCGTGATCTGTTCAAGCTGGCGGGGCAATACGGGATGAGCTCGACCTTGTTGGCAGCGGGTGCATTCGGTGGCGCGATGAGCATCGGCAGCCTGGCGCGCGCGGCAGAATCCACATACGAGCGGCGTTTTTCCAAGCCGGCAAAGTTCAATCTGAAATTCGGCGCGGCCGGGTTCAACGCACGTAACCTGTTGATTGAACGGGCAGGGGCGCTGGAATTTGCCCGCGATCTTGAGGCGCGCACTGACGGCGAAATTCGGATCGAGTTCATCGGCGACAACCAGATTTGCGGCCAGTTGTCCTGTGTTGAAAAGACCCAACTGGGCGTTGTCGACATCTATGCGGCCTCTACCCAGAACTCGGCCGGTGGCGCGCCTTATCTGAACGTGCTGGATTATGCCTATATGTTCCCCAGCCGTGCGGCGCAGTACCATTTCCTCTACAGCCCCGAATCGCAGCGTATTCTGCGCGACCCGCTGGAAGAACGGCACGGCCTGAAGTTCCTGTTCAGCCACGCGGAACTGCGCGGCATGCAAATGGGTCTGGGCTGGAAAGACAAGCCGATCACCAAACTGGAAGACCTGTTCGGTTCGAAAAACCGTGTGACCGGCACCCAGTTGGGCCGCATCGCGATGCAGGCGCTGAACCTGAACCCCGTGCCGGTCGCGTGGGAAGAAACCCTTGATGGCTTGCGTCAGGGCCTGATCGATGGCGCGGAAACATGGGCGTCGGCTGTTGCTTATGCCAACATGTCGCCGGTTGTGTCCAAATCGGTCGATCTCAAATTCTTCTGTGGCACCGAACATACATCGATGTCGGCCAAGGTGTTCAACAGCCTTGACGGATACCTGCAGGATGCGGTTCTTGAATCTTCTTACTGGGCGCAAACCCATGTTCAGGCCGCGAACGAGGCTGCACTGGTCAACACGGTAGGCTTCTCAAATCCGCAATTGCCGGGCACGATCTTCTTGGAAAACGATGTAGAGCCGATCTTCCTTCCGGACAGCGAAATCAAGATGGCCGAGGAGATGTGTTCGCCCGAATTCCAGCCGCAGCTGTGGGAACAGTGGCGCGAGCGTCTGAACGGCTGGGCCGGTGGCATCGATACCTATCAAGAGATTTACAACATTGCGCGTGAAATTCCGCTCGACATGAAGGCGGAAAACGTCGAACCGCGCCGGTGGTGGAAGGGCTGATCACCCGCTAAGGTTACTACACCGGCCCTGTGCAATCGGGGCCGGTGTCTGCACGTTATGCGCAACACCGGGCCGATACATCCTGCATCAAGACAGGGATTGGGCCTGACGGAGGAGGGGACAGATCATGTCGATATGGTCTGATGCGATGGGCATCGTAACAGCCGCGTTCAGCGGTGATTCATGGACACTCAGTTCGGCACTGAAAACCGAAGGCGCATGGATCGTCGGGACAATCTGCACCGTGATCGGCGGCTATCTGATGATGCGGCTTTACCGGGCCGTGCCGTTTTTCGATCGCCATCTGGAACGCAGCATCATGGTCTATTCCTATCTGCTGATCGCCGCGATCATCTTTGTCGAAGTGTTCCGGAGGTTCGTTCTAAGCCAACAGGCACCTTGGTCGACGACCCTGCCGCCGGTTTTGTTCCTGATCATGACGTGGTTCGGGTGTTCCTATAATATCCGCCTGCGCACCCATCTGGCCTTTAGCGAATTCCGCAGTGCCATGTCGCGCCCCATGCAGATGGTGTGCCTGTCGCTGGATGCGGTCTTGTGGATGGGCTTTTGTATTATCGTAGTCGTCACCTCGACCCGCGTCGCGGCCAATTCCGCTGCGAATTTCCAGATTTTGGCAGGCACCGACAATTTCATGCAGTGGTGGTATCTGGTGCTGGTTCCGGTGGCCTTTGTTCTGATGGCGGGGCGCGTTCTGGAAAACTGGACCGATGATCTTGCCAATTTCCGCAACGGCAATCCGCTGATCAATCAGGCCGTGATCGGAGGAGACACATAATGACCGACGGTACACTGATCACGCTGATTTCCTTGGGCGTCACCTTTCTGTTCATGCTGGGGGTGCCGGTTTTTCTGATCATCGCCTACTGGGTCGTGGGTACAACATTTGTGCTGGGCCAGACGATGGACAATATCGGCGCGGCCCTGTCGGATGTGTTTACCGACGGCTTTGCCCTGCTGGCGATGCCGCTGTTCATCCTGACTGGCGACCTGATCAACCAGTCGGGCATCGCCAAGCGATTATCCGATTTCGCCTATGCCTGTCTGGGCTGGCTGCGCGGCGGTCTGGCGATGGCGGCCATCGGCGCGTGCGGACTGTTTGCGGCCATTTCCGGTTCAAATTCAGCCACAACAGCCACCATCGGGTCCATGTTGCACCCCGAGATGGTCAAGGGCGGCTATGACGAACGGTTTTCCGCAGCCACCGCAGCGGCGGGCGGCACCGTGGGCATCATCATTCCGCCCTCGATCATCTTTATCGTCTATGGCTACCTGATGAACCTGTCGATTTCCGACCTGTTCATCGCCGGCATCATCCCGGGCGCTTTGATGGTTACTGCGATGATGATCGCCGCGTTTATCATCTGTACGCTGAACGGCTGGGGCCACCTGATCGGGCTAAGCGTCAGCCGCGTGGTCAAAACGGCGTTCGGCGCATGGCTGGGCTTTTTCGCCATCGGGCTGGTGCTTTGGGGCATTTACACGGGCAAGTTTTCCCCGACCGAAGCGGCAGGCGTGACGGTGGGGTTCTGTATCATTGTCGGTATGATCTGCTACCCGATCAACAAGATGATGAAGAACGATGCCAACACCCCGGTCGAGGAAAAAGGCTTTTCCGACATGTTGGTTGTTGAAGGCTTTACGCTGACGCAGGTGCCTTCCATCGTTGTCCGGTCGGCCCAGATCACCGGCATTCTGGCCCCGCTGATCGGGGTGTCGGTGGTGATGCAGCAAAACCTGTCGCTGCTGGGTGCGCAGCAGGTCATCGGCGCGTTTGTGACCGGCATGGGCGGCTATTACGCGGTCTTGTTCACATCCATGGCGATCGTGTTCGTGTCGGGGATGATCCTTGAATCCCTGCCTGTCACCATCATTCTGGCCCCGATCCTGGCCCCGATTGCGGCCTCGGTCGGCATTGATCCGATCCATTTCTCGGTGATCTTCCTTGTTGGCGCGTCTATCGGGTTTATTACGCCGCCTTACGGGCTGAACCTTTATGTCGCCTCGGGTGTGACGGGTGTTCCCTATTTCCGGCTTTTGAAATACACGGTGCCCTATCTGATCGCATTGATCGGCACCTGGTTCATCGTGGCGTTGACGCCGCAGCTTGCGTTGATGCTGGTGCCCGAAATCTAAAGGACGGCCCATGCCAGACGACACCTCGGACACGACAGGGAACATCCCGACAAATCTGCGGGTGCTGTTGCTGCTGGAAGAGGTTGCGAAATCCGGCGTGCCGATCACCCCGACCGAGGTGAACACAAGGATCGGCCTGCCCAAACCGACGGTGCACCGCCTGTTCGCCACGATGGAGCGCGAAGGCTTTCTGCAACGCGATATCGATGGAAAATCCTACAGTCCGGGGCCGCGTCTGCGCCGCTTTTCGATCAACGTGCTGTCGTCCTTGCGGATCAGAACGGCGCGGGTGGCCGTGTTGACGGCACTGGCCGAGGAAATCGGCGAAACCTGTAATATCACAACGCCGGATCGTGATTGCATGATCTATCTGGATCGGGTGGAAACCAAATGGCCGCTGCGCATCCAGCTGCCGGTGGGCACGACCGTGCCGTTCCATTGCACGGCCAGCGGCAAGATGTACCTGTCCACCCTGCGCCCGTCACATCTGCGCACCTATATTCGGTCGGCCAAGCTGACCGCGCAAACCGAAAAAACCCTGACAGACCCCGATGATCTGGCGGCCGAGATCAAACGGGTGCAGGAACGGGGCTATTCCACCGATAACGAAGAATTCATGGACGCCATGGTGGCCATCGCAGTGCCGATCAGCGATCCCAGTGGACGGATGCTGGCGACACTGGCGGTGCACGCCCCGACCCACCGGATCAGTCTGGAAGGCCTGCAAGCACATTTGCCACTGATCACGAAAACCGCGCAAACACTGATGACCCTGATCGCCGAGGAATAGGCGGCGTGCCCTAGCTGTGGCTGCGCCCCTTGTCGCCGGTGGGCGAATAGAACCAGTCATCGGGGTAGGGATACCACCAGTCCGCCTCGCGCGCGCGGGGGTCGATCACCACCATTTTGGGCTGACGGAACGCATCCAGACCCTGCGCGCCCAACGCCCGCCCAAGGCCCGAATTCTTCATGCCGCCAAAAGGAAGCGCATCATTGTCGACCAGCGGATTGTTGACCCAGACCATTCCGGCCTTCAATTCATTCACACCGCGAAACGCCTCGTCCAGATCGGATGTGAAGATACAGGCCCCAAGGCCATAATCGGACGCATTGGCGCGCCGTAACGCTTCGTCAAAATCAGCGACACGGATGATTGACACAACGGGGCCGAACACCTCTTCGTGCAAAAGGGTCATGTCATCATTCATTTCTGTCAGGATCGTCGGTTCGAAGAACCAGCCCTTGTCCATATTCGGCGGGATGTGTCCGCCCAGTGCCACTTTGGCACCCTTGCGGACAGCGTCAGACACCAGCGCAGTTACCTTGTCGCGGGCCGGTTTGGATACCAAGGGCCCGATTTCTGCCACATCAAGCCCGTTGCCGATACGCAATTGCTGTGCCCGTTTCACCAGAGCCGCAACAAACTGGTCATGCACATCTTCCACCACATAGACCCGCTCGGTCGAGGTGCAGACCTGCCCCGATTGCAGAAACGCCGCCGTGACAACGCCTGCGGCGGCGACGTCGATATCGGCATTGGACGATATGATGCACGGATCGCTGCCGCCCGCCTCGATCACGGCCGGTTTCATCTGTTGCGCGGCGGCGACGGCGACGGCGCGCCCTGTGGACACGGACCCCGTAAAGGCGACGGCGTGGGTCAGTTCGCTGTCGATCAGGTGTTTTCCAACGGCCCCGTCACCGGGCAGGCAGGCAATCAGATCGTCGGGCAAGGCGCTGAAATACTGCATGAATTCCATGGTGCACAGCGTACCGGCAGGCGATGCTTTCAGCACCACGCCATTGCCCGCAGCAAGCGATGCCGCAATCGTCCAGCAGCCCAGGATCAGCGGGAAATTGTAGGGTACGATATGAACCGACACGCCATAGGGTTCATAGGTTTGATACTGGAACGAACCCGGCTGCATCGGTCCTGCGATCTTGCCCGCGTCATGGCGCGCCAGTTCCGCGTAATAGCGGAATACGGCCGGAATATTGGCAATCTCGCCAATGGATTCAGGATAGGGTTTGCCGGTTTCCAGCGTCATCAGACGGGCAACCTGCGTCATGTCCGAATGTTCGATGGCATCCGCAATCCGGTGCAGCACTTTGGCGCGCGATTTGCAATCAGTCGCGGCCCAACCCGCCTGTGCGGCATTGACCCGCGTCAATATCCTGTCGATCAGGGCGCCGTCCGGCGCGCCGTAAACGCCAACCTTGTCCAGCGTGGCCGGATTGATCAGGCTGACGGTTTTCCTTGACAGCGCCACATGCACCGGATTGATGAAATAGCTGGCAATGGATGGATCGAACATGATGTCCCTTCTGTTGAACGCCCGCGCGCCTAGCGGATCATATACACCTTTTTGACAGTCTCGTGCACGGTGCAGACGCCTTTCCAGTCCTGCGGGAAAAACGCGGCCGTATCCGGTTTGATTTCAATCACTTCGCCGCTTTCATGCACATAGGTACAGCGCCCTTCCAGAAAATGGCAGAATTCGTCACGGGTGACGTGACATTCCCACTTTCCGGGGGTGCAGACCCACAGGCCGCATTCCGATTGGCCGTCAGGGCCCTTGTGCAGCAATTTGCCCGAGGTGTGTGAATGGCCCTGGATCATGGTGGGGATTTCGCCCCAATCGGCCAGGTCGGTCTGGGCCAGCGGATCGTGCATAACAGGGGTGGTCATGATGTGTCTTTCTAAAACAGGATGTAGATATTGCGCATGGTGTCATGCACTGTGCAGGTGCCTGTCCAGCCGGCGGGAAACAGGACAACGGTGCCCGGCGTGATCTTGATCACCTCACCATCGTCTTTGGTATAGGTCGCGCGACCCGCCACGAAATGGCACAACTCGTCCCGCGGGATCGACAAGGCCCACGTGCCCGGCGTGCAGACCCATATGCCGGTTTCGGGGCGATTGTCCGGCCCCTTATGCACCAGTCTTCCGCTGGAATGGGACGCGCCCTCGATTGCGTCGGGCTGCGCCCCCCAATCCACCAGATCGGTCCGGCTTGAGGCATCGTAAAGATGTGGCGCGCTGCTCATGCCCCGGCTTTCAGGATACTATCAAGGATGCCCGCCGCCTTGGTCGGGCCATGCTGGGATTGCATCTGCGCCGATGTGGCGGCCAGTTTGGATTTAAGAGCTTCATCACTCACGCAAGTCTCCAGCGCTGCGGCCAGTTGTTCGTCGGTCCAGTCATAGCGGTGAAAGCCGAAGCCGTGGCCGGTTTCCTGCACCCGCGTGGCGTTGTCATGGCCGTCCCAGACATAGGGCATGATGATCGCAGGCTTGCCGAAATACAGGCATTCGGTAAACGAATTGTTGCCGCCATGATGGATCACCGCATCAACCTGCGGAATGACAGACGGTTGGGGATACCAGCTTTGGATGTGCACATTGTCGGGAATGTCGCTGTATTCATCCATGTAATCGCCGACATTCACCAGCGCGCGATAGGGAAGGGTGCTGATTGTCTTGATGATCCGTTTCAGAAGATCCGTATCGCCCGCCCCCAGCGAGCCAAAGGAAACATACAAAAGCGGCTTGTCGTTATTGGCCTTGAAGCTTGGCACGTCATAGGCTTCTTCATCGCGCACGCAGCCCTCAAGATACTGGAACTGCGCCGGATCCAGCGGATTTTCGCGTTCGAACTTGGCCGCTTCGGGGTAAAGCAGCAGGTTCATCGTGGGCGAGGCTTCGAAAAACTCTCCGATGGGATAAGCATCTTCACCGTTCTCGGCCAGAAAGGCGTTGTAATCATCGTGGATCGGTTTGATCACGGCGTTGAATTTTGCCTCGTAGGCCTTGTGACAGGCGGTGTCGTTTTGCCCGCATCCCGACAGGTGCGGCGGTACTTTGGGGTCTGGAATTTCGTTTTCAGAACAGGAAATGATGCGTACCCACGGCACTCCGAATTGCTTGATCGCAGGAAACATGATCACGTTATCCACACAGATCATGTCAGGCTTGATCTTTGCCAACACACCGAGCAAATCCTTCTGCGCCCACTTGGCACTGTCGACAATTGCCTCCCAGCAGTCGCGCACATAGTTGTCGATCTGGTCAATCGGGCTTTTGCGGAAATTGGGGATATGGCCGTTGATGAAGTCTTCCCAGAATTTTGCCATCGCTTCGGGTTCCATCGGTTCGGACAGCGCGACGGGATGCGCCTCGAACCCGTAGCCCGCGTAGACCTCGACAAAGCCCGGATCGCTCAGGAACACGGCCTTGTGGCCCAGTTTTTCGCAGGCCTGCGCAATGCCAACGGAATTCAGCGCCGGACCAAAGGCGGCCTCGGGGAAAAATGCGATTGTTTTCTGTGCCATGTGGTGTCTCCCTTAGTGTGTGGCTTGCTTCGCGTCAGGCGGGGGCCAGAACGCGCGAATGTGCTGCGTCCCAGACGCAGTAAACCTGTTTGCCCGTCGCAATGGAAGCGGGATCAAACTGCCCCGCCTGCATCCGCGCGATGATCACGTGTTTTCCGTCGCAGACCCGGACATGCACCGCCAGATCAGAGCCGTGATAGGCGGTATCGAACACGGTGCCGGACACCGTATTGCGCCCGTCCTGCGGATCGCTGTCCATCAGCATCACCCGTTCGGGGCGCACCGCAACCGAGGCCGCGCCGATCACATCGCTTGCCCCGCGGATCAGGCCTGCGCTCGGCACCTCAACACCTTCGGGCGACGCTATTCCGTCCAGAAAATTCATCACCCCGATGAACCCGGCGACAAAATGTGAATTGGGGTGTTCGTAAAGGTCCTGTGGCGTACCGACCTGAGCCAGCCTGCCGGCATTCAGAACCGCCACACGATCAGCCATCACCAATGCCTCTTCCTGATCGTGGGTGACGATCAGAAACGTGATGCCCACCTCTGCCTGCAGACGTTTCAGTTCAAGCTGCATCTCCTCGCGCAGCTTTTTATCAAGCGCTGACAAAGGCTCGTCCAGCAGCAACACCTTGGGCCGTTTGACCAGTGCGCGCGCCAGCGCCACCCGTTGGCGTTGCCCGCCCGACAGCTGGTCGGGGCGGCGGTTGGCAAAGGCGCCCAGTTGCGCGCTGTTCAGCACGTCGGCCACGCGGGTTGCAATTTCTGCCCGCGGCAGATGTTCCATTTCCAGCCCGTAAGCGATGTTTTTTTCTACGCTCATATGCGGGAACAGCGCATAGGATTGAAACATCAGATTCAGCGGACGGTTGCGGGCAGGGGTGTCGGTCACATCGTTTCCCGCCACGATAACGCGACCGGACTGGGGCGTTTCAAACCCCGCCAATGTGCGCAGCAATGTGGTCTTGCCACAGCCAGATGGCCCCAGAAGTGCGAAAAATTCGTTGTCTTTGATATCCAGCGACACATCGTCGATGGCGGTGACGCTGCCATAGCGTTTGGTGATGTTTTCGATGCGGATCGAATGGGTCATCTGGTGAATACCTCGCGGTCGGCCCGCTGGGCGAAAAACACCAATGCAAACGATACGAACATCACGATTGTGGCCATGGCGTTGATCTCGGGTGTGACGCCAAAGCGGATCATGGCGTAAATCTGCATCGGCAGCGTGGTTGATGACGTGCCCGGACCGGCGGTAAAAAACGCGATGATGAATTCATCGATCGAAAGGGTAAAAGAAAGTAATGCCCCCGCAATGACCCCCGGCAGGATCGCGGGCAGCAACACTCGGCGAAATGTTGTGAATTCGCTGGCCCCCAGATCGGCGCTGGCCTCAAGGATCGAATGATCGAAATTCCGCATCCGCGTGCGCACCACAGCCACCACAAAGGCAATGTTGAACACCACGTGGCTTAGAATGATGGAATGCAGGCCCAGCGTGACAGACAGCGCCGAATAGAACGACAACAGCGCAATCGCCAATACGATATCGGGGATGATCATCGGCGCGAACAGGATCGCATCCAGCGCGGCGGATTGCCTGCGGGTTTCCACACCCACCGCCAGCAACGTCCCGATGATCGTGGCCAGCACGGTCGACACCACGGCGACGATCAGCGTGTTGCGCGCCGCCGACAGGATCGCCTTGGATTCCAGTAGTTTACCATACCATTCAAAGGAAAATCCGGTCCAGACCGTGGGCAGCCCCGCGCGGTTAAAGCTAAGCACCATCAGCACCAGAATGGGAATGTAGAGGAACGCATAGAACAGCCCCAGATGCAGTTTCAGACCGTTACCCATCCTTGCGCCCCGCATCGCCTGATGCGCGGTTTGCCAGTACCGCCTGGGTGAACAAAAGCGCCATCATCACCGCAATCAGGAACAGCGACAGCGCTGCGCCAAAGGGCCAGTCGCGTGCACTTAGAAACTGATCATAGATCAGGTTGCCCACCATTTGCAGCCGCCCGCCCCCCAGCAGATCGGGGGTGATGAAATTGCCGATCGACAATACGAAAACGAACACGCCGCCCGCTGCCACGCCGGGAATGGTCTGAGGCAGGATCACCCGGCGAAAGGTTGTCCAGCCCGTTGCCCCCAGATCCTGCGAGGCTTCGATGGTTTCGCGATTGATCCGGTTCAGCGATGCGTAGATCGCCAGCACGACAAACGGGGTGTAGTTATAGACCAGCCCGACCACGATGGCGAAACTGTTGTAAAGCAGGGGCAGCGGGTCATCGATTACGCCGATCCCGATCAGCGAATTGTTGATCAGGCCTTCGCGGTTCAGCATCACGATCCACGCGTAGGTGCGGATCAGATAGTTTGACCAGAATGGCAGAATGACAAGGATCAGCAACACGGTCTGCCACTGGCGCGGCGCGCGGGTGATGGCATAGGCCGCCGGATAGGCGATCAGGATCGCAATCAGTGTGGTCAGCCCGGCAATCTTCGCCGATTGCAGGAAAATCCCCATATAAAGCGGATCGAACGCGCGGCTGAAATTTTCAAAGGTAAAGACATAATCAATGCCGCCGTACACGCCCCGTTCAAAGAACGCATAGGTAAAGATCAATCCGCACGGGATCACCATCAGCAGCGCCAGCCAGCCCAGCCCCGGGCCAAGCAGGATCGCGGATTTCAGGCGAGAGTTCATTGCGGTCTGTCTGGCATGTCAGCGCAGGGATACGCGGCGCAGGGGCCGCGTATCCGCCAATGCGATCCCTATTGCGCCGCCATGATTTCGGTCACGGTGCGCGCGAACGCCTTTTGCCCGTCGCCCAGATCGCGCAACTGTTCGTATTTCAGCATGTCGGCAGGGGCCATGGCCATATTTGAAAAGGTTTCCGCCAGCGAAGGATCAAGCGCATCCATCGCCGCCTTGTTGGGCACCTTGTAAAGGATGTTGCTGGCCACCCATGTGCCGACATCCTCGCTCAGAATGTAATTTACGAACGCATGCGCCGCGTCTTTGTTTTCGGACGCTTCGGTGACAACGATGGAATCCACCCAAAGGTCTGATCCTTCGGATGGGATCACGTATTTGATATCTGGGTTTTCGGCGATGCCGTAGTTGCACCAGCCGTCCCATGCCTGCACCATCGTGGCTTCGCCCGACACCAGCTTGGCATAGAATGTCGCGTCGTCATAAGCCAGCAGATCGCCCTTGGTCGCGACCAGCATGTCCTTGGCCGCGGCCAGGGTTTCATCTGATGTGTCGTTCAGCGATTTGCCCATTGCCAGCGCCGCCGCGCCCATCAGCCAGCGGTCGGTCGACAGCATGGTGATCTTGCCCTTCAGATCGTCACCGGGTTGCAGCAGGTCCGTCCAGGATGTCGGTGCATCCATCATGTCGCTGCGGTAACACAGGCCCGTCGTGCCCCACGCATAAGGCATCGAAAACGTATTGCCCGGATCATGTGCCAGTTCGTTCGCTTCGGGATAAAGGTTTGTGACATTCGGGATTTTGCCATGATCCAGTGTTGCCGCAAGGCCCAGATTGTGCAGCGCCTCGGCAAAGGGCGAGGATACGAACAGCACGTCATATCCCTTGCCGCCACCGGCAACCACTTTGCCCATGATTTCTTCGTTGGTGCCGTGCACCGACAATTCCGCCTCGATCCCGGTTGCGGCGGTAAAGTTTTCCAGCAGATCGGGCGGCATGTAACCATCCCAATTCGAAATCACGATTTTTTCGGCCAGTGCCGGTGTTGAAAAGGCCAGTGTGGCGCAGGCCAGAACCGTGGTGGCGCGCAGTGTTTTCGATGTGAAATAAGATTGATTCATTTGTTATCTCCCTGATCGGCCCGGGAAAATCACAGCAGCATCCGGGCTCCTGAAATCAGGCTACGGGCAGAGACAAAGCCGACACAACAAAAAATTTGTGTCTGCGCTCAAAATCAAGAGGTAAATGCAAGAATCGTCATGGTTTGACGGATCGGGATGCCTTTATGCGCAGCTTTCGCGCGTCCCCGTCACGGGGCCATCGGCGGTGATCATGATATTGGACAATGTACTGTCGGCATGGGCCATGCGGTGGTTCAGCAGGCGTTGGGTCATCTCCAGCAGGATCGGGGCGGCATCTGCATCGGCGGCAATGTTGGTCCACTCACCATCGCCCGCCCGGTCAAACAGCAACGGGGGCAAACCCGCGTTGAAATGCACCAGTGTGTATCGCGGCCCCCGCAGGATCGCCAGATTGCAAAGGTGCGCGGGCAGGTTCAGTTGGCGTTGCCACAGTGTCGGGCTGACGGGATCACCGAAATCAAGCTCGGAATAGGAATGGGTGCGCCAGTCTTCGGGCGAATCGCCTTGCACGAAGGGTTGCAGCGCCCTGCCGTTCATGGACGATGGCACATCCTGCCCGATCCAGCGCAGAATGGTGGGCGCAATATCCACCGCTTCGGTCAATTCGGAAACGCGGCGGCCGAACCCCGCAGGCGCATCCGGATCGCGGATAATCAACGGCGTGTGATAGGCCGCATCATAGCATGACATTTTACCCCAGGCCTGCCGGTCGCCCAGCATTTCGCCGTGATCGGCGCTGATCACGATCAGGGTATCGTCATACTGGCCGCTGTCCTTCAGCGCCTTCAGAATGCGCCCGATATGGGCATCCACTTCGGTGGCAAGACCCAGATAAAGCGCGCGCAGCGTCCGGATCGTCAGATCATCTTCGGGCAGATCAGCAAATCCCGACACCGTGTTCTTCGCCTGATAATTGTCCACTGCGGGGCCGAAAAACGGATGTATCGCGGCCTCATCCCCGCGCGAGAGGCGTTTGGGCATCGGCACGCCGGCGGGATCGTACATCCGGTTATAGGGGGCAGGGGCCACCAGCGGCGGATGCGGGCGAATATAGGTGATGTGGCTGAACCACGGCGCATCGCCGCGCACCGCCAGATCGCGCAGAAACGCATTTGTCAGAAACGCCGTGTCGCTGTCTTCGGCGCTGTAGAACGCCGGATCGTCGATGCGCGGTTCGGCCCCCTTGGCAGCGACTGGCTTGTAGAAATCCGCGTAATCGGGACAGTCATAACCCTTGGCCACCAGATCAGCGCGCCAGGGAAAGGATTCCTCAAGCCGCATTTCAACCGCTTCGTGAAATCCGTTCATCGGCATTTCATAGGTTGTCAGCGCGGGATCGCCCGCAGGGTAGGCGCGCGGATCCTGTGCGGTATCAGTATAGCCGAACAGCATCGGCATATAGCCTTTTTTGCGGGCCTCGGTGGCGATGTTGGGCGCATCATGGCGCAGTGGCGTGCCGTTGCGGATGCTGCGGTGGTTCATCGCATATTGCCCGGTCAGCAAAGAGGCCCGCGACGGGCCGCAGGGATTGGTGACGGAATAGTGCCGCGTGAAGGTAACGGCGTCCTCCATCAGTGCGCGCAGGTTTGGCATGTCCACATGCGCAGCCAGATCGCCGAACACCGTATCGGCGCGCAACTGGTCGATTGTGATGAACAACACATTGCGTCTGCGTGACATGGCGCGCTCCTGTCTGCCGGTGGCGGCACCTAATCCTGATTTGAAGCACTGTTCAACAGGCTATTGCGCCAGTTCCTTCCAGCGGTGACAGGCTACATTGTGCTCGACACCGGCACTTTCCAAAGCCGGTTCCTTGATGCGGCAGATATCAACCGCAAAAGGGCATCGTGTCTGGAACTTGCATCCCGGCGGCGGGTTGGTGGGCGAGGGGATTTCGCCTTCCAGTTTCTGCGCCTTGCCGCGATCATCGGGGTCCAGCGAAGGGATCGCGGACAGCAGTGCCTGAGTGTAGGGATGGCGCGGGGTTGAAAACAACGTGCGTGTCGGTGCGGTTTCCACCAGCCGGCCCAGATACATCACAGCCACATGATCGCAGACATGGGCAACCACGCTCAGGTCGTGGCTGATGAACAGGAAGGTCAGTCCCATATCTTGCTGAATGGCCTTCAAAAGGTTCAGCACGTCAGCCTGAATGGACACATCAAGGGCCGCAACGCTTTCATCGGCCACGATGAATTTCGGGCCGGATACCAGCGCGCGCGCAATTGAAATGCGTTGTCGCTGCCCGCCCGAAAACGCGTGCGGAAACCGCCGCAGGTGTTCAAGGTTCAACCGGCATTTGGCGGCAATCTCTCGCACGCGCGCGTCGGTTTCTTCGCGCGTCTTTGTCAGCCCCATCACCTCAAGCGGTTCGGCGATGATGTCGCGCACAGTCATGCGCGGGCTTAGCGCGGCGTAGGGATCCTGAAAAATCAACTGCGCCCTTTTGCGATAATCCTTAAGCTCCCTGGCCCCCAGGGATTTCAGCGAATATTTGACTTCGCCGTCGTCAAAGTGAACATCCCCCTGGCTGATCGGCGCCGCCTTGAGCATGGCACGCCCCAGCGTTGTCTTGCCGGAGCCGCTTTCCCCGACCAGACCGAAAAAACTGCCCGGTGCGACATCGATCGTTACGTTTTCAACCGCGCGTACAAACGGTTTTGGCCCGATCAATCCGCCGCGCAAAGGGTAATGAACCGACAGGCCCTGCGCCGAAATAAGAGGCTTCTGGCTCATTGGGCACCGCCTTTGGGATCATTCAGATGGCATGCCACCCGGTGGTCGGTGTCGACCTGCGTAAACTCGGGTACCTCGCGCGCACAGCGCGGCCCCAGAAGTTCCTGACAGCGGGTGTTGTATACACAGCCCGACGGCCGTTCCAGCGGCGAGGGGATATCCCCCGGTATCGGCGTCAGCGGCGCGTCGATATCATCCAGCGTTGGCAGCGCGGCCAGCAACCCGCGCGTATACGGGTGCGCCGGTTTGCGGATCACATCGCGCACCGTGCCTTTTTCAACCAGCCGGCCCAGATACATCACCGCAACCGTATCCGCGGTTTGTGCGATCACGCCCAGATCATGGGTGATGAAAATGATGCCCATGCCGAATTCTGACACCAGATCTTTCATCAGGTCGATCACCTGCGCCTGAATGGTCACATCCAGCGCGGTTGTCGGCTCGTCCGCGATCAGCAACTTGGGTTTGGTTGACAGAGCCATCGCGATCATTGCGCGCTGTCGCATCCCCCCCGACAGTTCAAACGCATATTGCTTGAACCGCGTCCCCGCGTCGGAAATTCCGACCCTGTCCAGCATCTCGATCGACAATTCCTTGGCCTGCGCCTTGGAAAAATTCGTATGAATCTGCAATTGCTCGACCATCTGATCTCCGATCGAGATCGTAGGCGCAAAGCTGGCCATCGGTTCCTGAAAAATCAGCGATATCGCCCCGCCGCGCACGATTTTCATGTCGCGGTCCGTGTGCAGCGACATCACGTCGACAGGGCCGTCGTCCAGATGCAGGGCAATCTTGGTCTGTTCGCCGTAAACGGCATTGCGCGGGTTCAGCTTCATCAGCGATTTCGCAGTCACGGATTTTCCCGATCCGCTTTCGCCGACCAGACCCATCACTTCGCCCGCTTCCAGACTGAAGGACACATTGTCGACGGCGGTTATGCGGCCTTCGTCGGTGTCAAATTTCAGGGTCAGGTTTTCAACATCGATCAAGCGGCCCATGAGATGACCTTTCGAAAGATGACCTTGTCTTCTCCGTTGGCGTAATAGTCGCGCACACGTCCCTCTTCTTCGTAGTTTTCTTTTTGATATAGCTTTCGCGCTGCCAGTTGCTCGGGCAGTTGCGTGGTTTCAATGATGATCATTCTGGCATCCAGCGACGTTTCCATTTCACGCAACAATCGGGTGGCGACGCCGTTTCCGCGCGCGTTTTCCGAGACTGCGATAGCCAGGATGTTCCAGACACCGTCCGCCATTTCTTCGGGGCGCGCAAATGCAAAGCCGTCGATTTGCCCCGTGTCTTCTGACAGCAACCAGTGATCCGGTGCTCCGTTGAACGCCGGTGCGATCATGTCGGGCAGGTAATCTGCAGGAAACAGATCGGAAGCCTCGGCGATTTCGCCAATCCGGTCCATATCATTCTGTGTAACCTTGCGGATCGTCATTTCTTTGTCTCTCCGTACGGATCGGCCGCATCGCGTAATCCGTCGCCGACAAACACAAAGGCCATGACAAGGATGATGAAAAAGATCACTGGAATGAAGTACCACTGATAGTTCAGCAGAACATCGGCGCTGGTGACGTTTTGCAGCATCACGCCCAGCGAATTGACAGGGTCTTTCAATCCCAGCCCGATAAAGCTGAGCGCGGTTTCAGACAGCACCATATAGGGAAATGAAATCACCAGATCGACGATGATATAACTGGTAAAACTGGGCAACAGATGCTTGCGGATCACATGGCCCGACGATGCGCCACATAGCTGTGCAGCCAGAACATATTCCTGATTGCGCTCGGTCAGCAAATGGGTGCGCACACGGCGGGCAAGCGTCGGCCAGCCGATAAAGCCCAGAATGATCGAAATGAAGAAAAACCTTTCTTCCGCGCTCCACGTGTCCGGAATAAAGGCGGCCAGCGCCATGAACAGAGGTATGGCCGGTATCGTTCGCACCGCATCCGTGACCATTTGTATGAAACTGTCGATCCAGCCGCCGTAATATCCTGATATGCCCCCGATGATCAGGGCCAGCACAAAGGCGATGAACACCCCGATTGTGCCCACAGCCAAGGATGTGTTGATAGCGTGAAAGGTGCGGGAAAAAATATCCTTGCCGGTCGAATCCGTGCCGAACAGGTGCACATACCCTTGGTCCACACCGAACAGGCGCGTCTGGAATGTCATCCCGAACAGTTGGTAGGGCGTGCCTTCGGTAAAGAACTGCAAATAGCGCCGCTTGTCCGTGTTCACCTTGTCGACCCAGCGGAAATTCGTCTGGATCGATCGTTCCCGTTCGTAAGTGTAGACAAAGGGGCGCCAAGAACAGCCGTTGTCATCGCAGAATTGCGGAATTTGCGGTGCGCCGTTCAGGTAATCCTTGTCGCGCCCCGCGATTGTCGGGTCGTAGGGGGTCAGGAACGGGGCGAACAGGCCCGACAGGATCAGAAAGACCAGCACCCAGGCACCCACCATTGCCGATTTCTGCTTTTTGAACCGCGTCCAGATCAACTGCCCCTGAGAGGCCGTGAAATAGGCATCCTTGGCGCTTTGGTCGACGGCTGTATCGGGAAAATTGGTATCGGTCATATCATTTACCCCAGAATGCTGTGACGGATGCGCGGATCAACCAGGGCCAGAACGATGTCCGTGATAAAGTTGATGGCGACGATCGTGCCGGTCAGGAAAAAGATGATTGCCCCGGCAAGCTGCTGATCGTTCGACCGGGCCAGTGCCTCGATCAGCAGGGATCCGGCCTCGGTCAGGGTCAGGATCAGGGCGACAATCGGCAGTTCGTTGAAAATCCGGTTCAGATCGAACCCCAGCGAATTGATGATCGGGCTAAGCGCGTGACGCGCCGGATAGCGCATCAGCAGATGGCGCCCCGATACACCGCGTGCGGCGGCTGCGGTGACGTAAAGCTTGCTGATTTCATCCGACATCAACGCGCGCACGGTCTGGATCGCAAAGGCCGTTGCCGACCAGCCCAGAATGAAAACCGGCAGCCAGACATGGCCCATGAAATCCTTGATCTTGTCCCAGTTCCACGGCGCATCGCGGTATTCCGGTGAAAACAGCCCCGTCAGACTGTCGCCGAACATCACCGTGGAAAACAGCATGATCATCAGCGCCAGCAGAAAGTTGGGCAGCGCCAGTCCAAGATAGCTGACCAGACGCAGGCCGTTGTTCAGGAAAGGGTTGCGCGACGTGGCGGCGATGATGCCAACCGGAACGGCAATGGCATAGGCCAGAAACAGCGATCCAAGGCAGATGCCAACGCTCAGCCAGACCTTCTGGCCCAGCAACTGGTTGATATCCAGCCGCAAGATGCAACTGTCGCCAAATTCGCCCCGAAAGGCGTTGAACAACCAGCTAAGCCAACGCTCCATGAACGGGCGGTCAAGCCCCAGTCGGGCGCGTTCGGCCTCGATATCGGCGATGGAAATCTGCGCGCCCTGAGAGTTCTTGAAAGCCAGATAGCGTTCGGCGCAATCACCGGGCACCAGTTCCATCAGGAAGAACACGATGAACGAAACAAGGCAGAGTGTGAAAATAGCGAGCGCGGCGCGGATCGTCGCAAACCGTAGAAATTGGACCATAAGTGTTTTCGCGCCCCCGCAGAATGAAACGACCCGTTATCGGGTTCGGTTTTTATCGTGCGGGCCGCAATAGCGGCCCGCACAGGTGTCAAAAATGTCTTTCGACAGGCTTATTCAGTCAGGAACCACTGCGACGGACGGTAGGGGTACGTCCGGTAATAGGCATAAGATGCGGTCTTGAACGGCGTGGTATTCTTCAACGATGACGAAAAGTAGATCGGCTTCTGTTCTTTCACCGTGCCGATGAACAGCAGGTTGCCGGTCATGTTCTCGACCAGTTTCAGGCCCAAAGCGTCTGATTCAGGTGTGCCCACCGGGGTGGCCTGAAACGCTTTGATGTCTTCCATCATCTCGTACACATACTCTGGCGGTTTCACACCGGCAGTGCCTTCGGATTGCACGTATTCGCCCCACAACATGGCTGTGCGCATGTTGAAATAGTTGTCAAACGGGGGAATGAAGATTTCCGCGTTGCCCAGAACGACAGCCAGCGGCACGCTTTTCTCGTACATCGTGACATCCAGCTGGTTCGAGGACTGCGCCGAACGGTATTCGTCGGTTGTGACCTCTTTCACGGTGTTGTCGATGCCAACATCGCGCCAGTTCTGACCAACCAGTTCGACGATCTTGATCGACATGCCCTGGGTGGCAACCTGAAGGTTCAGTGTCAGCTTGTCGCCATTGGGCAGTTCGCGCATGCCGTCACCATCGGTATCGACCATGCCAACCTCGTCCAGCAGCGAATTCGCCATATCGGGATCGAACTGCGCATAGTGCTGTTCCCACTCTGCCGGAACAAAGCTGGGTGTCGGCGAAAACCCGATATACTGCTGGGGTTCGCCAAGGCCGAACATCGCGACTTCGTTGATTTCGTCGCGGTTCATGGCGACAGACATCGCCTGACGGAACCGCAGATCACCAAACACCTTGCGCTTTTCAAGATCGTCGGACGTGACGTTGAACGCAAAGGTCGGCATCGTGATATCCGGTTTCAGATCGACGACAAAACCGCCCTTTTCCTGATTTTCCAGCAGCAGAGGCACATAGTCGATTTGCAGGGCCTGCGCCTTGTAATCAACTTCGCCGTTGACCAGCTTCAAAAGACGCACTTCGCTTTCGCCAACAAAGATCTCGTCCATCTCGTTGATATAGGGAAGCTGGTTACCGGCCGTATCGACCATATAGAAATACGGGTTGGCAACGAACTGGCGGCCTTCGGTGGTTTCCGAAATCACGATGTGGCTTTCCAGTGTAGGCGCCGCATCAAGGGGCAGGTTGGCAACCTTGTCAGGGTGCGACAGCATCGGTGTCGGTGTGTCCATCCAGTCGGAACTGCCGTAATAGGCCTTGACCACGTCATAGCCGCTTTCGAAACCGGCCGCCTGTGCCAAAGCATCGGCGTCAGGGTTGATCGCGGGGTGGAACTGGCCGAGAAAATGCTTGGGCTGAAAACCTTGGGCATAATGGTTGGCAAAGTGCGCCAGAAAGCCGGGTTTTGGCGACGGCATGTTAAAGCGCACGGTTTGCGCATCAATGACATCAACCGTCATCGGTTCGCCACCGGCCAGCACATAGTCTTTCGGGCTTTCGATCACATTCGGATCAAGCGCCAGATTCTCGTACCAGAATTCAACGTCTTCCGCGCCAAAGGGTTGTCCGTCGGACCATTTGTGGCCTTCGCGCAGAACAAAGGTCAGCTGCGTGAAATCGTCGTTCCATGACCAGCTTTTTGCAACGTTGGGCACAATTGTCGTAAGATCATCGGCATAGCGCACAAGGTTTACGTGGCGGACCGACATAAAGTCGGATGTGCCGGCTTCGGTCGCGTTGGACAGGGCGTTGAACATCCCGCCATAGGTGCCGATCATCTCATAAGGTGCGACAACCAGCGGTTCCGAGGGCAGGCGGTCTGCCAGCGCGGGCACCTCCGGATTGCCGCGAATACGGCTGTTCAAGGCCGCGATATCGGGGTTTTCGGAAAACTCCATCGTGCAGTCTGCAAGGCTTTGAATTTCGGCCAGTTCGTATTGCTGGGGGTACGCGCCCGCAGCAACACCCATCGGGTCCGCAACGGTAACAGCCGGGCAGGCCGCCATCGCTGCGCCCGAAAAGGCAAACAGCGCCGCACTGGACAGTAATAATCTCTTCATCGGTGTCTTCTCCTTGTTGGTTTTCTTTTCGCTGTCCCGCCAGGACAGCCCGGGCATTTTCGCCCTTATTGTCATGAAAAAATGCTGCTTCGATGTGTTGCGCTTAAAGGGAGTTTCCAAAATTTTTGTGACGCAGGCTAATGATGTCCCATTTCCGTCAGGCTGAACGTTTTGGTCAACGCTAAATGTGAGTCTCTTCATGTCGTGCAGTATCCCCCAAGGCACCTTGGAACAGATTGCCCGAAAATACATCAACTTTCTGTAAGACTTGTGCAGTTTGTGATAAAAGCTTTGGGCTTGGGCCGGCATTTGTCATCGCAAGGCTTTCCGGTTCAGCGCAGGGCATCAGGGATCAAGCGTCGGGCAATCGCCGGCATGTGTAAAATCGCTAAATGATATTGTTTGATAGGTTTTGCTTATGGGTTGGGCTGCGTCGCACGATCCTGTCTCAGGATTTGCCCGCGCGATACCATGCGATGATCTTGCGGCGGTCTTCGGGGGGCAGATCGGTAATGTTGGCAGGCGGCATGGCGTGGCTGACACCGGCCTGCAAATAGATATCGCGCGCATGTTTGGTAATGTCGGATGTGGTTTCCAGAAACACACCTTTGGGCGCCCAGTGCATGCCTTCCCACACCGGTTCGCGCGCATGGCACATGGAACAGCGCCCCAGCACGATATCTTGCGCTTCTTCAAACCCTGCGGCATCGGCAAACCGGGCTTCATGCGGCGTCAGCGCGCGCGCCTCGGCGTCTTCATAACTGTCATGGCCGGGCATGGTGGACAGCCACGCGATCAGAATGAACAACAGCACCGTCACTGCCCATGTCCAGTGCGGGCCTTTGCCGGTGGCGTGCATGGTGTTGAAATAGTGCCGGATGGTCACCCCGGTCAGAAAGATGATGCTGGCAATCAGCCAACTGTACTGGGTTCCGAAGGCCAGCGGATAGTGGTTGGACAGCATCAGAAAAATCACCGGCAGTGTCAGGTAATTGTTATGGGTCGACCGAAGTTTTGCGATCTTGCCGTATTTCGGGTCGGGCGTGCGTCCCGCCTTGAGATCGGCAACCACAACGCGCTGGTTGGGCATGATGATCAAAAACACGTTCGCCGTCATGATTGTGGCGGTGAACGCCCCCAGATGCAGAAGTGCGGCGCGCCCCGTGAATATCTGGTTATAACCCCACGACATGATCACCAGCAGCACAAACAACAGTAGCATCAGTGCCGTCGGGCGTTCGCCCAGGCCGGATTTGCAAAGAAAGTCGTAAACGATCCAGCCGATTGTCAGGGAAGCGGCCGAAATCAGGATGGCCTGCCACACCGCCAGATCGGCCTTGTTCGCGTCAATCAGATAGAGTTCGGCGCCGACCCAGTAGACGATCATCAACAAGGCTGCCCCTGACAGCCATGTGGCATAGCTTTCCCATTTGAACCAGATCAGGTGGTCGGGCATCTGGTCGGGGGCAACCAGATATTTCTGGATGTGGTAAAACCCGCCGCCATGGACCTGCCATTCCTCGCCATGCGCACCCTTGGGCAGATGCGGGGATTTGCGCAGGCCCAGATCAAGCGCCACAAAATAGAAAGACGATCCGATCCAAGCAATAGCAGTGATCACGTGCAGCCAGCGCACGGCAAAGCCCAGCCAGTCCCAGATGATTGCCAGATCGTACATGCCTTGCCCTCCGCTTTCGTCCGGCACACCCTAGCCAGACGCGCGTTTATTCTGTATTCCCATATATTGCCAAGCTGTATCAAAAATAAACGAACAATAACGATCAATGTCGTATCTTGATAACATCCGCACCTTCGTGCGCGTCTATGAACTGGGCAGTATGTCTGCGGCGGGGCGCGATCTGCGTATTTCACCTGCGGTCACGTCCTCGCGTATTTCCCAACTGGAAGAGCACCTGAGCGTGCGTCTGTTCCAGCGTACAACCCGCAGCTTGACACCTACGGCGCAGGGGCAGGCGTTTTACGGCGGGGCTTGCGCCGTGCTCGAGGCAGTGGAAACCGCAGAGGCGTTGGTGATGGACATGACGGACAACCCCAAGGGGCTGTTGCACGTGGCCGCGCCGCTGGGGGTCGGGCGGCGGTTGATCGCGCCGCATGTGCCGGAATTTGCGAATGAATATCCGATGGTCGACGTGCGCTTGCGCCTGACCGACCGCAAGGTGGATATTACGGCCGAAGGGCTGGACGTGGCGTTTTTTCTGGGCCAGCCCGAAGACAGCAATCTGCGCATTCGCCCGATTGCGGATTGCCAGAGGGTGCTGTGTGCCGCGCCCGACTATATCGCACGCCGCGGCAACCCGGCCAATGGCAGCGCCCTGATCGAGGGCAAGCACGAATGTCTGAACCTGCGCTTTCCCGGCGCGACCGAATTCCAGTGGCGGCTGATCACAAAGGACGGGCCGCGCAAATTCGCGGTCAGTGGCCGGCTGGAATCCGATGATGGCGATGTGCTGACAGATTGGGCGCTGGACGGGCAGGGGATCGCCATGAAACCGGTGTTCGAAGTGGCGGAACACCTGAAGGCCGGGCGTTTGGTACCCGTGGCGCAAGACACGCCGCCGGTGCCGATCCAGATGGCGTGCCTTTACACGCACCGCCGCCATCAGGACCCCAAAACGCGCCTGTTCATGGAATTCATGACAGATCGTGTGCGCGTGGCCGTACGCGCATCAGAAGCGGTGTTTCAACTGCCCCGGTAAGTGGAATAGCCGAATGGCGACAACAGCAACGGCACATGGTAATGCGCCGCCTTTGACATGCCAAAGCGCAGCGGGATCACGTCCAGAAACCGCGGTTCTTCCGATGGGGTGCCAGTGCCGTCCAGATAGCTGCCGGCATAGAACCGCAATTCGTAGATGCCGGCTGAAAATTCGCCCGCAGGCAGAATATGTTCGTTTGTCCGCCCGTCGGCATTGGTGCGTAAGGTACGCAGATGCGTCGCGCGTTCATTATCGATCCGGTAAAGTTCGATTGTCATGCCTTCGGCCGGGCATCCGCGCGCGGTATCCAGAACATGGGTTGTCAAATATCCGGTCATAGCCTGCCCTTTCGATATGTCGCCATCACTCTGCCAATCCGTACGCCAAAAGGCAAAGCCGCGATTGAATTACAGTGTTTCGTGTTTTTTTTGATAAAGATTCTGATTGTTTTGAAATATGGTAGGGTGCAGTGAAGCGCAAGAATTCCAACCGCAGGGCCAGACCGCAGTGACATCCTCTATACGCATCCAGCCGCTGAATGCCGAAAGGTTCGCCCCCTTTGGCGATGTGCTGGAATGTGAGGGCGCGCCGGACAAATTGATCAATCAGGGCCGGTGCGGGCGGTATCACGACCGCGCAAAACTTGATTTCGGGGATGGGCGCGCGGGCATCAGCATGTTTCGCGCACAGATCCGCGCGCTGCCCTACACATTGGACATGGTCGAACGTCACCCCGATGGCAGTCAGGCGTTTATTCCGCTGGGGACCGATCCGTTTCTGGTGATCGTCGCGCCTGATCAGGGCGGCGTTCCGGCGACACCGCTGGCGTTTCTCACGGCTGCGGGGCAGGGCATCAACCTGCACCGCAACATATGGCACGGCGTGCTGACACCCCTTGCGGGCAATGGCATTTTTGCCGTGATCGACCGGATCGGGGCCGGCGCGAATTTGCAGGAGTACTGGTTCGAAACCCCATACACCGTTGACTAAAAACAAGTGCGGCCAGAAAGGCCGGACAGAAACCAACAGGGACACTCCAAATGACAGATACATCCATCGGCACGCCGGAACAGTTGCGCGATCCGGATTATACGCCCGCGCTGCACAAGGCCATTCCACTGGGCATCCAGCATGTGCTGGCCATGTTCGTATCCAACGTGACACCGGCGATCATCATCGCGGGGGCCGCAGGGTTTGGGTTCGGTTCGGATGCCGGCGCGCAGGGCTTTCCGGACATGACCTACCTGATCCAGATGTCTATGCTGTTTGCCGGTATCGCGACGCTGTTCCAGACCATCGGCATGGGGCCGGTGGGGGCGCGGTTGCCGATTGTGCAGGGGACCAGTTTCGCCTTTATCCCGATCATGGTCCCACTGGTCGCAGGCAAAGGGGTCGAGGCATTGCCCGCCCTGTTCGGCGGCGTGCTGATCGGCGGGGTGTTCCACGCACTGCTGGGCACGGTGATCGGCAAAATCCGTTTTGCCCTGCCGCCGCTTGTGACCGGTCTGGTGGTCACGATGATCGGTCTGGCGCTGGTCAAGGTCGGTATCCAGTATGCCGCCGGTGGTGTTCCCGCGATCGACAAGCCTGAATACGGCAGTCTGCTGAACTGGTCCGCTGCGCTGGTGGTCATCTTTGTCACGCTGGGCCTGAAATTCTATGCCCGTGGAATGCTGGCGGTATCGGCCGTGGTGATCGGGATCATCGTGGGATATGCCTATGCGCTGGTCGTGGGTATGGTCACGTTCGATGCGATCGCAACCAGCTGGGGGCGCGCCGCGGCGCTGCAATTGCCGGTACCGTTCAAATACGGGTTCGAATTCAGCGTGGCCGCGATCGTCGGGTTCTGCCTGATGGCGTTCGTGTCGGCGGTGGAAACCGTGGGCGATGTATCGGGGATCACCAAGGGCGGCGCGGGGCGCGAGGCAACGGATCAGGAAATTCAGGGCGCAACCTATGCCGATGGTGTGGGCAGTGCGGTGGCCGGTATCTTTGGCGGCTTTCCAAACACCTCGTTCAGCCAGAATGTCGGCCTGATCGCCATGACCGGCGTGATGAGCCGCCACGTTGTGACAATTGGTGCGGTTTTTCTGATCCTGTGCGGGCTGGTGCCCAAGGTCGGCGCGGTAATCCGCACAATTCCCATCGAAGTGTTGGGCGGCGGTGTCATCGTGATGTTCGGCATGGTCGTGGCCGCGGGGATCTCGATGTTGTCGGATGTGAACTGGAACCGGCGCAACATGGTAATTTTCGCGATTTCCCTGTCCGTCGGGCTGGGCCTGCAACTGGACCCGAAGGCGGTGCAATACCTGCCTGATGCGCTGCGTATTCTGATGACGTCGGGCCTGTTGCCCGCCGCGCTGATCGCCATCGTGCTGAACCTGATGCTGCCCGAAGAGCTAAGCGGCGAGTCGACCGAAGAAGTTTCGGGCGGGTTGGCAGGCCACGCCAAAGGATCGCTGTCCGACCACTAGGGGCTGACGGTGCCAAAAGCCTGCACCGCATCGCGCGCGGCGCGAAACCGGTTCTGAAACGCGGGGGGCTGCCCCCGCGTTTTGATCGTCTGGCCCTGCAACGGCGTATCGATCTCGCCCCCCGCCGCCTCGGCGGCCAGCATGGCGGTGCCCATCGCTGTCAGTTCTGCTTCGTCGGATACGATCACATCACGGTTCAGCGCATCCGCCAGAAACGCGCAGAAATAGGGGTTTGCCGACAATCCGCCGTCAATCGACACGGTGCGCGCCAGCGGTTGCAACGCCTCGATCACCTGCACCACTTCGGCCATGCGAAAGGCCACGCCCTCCAGCACGGCCTGCATCATGTCACCCTTCGTCGTGTCCAGCGCCAACCCCATCCACGCCCCGCGCGCATGCCGGTCCCAGTGAGGGCAGGCCAGACCGGACAGCGCCGGAACAAAGGCCAATCCACGCGCAATTGCGGGATCGGCGTCAAAACGGTTGATGGTGTCGAACCCGTCAAACAGGCCCAGCCCCTGCGCCCAGTTGATCGCCGAGGATGCCGCATAAACGCCGCCATCCAGCGCATAGGTCGGTGGTTCGCCCGTTTTTTGCCATGCCACCGTGGGCAGCGGCCCGCCGGCACTGCGGATCAGGGCCGGGCCGGTCACGCTTAGGGCAAACGCGCCGGTGCCGAACGTGATCTTGGTATCCCCGGCCGCACGGCAGCGATGCCCGTAAAGCGCCGCCTGCTGGTCCACGATGCTGGCGCGCAATGTCAGGTCGGTACCTTCAAGAAGGCCCAGATCGCCATTTGTAGGAACAATCCGGGGCAGGGCACTGACCGGCACGCCAAACAGGTCACATAAATCCTCGTCCCACTTGCAACTGTCCAGTGCCATCAAGGATGTGCGAGAGGCGGTTGTCGGATCGGTTTCAAAGCGGTTGCACAAGCGGTCGCGAAAATAGGCATCCGTTGTCCCCAGCCGCAATGTCCCCTTGGCCGCAAGGGTCTTTGCCGCGGGCACGTTGCGCATGATCCAGCCCAGTTTCGAGGCGGAAAAATAGGCATCAATTGGCAGCCCCGCGCGCTGCATGACCAGATCGGCATGATCCGCCAGTGCAACCAGTCCGGGCGCGGTGCGATCATCCTGCCAGACGATCACGGGGCAGATGGGTTCCCCTGTCTCGCCATCCCACGCCAGACAGCTTTCGCCCTGATTGGCCAGCCCCACCGCGGTGATCCCGTCCACGCCCTGCGCCGCCGCAAGACAGGCGCGCAGGTTGTCCAGCAGTTCGCCCGCATCATGTTCCACGTGGCCCGGCGCGGGATAGATCTGGCGGTGTTGCACCGAATGCAACAACTGTGCCGACCCGTCTTGCGACACCAGAACCGCACGGGTGCTGGTGGTGCCCTGATCTATGGCCAGTGTTTTCATGCTGTTTCGTCCAGTGTTATGTCGATTTTCCCGGCGTTCCGGGTATCGGGATAGGGCAATAGAATACGCCGTTCCGGTAAGGTCTCAACCGGTTTGCGGGTTGTGATCTGCCCGTCCACCCGCATCACCAATGTGCCTTTGACCGCACGGTTCACCCGCAACTGGAACCCGCGCAACGGCGATGGCCCGCCGGACCCGGCCAGACGCTGGGGCACGCAATAGGCCAACGCGTCGCCGTTCAGCGTGATTGTATCTTCAGATGGATCGGGCAGCGGCCGCTGCAGCACTTCAGCCATGATCTGCGCCATGCGCCAGCCCTCGCGCCAGCTCCACCCGGCGGTTTCCACCGCGCGCAATAGGTTTCCAGCGGCAAAATAATCCGGATCACTGCACCGCCCGTACTGGTCGATCTCGGGGCCGCCACTGGCAGGGTCAATGCGCAGGTGGCTGCGCTGCAACACGGCGGCATCGGGGCGGAAAGCGCCGCTGACGATCACCCCGTCGCAGGCAATATCGCGCGACCCGCGCGTATCGCGCACCGACACGGATGTGACGCGGTCGCGCCCGTGGATGGCCGTGATCTCTGTGCCCAGCAACAGCGGAACGCGCGCCAGTCGCGGAAACAGGGCCGTGGGCCAGCGGGCGGTGGTGCGCCCATTGGGTTCGATCATGGCGGCGGGGCGGATGCCCAGATGGCGGCATGTCAGGATCGCGGAAAACGACACCAGTTCGGTGCCCAGAATGACAGGCTGCCGGAACGGGCGCTGGCCATGCAGATAGACCATGCTTTGCAATGTGCCGGTGGTGATCACACCGCCCGGTTTGGTGCCCCCCAGCAGACGCGCAGCCCGCGATGTTTCGCGTGCACCGGTCGCCAGCAGCACCAGCCGTGGCGCCAGCACCTGTGGCCCGGACGGGCCAGTGACAGATACCGCAGGACCGGGCGCAAGGTCCGTCACCGTCACCTGTGTGCGGATTTCAACGCCTGCCTCTTGTGCGGTGCGCACCAGATGGCGGGCATAATCGGGGCCTTTCATCATACGCCCGTATTCACGCAGCCCGAACGGATAATGGCCGCAATGGCGCGGAATGCCGCCTGCCATTGGCTCGCGTTCCAGCACGATCACGCGGGGCACACCAAGGCGGCGCAATGCGGTGGCCGCAGCCAGACCGGACGGGCCGCCGCCCACGATCAGAATGGCGTCCTGCAACGACTCAGCCATCGTCAGCACCCGGGATCGGCTGATCCAGCCGGCCGCGTGTGATGTCGGCCAGTGGCGCAACACAGTAATTGCCCTGACACCGTCCCATCGTCACGCGCGTGCGCCGTTTCAGCCCGGCCAGGCTGGTGGCACGGAGCGGGCCTGACAATGCGGTTTCGATGTCGCGCCGCGTCACCTTTTCACAATGGCAGATGATGCCGCCGTTGCCGGCACATTGCCAGTCACGCGGGCCGTCCTCGGCCAGATTGGGCACCTGCGGCCAGTGGGGCGCGGGCAGGGGCGCGCGTTCGATCAGACCGGCGCAAAGCTTGTGCACGTGCCGCGCCGTCCCAAGTGCGGAACTGAGCCCTGTCGAGCGGATGCCACCGACACTGACATAGGCGCGGTCTGCATGGGCGCTGATCTGGTAATCCTTGAATTCGGTCGCGGGGCGCAATCCGGCGTAAAGCGCCGTTAACTCATGTGCGGCCAGAGCCGGCAGAATCTCGGCCCCGCGCTGGCGCAGGCTGTCCAGTGTGGCGGGGTCCAGCGTCGCGGTGTCGCGCGCATCCTGCTCTTCGGCGGTGGGGCCGACCAGCAGATTGCCCCAGATCGTGCGGCACACCACAATGCCTTTCGTCACTTTGGTGGGTACCGGCAGCAGGATATGGCGGGTCAGCGCCGCTGCGGGTTTGTCATAGACCACGAACTGCCCCTTGCGCGGGTGGATCGTGTACGTGTTTTGGCCGATCAGCATGGTGTCCACATGATCGCCATAAAGACCGGCGGCATTGATCACCACGCGGCTCCGAACCGCCCCGCGGCTGGTCTCCAGTTGCCAGTGATCCCCGTGATACGTGCCGCCAGACACGGTGCAGTTGCGCACAACGCGCGCGCCGTTCACCACCGCCTGCATCAGATAGGCATAAGGGGCCGACCATGGATCGACCAGATATTCGCGCGGCACGCGAAAGCTGGCCCTGACACCCTGCGCCAGTTCCGGTTCCAGTTCACGGGTTTGTGCCGCGCTCAGCGGGGCGATATCCGTGACCCCGTTGGCGCGCGCCTGATCCATCAGCGCGGGCAAAGCGGCCTCTTCTGCGTCGTTCCAGGCGATCACGAGCGCACCTGCGCGATCCAGCGACAGGTTCAGGCGGCGATGGATATCAATATATTCTGCATATCCGTCGGCGACGCATTGCTGTTCCAGCGATCCGCTGGGCGCGTCAAAACCGGTGTGCAAAATGGCGCTGTTGCCCTTGGATGCGCCATCCAGAATGTCCACCGCTTTTTCCAGCAGCGCCACGTTCCAGCCTTCCAGTGTC